>JAVFAO010000526.1:0-4264 GCA_034002465.1 Myxococcota bacterium
TCACACGAGGCCTCGACCTCGCCTGCAGCCAAGTAGTGGTCGGCGATGTCCGAGGCGACGGCCTGCAAGTAGGGGTAGAAGTGTTCGCGTTTGGTGATGGCGGCGATCTTGTGTAGGCGGCGCCGCTTGCGGCTGGGCACGTCTTCGAGGATGACCTGTCTGATCAGGACGTGATCGAAGGCGAGCAGATCCGACTGTCTGTCGTTGTTCTCTCTGAGCAGGCCCGCGTTGATCCAGGCGTCGAGGGCTTCATCGAGGGCGGCGATGAGTTGGGCATCGCCTTCTTGGCGAAGGAAGGCCTCGATCAGAGGTTCGCTGATGGACATCCCCAAGATGGCGACTCGCACCAGGAGCTCCTCGAAGAGCGGTGCCTTTTCGCCGAGCTTGGCCCGTGTGCGTTGCAGTCGGCGGCGCAGGATGTCGGCGACCGAGGGTGGCAGTGCGGTTTCGAGTTGGTATTCCTCACGCAGCTTCCAGAGCGAGCTTCCTTGCGCTTTGACGAGGCGGTTATCTTGTCTGAGGCTGTTGAGGAAGTGCACGGCATAGAAGGGATTTCCGCCCGACTTGGTGGCGATGCCGTCGGCGACCTTGGGGTCGAGAGGGAGGATGCTGCGGATCAGCGCGAGTGAGTCCTGTCGACTCAGGCGGCTAAGGCTGAGCCGGTGGACGCAGCTTCCTTCGAAGCGGCCGAGGTGGGTGAGCCCTTCGTTGATGCCAGGGTTGCTGGCGAGCTCTTCTGGGGTGGCGGTGCAGACGAAAAGGCAGGGGGTGCTGTGGACGCGGAAGGAGCTGGCGGTGGATTCGAGGAAGAGCTCGATGCCATCTGTCGCCCAGTGCACGTCTTCGAAGATGACGAGGAAGGGAATTTCCTGGGCGAGCAGTCGGAAGACGCGTTGCAGGAGGGCGTGCATGGAGCGCTGGCGCTGTGCGCTGGCATCACTGACCTCGGCGACGGCTTTGGTTTGGAGGTTACGGCTGGGGCGCAGGTATTCGATGAGCTCGTTTTTGTCGTGCTCGTCGAGGATACCGAGGCGTTCGAGCACACCGCGGACCTGGATGCGCATCGCGCTGCGGTCCATATCGCTGGTGGCGAAGGCGACTTCGAGGGCGCCTCGTATTCCGATATTTGGTCCGTTTCCGTCGGTTGCGGCATACAGACCGCTGGCGGCGCGCATGAGACCAGTTTCGGTATATCTGTGTACCAGAGAGCGCACGAAGCGGCTCTTGCCGATGCCGCTTTCGCCTTCGATGATGACTATTTGCCCCTGCCCATTGAGGGCGCGCTCACAGATTTCCTGGACGCGGTGCAGTTCCACTTCGCGGCCGAGCATGGGGCCCGAGCCAGTGGCGAAGGCGTCGGAATTGATGGATGGAGTGCCCACGGGTGGGGTTGGGATCTGTACGCTCGCTGCGGGGCCGCCGTCACGAGGGAGCACTGACCAGCGGGTCGATGAGCGCACGCGCTCGTTCAAGCTTCGCTCGCTGCGCTGGCTCGTGGGCGTGCTCTGGGTGGGTGTCTGCAGTCGCTCGGGGGTTGGGTGCTGCGTGCCACCATCGGCGGTGTCCAGGGCGGGGAGCTCGAGTCGGGGCATGGGTTCTGGGACCACGTCCACGGCCTGCAAAGCTCTACGAAAGTCGGCGGCATTGACGAAACGATCCCAGGGTTTTTTGGCGAGCGCTCGCTGCACCACCTGCGAGAGCAGCTCAGGGATTTCGAGACCAGGTCTTGGCACCAGGGGAGGCACAGGTTGTTGCAGGTGCTTCAAGATGAGGTCGATGCCACCATCTCCCTCGTAGGGAAGGCGATCACAGAGCAGCTCGTAGAGGATGACGCCGACGGCGTAGATGTCGGTGCCGGGGCCGACCACACCCTTCGAGGGGCGGGCCTGCTCAGGGGCCATGTAGCTGGGTGTTCCGATGATGGTGCCTGTCTGTTGGCTTGCGCCCCGCGCCACCGAGGGCAGGCTCGCCAGTCCGAAGTCGACCAGCTTGACCGTTGGCACGGTGGCTTCGGCAGGGAGGTAGAGCAAGACGTTTTCAGGCTTCAGATCACGATGGATGACGCCTCGGGCGTGGGCGTGGGCGAGGGCCGCCAGGAGCTGATCGGTGATGCTGAGGATGGAGGAGAGGGGGAGGGCGAGTCGTCTCCAAGCCCTGAGAGAGTGTCCGTCGACCAGCTCGATGGCGAGGAACAGGGTGCCGTCATCATCTTGGCCGAAGTCGTAAACCTCGACGATATTGGGGTGTTTGAGGTAGGCAAAGGCACGCGCTTCTTTGTTGAAGCGACGTCGCGTCTTGAGGTCCGAGGAGAATTCCGGACGAATCAATTTGAGGGCGACGAGGCGCTGCGTTTTCGTGTCAAGAGATTGGTAAACCGCTCCCATGCCACCGCGGCCAATGAGAGACCTCAGCTGATAGCGTTGTGCGATTTGATTGCCAATCTGGTGTCGATTCATCGCGGCAGCGACTCCGGCCTTCCTTGCCGGGCGGCGGCGCGCAAGAGGGCTGCTCATTGCACCGTCAAGGGGCCCTAGCGTGGCTCCAAGCAAAGCCAATGTCAAGGCGTCAAGAGAAGAAGAGTGCGCCGCCGCGGGTGCAGACGCAGACTATGCTACGTTCGAGAGCTGCTCTTGATTCCGCGATTCCAGCGGATCGCCGTCAGGAGCGGGAAAATGGCAGGGCAGCGCCTGCTTGGGTCGTTGATGGGTAGAAATGGGAGAAAAGCGCATGTCTTGTCGATTGGGCGCTTGGCCTGTTCCCCCGAGTTCTTGCGACGGGGACTGAGGGCGAATAAACTCAGAGCCAGGAGACTTGGTCCACCGGCCCCCCAAGAGGAGGGGAGGACCAGTGGCGCAGCATGAGGTGCTGAGACTATTCTCGGAATGCTGTGGGGTGAATCCGTGAGCGCACCGCGTTGGGTCGCAAGGATTGGGGCCAACGAAGGAGCAACTGCCTTGAATTCTCGTCTTTTTTTGGCCATTCTCACGGTGCTGTTCGGGATTTGCGGCTTGCCCATGGATTCTTGGGCTTTGCCCAGGAATTTTCGAAATGTCGATACCTTCTCCGTAGGGGCCATGCCGACGGGGGAGGACATCGACGAGCTTGCAACCCTGGGTATCCGCACCATCGTCAGCCTGCACCGTCCGCACCGAGGGACCCAGCAGCGCATCGACGCCCTCGCTTTGCAGCACCACGTCTTCCCCATTCGTACGCGCTTGCAGTACGCCGAGGAGGTGATGCGTATCATTGAAAGGGAGCCTCCAGGCACCGTCTTCGTGCACTGCCTGCATGGTGCTGACCGCGCAGGAGCGATGGCTGCATACTGGCTGAGCAGTCGCCGAGGTCTGGATCCTTTCGTCGCGCTGGCGCAGGTCATGTCGCCCAGCGATTACCATCTGAGTGGGTTGAAAATGCTGGCGAGGGAATACGGAATGAGCATGGCTCCAATTCCGGATGAGGTGCTTGGACGCTATTCAGGCGCGCGTAACGGTGGTCTTGAGGGTCTCAAGATTCGAGGGGGTGAGTGGTATACGCGTCTGGCGCGCAACTACCTTCAGGTCACCCTTGGTGAACCGCTCGCCGAGCCGTCGCTGCGGTTTTGGTCGAGAGAGGCCGAGTCGGAGTCTGACGGTGCTCAGGACGCAAGTCTTTTCGAGGCGTTCCCTCCTCCGTTGCAGCGGCATGGCAACAGACCAAGCGGCGAGTCCTGTGAGCGATTTGCGCTCGTTCCACGTGCGGGCTTGCACCTGCAATCCTGAACTCGAGGGGTCAGTCGCGCCGTTTGCAGCCCTGCTTGGCTTCGAGGAGCTTGTCTTTGGGAAGGGGGTTGTCAGGTTGCAGCAGCAAGGCTCGCTCGTAGACGTCGATGGCTTGACAGGCTTGTCCCGCCTCGAGTCGTGCGAGGCCAAGGGACATCAGTACGAAGAAATCTTCTTTCAGGGCGAGCGCTTGCTCTAGCGTCTCGATAGCCTCCAGATGGCGTTTTTCACGCAATTGCATGAAGGCTTGCTGCTGGAGTTGCTTGACCTGTGCATCGATTTCGGCCTGCGTAGGGGCTGCCTCGGTATCGATGGGGAGCTCGTTCGCGTCAGCCGTTGGCGCTGGGACTAGGTCGCTGCTGGCGTCATTGGCAGCGCTCAGGTCGGGGGCGAGTTCGGTGTGTTGGCTGAGCTCGGGCTGGGGTGCGGCGCTCAGGTCGAGGGTGTCGCTAGGGGTTGTTGCCTCTTCGTCACTGGCTTCTTCGAGCTCTGGCGCGTCGGTGAGC
>JAVFAO010000527.1:0-4262 GCA_034002465.1 Myxococcota bacterium
CCTGGCTGCCCCGAGCTTCGGTCGGCCGCCTGGAAGCCGGCCCCACGTTTCTTCCTTCGCATCCCTCGCTGGCTGAGCGGAGACCATGGATAACAGCGCTCGACCCACCCACTCTGCGCCTCTGCGCCTCTGCGTGAGCTCGCACCTCCCAGTTCAACCGATGCACCAGTCCCGCGCAGTCGGACCCCTGGCTGCCCCGAGCTTCGGTCGGCCGGCAGGAAAGCCTGCCCCACGCCTGATCCTGCGCAATCCACGCTGGCTGAGCGGAGACCACGGAAATCAGCGCTCGACCCACCCACTCTGCGCCTCTGCGCCTCTGCGTGAGCTCTCACATCCCTGGTCAACCGAGGCACCGCTCCTGCGCTGTCGGACCCCTGGCTGTCACTCGCGCGAGCTCGCTCCAGCCCCTCCCCGCGTTGCGGGGCAACCCACACCGTCCTCCAGATCGAGCCTTCACTCCGATGGGCTGAACTCGAAGGGGTAGGTGATGATAATCTTCCCGGCCTGCGACTTGGGAAAGCGCATCCCTTCGACGGTCTTGATCACACAGGCGGCAAGCTCCGGGGAACCGACCGTGTCCAGGGTGATGCTCACGTCGCTCACGACGCCGTTCTCGTCGACGCTCCACCTCACCGTCAGCTTGCCCTCCAGGCTCGGGTCCTGCTGCAGCGCGCTCTCATAACATGCCTTCAGGGCAGCGCGGTGTTGCTTGATGACCTTCTGGACGATGCGTTTGCTCAGTGAGCCCTGCACCTCGGCGTTGCCGGGCTTCAGCTTCGGCTTCGGCGTAGCCTTCTCCTCAGACTCGGATTCGGCGCCGAACACCTGACCGCCGCGGCCCGCCGTGCCAAAACGGCCAATGCCAAAGCCTCCCGCATTGCTGCCATCGCCTCCCCGGCCCGCACCAGACAGCCCAAGCCCATAGGAGCCGCTGGAGGTGCCGACCTGCGCGCTCATGGGCGCTGCGTGCTGCATCGACACGTCCTCCGCCCCATCCACCGGCTGCACCACCTGCAGCGGCGTGCCATCGCCCACTCTCCTCGAGCGATCGACCGCCACGAAGCTGGTATACGCGGTCAGCAGCCGGTGTTCGATGCCCAGCGCCGTGATCGCCTCGACCACCTGCGCTTGCGGTCCATCCCAGAGCTCGCGGGAGAGCTCCGCAATCTTGGCGCGCGCCCATAAGCTGCCCAGGATGCTGGCCTTGTCGGGGTCGTTCGCCCCCAGCCTGAGCGCAATCGGCAGCGCGAAAGGACGGCCATTGGCCATACCACGCAGGAGAGCCGTCCCCTCGCCAGCGCCCTCGACGCGGCCGTGAATCAAGACCGGGCGCGAGGCCAACAGGTCCGGCAGCGTCGTCGGGTAGACCTCGCTCACCTGGAGACCGCCCCAGTCGATGCTCAGCTCGGTGGCTATCGGGTGGTCGATCATCGAGAAGAAACGCTTCACCGCCAAGCTCGGATCCTCGCGGTTGCTCGCATACACCGTCGCGCCCTTGCCTTCACTGCCCACACCCTCGAGCAGCACACGGTTCACACTCGAACCCACACCAAAGCCAAAGACCCGCTTCTTGCCCCCCGAGTCGTCGCCAGCAAAGCGGCTGACCAGCGACAGAATCGCATCCTCGTTGCCCACGAAGCCATCGGTCATAAGAAAGACATAACGGTGACGGCCCTGTTCCACCGACGGCGAGAGCGCTGTCTCGAGCGCGCCGGAGAGCATGGTGCCGCCGCCAGCGTTGAGCCCGTCGACGAAACGAATGGCCTCGCTGATGTTGTTGTCGTTGGCAGGACGAGGCTCGGCCCAGAGCATGCGTTCATTGCCTGCAAAGACCATCACGTTGAAGGTGTCCACCGCTTGCATCATTCGGATGGCCTGCGACGCTGCGTCCTTGCACATCGCCATGGGCTTGCCCCACATCGAGCCCGAGATGTCGATGACGAAGATGAGCTCACGTCGCCCCACCAGCTCCTCGAGCTCGAGCTGCGGCGGCTGCACGCTGAGCAAAAAATAGCCCTCCGCCTCTAGCAAGCTCGCCTGGGGCTGCTCGCCTGCGACGCTGAAGCGCAAGATGAAGTCCCGGTTGGGCAGGGACTCCTTTTCGGCCAAAGCCAAGCGAAGCTCGCCGCCCTCACTCTCGACCGCGACCTCGTGGGTCGGCACGCTCCAGCTCTGAATCGCAAAGCCCATGCTCGCCTCGAGCTCCAGCGAGATGTCGTGGCCCGTGCGCATCCCAGCGCCCACCACCGGCGGCGTCAGCCGCGAGGCATCAGGAACCTCGTCCGTGTCGGCAGACCAACCCGTGCCAGAGCGGCCCTTGGGCGAGCCTGGGATGAAGCGCGGTCCGACCACCATCGGGAACACCCACTCGTATTCTCCGGCGTCGTAGGTCAGGCTTTGCACGTAGCCAATGACCACCTCGATGTCCTCACCCGCGGCGATGTTCGCGATCGACTGGGTGAAGACGTTGGGGCGCTCCTGCTCGAGCAAGGCCGCGGTGTGTCCTTCTTGCTTGGCCTCCTCGTAGACGGCGCGGGCCTCTTCGCGCTTGCGGATTTCTGCCTCGATGACCCGCTCGCCAATGACGATGCGCATCGCGTTGACCGCGGCGTTCTCGGGCAGGGGGAAGACGTAGACGGTCTCGATGGCCTGGTCGAAGGGGTTGCGGTAGCGCTGGCTGAGCTCGATCTGCGCCACCCCGCCCACCAGCTTGGCCTTGACGTGGGTGTGTTGCAGCGGCAGCTCATAGCGCTCGCCGTTGAGCATCAGCCCTAGCCTCGGGAGCTCGCCTGGCTCGGTCTTGCAGTTGCGGGCAGCCTCTAGCGCCTGCGCATCGTCGAGCGGCTGCGCCGTCGGGTCGAGGGGGGGCTTGGCGAGCAGCTCCTTGGCGAGCTCGGGGTCGAGGGGTAGCGGCGCAGCAGACGCGCTCTCGGCGGGGGGAAGAGCGCTGGCCGGAGGTTCGTTGGGGGACGCTTCTCTGCTTTGCGACGAGGGCAGCGCGCTGTCGTCCTGAGCAGCGGCTTCGTCGAGCTGGGCAGTAGGCTGCGTCACCGATGGATCGCAGGCGCAGAGCAGGAGTGCAGACACAACAATGGTGATCGGGGCGCGGCGGTTCATGACGGCTCCTCAGCAAAGCAGTGACAAAGGGGAACGCGCGCAGGCTGCGCGTCCCATGAACGACGGTCTATGACAGCAGGGCAGGGCTCAGGTTCCGAGCTTCGCGCATTTGTGATTGTCTTCCAGTCGACGTTGTACCGGGAGCAGGGAAGGGCTCGAAGGGCTCGGGCGTGCCTTGACGCGCTTGCCTTGGTCAACGTAGATCGCTGCGGTTCGAGCCTTCTTCCGAGAGGATTGCTCATGCCCTTCACCCTCCCCGAACTGCCCTACGCCTACGACGCCCTCGCAGACTTGGGGATGTCGCCGCAGACCCTCGCGCGTCACCACGCGCTCCACAGGGTCTATGTCGTCAACTGCAACGCCCTCATCCCAGGTACGGCGTGGGAGGGGATGAGCCTCGAGGAGCTCATTCGCCACAGCTACTCACCTGGCTCGCTCGCGCAGTCGGCCATCTTCAACAACGCGAGCCAGCATTGGAACCACAGCGCGTTCTGGCTGATGATGGGCCCTGAGCCCGAAAAGCCCATGCCCTTGGCCCTGAAGAAGGCGCTCAACAAGTCCTTCGGTTCGGTGCAGGCCTTCAAGGATGCCTTCATCGCTGCTGGAGCTGCGCATTTCGGTTCGGGCTGGGTCTGGCTCGTCAGGGGCTACAAGAAGACCCTGCAAATCCTGGCGACCGAGAACGGCGTGAACCCACTCTGCTTCGGGCAGACCGCGCTGCTCGGCTGCGATCTCTGGGAACACGGCTACCATGGTGACTTCGGCATCGAGCGGCAGGTCTACCTCATGAATTTCCTCGACCATCTGGTGAACTGGGAGAACGCGGCCTTGCGCCTGTGAGGTCCTCACCTTTTTGAAATGCAGAGAACGCAAAGCAATGCTCCTCTTCTCTCCTCTGCGTTCCTCTGCGAGCTCTGCGGTTGAGCAGTTGAGGAAACAGGCCAAGTGCCCAATCGACAAGAAGTCACGCGCAATATGACGAAATTCGCAGTCGTAGGGGCGACCGGCCGGTCGCCCTGAAACAGGCCAAGCGCCCAATGGACAAGAACTCCATGAACGACGCGATGCAGGTTTCAGAAGTTGGGGGAACAGGCCAAGTGCCCAATCGACAAGAAGTGAGCGAAGCGAGGCAGGAGTCAGCGTCT
>JAVFAO010000528.1:0-4242 GCA_034002465.1 Myxococcota bacterium
CGGGCACTGGAGGAAGTCTTATGAGAGCTGAACGTCAGGGGGTTGGTTCAACGCATGCAACGCTGCGGCACGCCGTGGTGGCGCTGGTCTTGTTTTGGGGGACTGTGAGCGCCCTCCCGAGCATGGACCAGTCACCACAACGCTCGGGAGAGCTCTTCGAGCTGCTGTGCAAGGACGTCAAACCGTGTCAGATCCAGACCATCTACGATGCTGGCAAGTCACCGGATGGCAACGTCTTGCAGGTGGTAGAGGTGGGGCTGCACGCGCAAGCCGATGGCGGCCGCTCCCCGCTCTTCGAGCCGCTGCCCAGTGGCGAGTTCTGCCACACCAATCAGTACTGGCTGGTCGAGCACAGTAAGGTTCCCAAGACCAAGCTCCTGCTCGAGCTCTGCAACGATGGATATGGCGCCTCTGGGGTGGGTGAGGACACCATCACTGTCACCGACAACCGCTTGGAGCATCGGCAGTACGGCGGCTCGGCCCAGCGTTGGTCGACGGCCACCACATGGCAGCTCGTGCCGTTGCGCATCGTCTCGGAGGAGGCAGACAGCTTCTTCTCTTGGAACCCCGACCTTCTGAGCTCACGTCGGTGGTCATGGGAGCAGTTTCAGGGATCTGGCAGCTCGTCACTGCCGCTATGTGGCGCGACTGAGGGAGAAGAGCAGAAGCTGGTGTCTTTCGAGTTCGCCTACCTTCCCGCACTGCCTGCCTGGGAGTGGAAGGAGTCTTGGAAGGAGCTTGGCCTTGGCCAATGCTCGCTGCGGGTCGACAGCACCGGCGCAGGTGGCTTCATCACCCACGGAGAAGCAGGTGAAGCGGCCGACGCCGCGTTTTCCGCCTTGCTCGTGGGTGAAGACGTCTTGCTCGTGGAGCTGCGCGATGACAAGTGGGTTTCGGGAAGCAAGAACTGGCTGCATGACGACCATCTCGAGCTGTGGATGGTGCCCAGCGGTGAGCTGCCCTATGCCGATTGTCATACGCCCAAAACGGGTCAAGTCTACCAGTGGGGCATCATGATGGACGGCACGGTTCACGCTGCACATGGTAAGCCCGAGACCTCACCGACCGTCGAGGCGAGCGTTGTGAAAGATGGCCCAGTGCGACTGCGCATCAAGCTGCCCAGCGCTTTTGACGCACTGACCGTTGTCCTCAGCGATGGCGATGACGGCAAGACGCAGGAACGCCTCTTGGCCAGTAGTCGCCTCGTCTTTGGTGAAGCTCAGTCCCTCGGTCAGGTCTACAGGCTCGGCGAAGGTGCAAGCAAGTCCTGTGTGCTCACCGAAAAGACCCTCGAACCCCAATGGAGCGTCAAATGACCGCCTTCTGGAGGAGCGCGTGATTCCCGACTGTTTCTTGCCATTCGTGCAGCGCTACGAGGCCCTGCGCGCAGCCGCGCCAGAGATGACGGGCATCTCCTTCGCCTTCGAGAGGGGCTGGATAAGCCCGCAGGAAGTCCAAGACGCGGAGCGCGCTTGGGAGCAAAACCGGGCCGAGCAGGAGCAGGTCTTCGCAGAGCTGGCGCCGCTGTTGCTCACCCACCGCGCGGCCTGGCAGGACTGGTTGGACGCGGCCACCTCGCTCGCTCAGCGCGTGGCCGCAGGCCTGGAGCCGCAGGCCAGCGACTTTCAGGTGGCCTTGCTGAAGGACGCCCTGCCTAGGCTCTCTAGCCTGTCGGCGGAGCAAAATGAGCTTGACGCCCAGGGCATGTGGGCGCTGTGGGCGGTCTGGGGCGTGCGAAAATCACTCGACGAAGCATCTTGAGCCGGCGGACGACGTTTCGCTATGCGCACCACAACTCGAGGGCGGCCCGCAGCGTATCGACGAAATCGCGCAGACTCTGCGCCTCGATGTATTCATTGGGCTGGTGAGCCTGGGCAATGGAGCCAGGCCCGAAGATCATGAATTCGGTGTCGGCATGGGCAGCAGCGGGTGCGAAAGCGACGGCATCGGTGGAGTAGGGGGCCAGCACCGGCTCGTCGTGCTCGCCGTTTGCTCGCAGCAGCTCGAGCAGGCGTTCAGTGTCGGGTCTCTTGGCTCTCGCCAGCACCGGCTCGACCCAGGCCAGCTCCTCGAGCGCGAGGCCAAGCCCTGCAGAGCGCAAGCTCTCACGCCGCTCGGCGAGAAAAGCCAAGATGCGCTCGCGGTGGCTGCTGCAGACCAGCCGCAGGTCGACGCGCATGGTGCACCTGTCAGGCACCACGTTGACCTGGCGCCCTCCCTGCATCTCTCCGAGATTGAAGCTGCTGCGACCGCGACCAGGAATCGGAGCGAGTCCACACACAAAGGCTTTCAGCGCGGAAGCGAGCTCCAGCGCCGCCTCGATGGCGTTGACCCCCGTCTCGGGAACCGAGCCATGCGCGGCCTTTCCGTGCAGCCGCAGCTCGAGCCAGAATTCGCCCTTCTGTCCACAAAAGAGCAGGTTCTCTGTCGGCTCGGTAATGACCACAGTGCGGCAGTTGTCGAGCAGCCCTGCAGCCTGGATGCTGCGAGCGCCCCCATAGCCGTATTCTTCGTCGGCCGTCAGCGCGAGGAAAAGCGCTCGCCGACGCGGCGCACCGGAGATGGCATAGTCGACGGCGGCGACGACGCTGGCTGCGAGCCCCCCCTTCATATCCGCCGTGCCGCGACCATAGAAGCGGGAGCCTCGCGCGTGCAGCTCGAAAGGAGCCGTCTCCCAGCCAACCTCTTCGGCCCGCACCGTATCGAGATGCGCAAACAGGGCGAGACCAGGGAGCTCGCCTGGCAGCACGGCGACCAAGGAGGCGCGCCCCGAATGCAAGGGAACGCGCTGGCAGTCGAAGCCAGCCTCCTGCAACAGCGGCTGCAGCACGTCGAGCAGTCGCTCCTCATAGCCCGGGGGGTTGGGCGTCGGCACCATGACCAGTTGGCGAAGCAGCGCAAGCGCAGGGGAGAAGAGTGACATGGCAAGCTCCAGGGTCGAGCCCTCATCTTCGATCCCATACGCTGCTTCAGTGGCCAAGTCCACTGATTGACAATGAGCAATGCCCGGCTTGAAGCTCACATGCAGGGAGCGCGTTGCCCAAGAGCGGGCATCTGCCAATTGACAGCGTCTCACGCCTTTGTCATGGTCGAGGGGAAAGCGTCTCAACGCTGGAGGAGGAGATGAGCAAAATCCTGGTCCTGAGTGTGCTTCCCATCGCGTTCTGGATGATGTTTGGCTGTGACGACGAAGCGGTGGAGGATCCCAATCCTCCTGTCGACCAAGACGCAGAGGACACCCCAGGCGACACCATCGACGTGCAGGATCAGAGCGAGCTCAGCGACACCGCCGAGCTCCCAGACAGCACCGAGCTCAGCGACACCGCCGACGTCGAGCCCGACGAGACGCCGAGCTGCGGGCGTACTGAGTTGCTCGACGCAGACGTGTTGGACCTGCTCCTCGTCGATGCCTTGGCGCCAAACGCAAAGCGCTCTTTTCGAGTCGGGGTCCTGCATATGCAAGAGTGCTACGAGCAGCTCGCGATGCCCCTGGTCGAGGTGGACGAGGCGAGCAAGACGGTGCACCTGCGTCCCCGCGTGTGGACACGGGAGATGGACTGCCTCGGCGCTTCTCGACAGGTCACCAGGATGCTCACGCTGCAGCTTGGGCAGGTAGGCGAGTGGACGCTGAGAGCAGGGGAAAAGACGCTCGCCGTGATGGTCGAGGCGCCCATCGAACGCGCCTGTGAGACGGCGGAACCGGGCCCCTGCGACTTCGACTGCGACTGCCCTTCGCCCATGCGCTGTCTGTCCACGCTCGGCCTCGCGGGTCCGTTCAAGGCTTGCGCCGAGCCCTGCGAGACCAGCTTCGACTGCATGCGTGGCGCCTGCATCAGCATGGACGACGGCTTTGACCTGACTTGCCAGGTCCAACCAGGCTGCCGCCCCGAAGAACCTTGCCCCGAGGGATGGTTATGCGAGGACGGCAACTGCGTCGCCGACTTCCAACTCAACGGCAGCCTGCGCAAGCCCTGTTACTGCGACAGCGACTGCGAGGGGCCATTGACCTGCATCTACCCGCGCGAGGACGCAGTGCAGGGCAACTGCGAGCTGCGCTGCTCGACCTCTCTGCCTCACCACGCGATGGCCAGCGAACGCTACTGCAGCCCGCTGCACATCTGCATGGCCAGTGACGCAGCGAACGGCTCGATCTGTGAGTGGCTTGGCGAATAGCCTCGAGCATACGAAGCACGTGCGTTCTTGGACCATAGGTCGAAGGCCGTTGCAACACGCTGAAGTGGG
>JAVFAO010000529.1:0-4240 GCA_034002465.1 Myxococcota bacterium
ATGGTGACGAGCTCGCCGTTCGCCCAAGGACCGCTTCGGCCTTTCACTTCGATTCGACGGACGAGTGCACCTTCGGCGTTCCTGCTCTCGAGGTCAAAGCCTCTCTGATTGAGAGCCATGGGGGTCGGGGTGCGTCCATGGTTCCGCTCATAGAGCTCGGCTACGGCCCGATAGCGAGCTTCGGCGTTGTTGCGATCGTCCGAAGAATCAGTCGAGACTGGCCCGTCAGGGTCTGTGGGAGACAGAGCGCCCACACCTATGCCAAGAAACCTTCGCAACTGTCTTTCGCGTGTGTCTGCTGTCCATGAACGTGGCACCGTACCATGGTTGGGGGCGCGCGACGCGCCCTCGCGACGTGACGATGGTGAGGGGCTCTCGCTGGAGCGGCTGCTCAACTCGGCAGAACCTGAGGGTGCTGAGCGCTGACCTGCGTTGGAAGGAGAGCGTTCATCCGCGCGGACTCGATGGTCACCTTGCGTCCACTGGTGTGACGACGGTTCGTGGAGTGCCTCCTCGTCGCTCGTTGGAATAGCGTCGACCTCAACCTCGGAGTCCAAAGGGGCGTCGACTATCTGCTCTGCCACGCTGACGAGCTCGTTTTCGGAGCACCGCTCCCAATCGAGCAAACGACAGAGTTCGAGTGTGCGTTGCTCCTCGCCTACAAGACGGGCGAGTTCCCTCGCGCATGCGTCTATCGCATCGCGCTGCTTCAGACTCTGGATGACCCAAAGAACCGTCTGAGCGTTGTCCCGCGCGAGGAAGAGTGAAGTGTCCCTGGGAGAACCTTGGGCTTCGTCCTGAAAATGCAGTTGTATGCGAAGTAGAGAGGCACAGGAAACTGAAAAAGCTTGGAGCGACTGCCGCCAACTGCCTTCATCAGCCTCATCAGCCTCTGCAAGCGTTGCCAAGGCTTGAGCAAAGAGTCTGGAGCGCAGGCGAGTGACGAGATGCTGCACCCAGTCGGGAGAATTCTGCTCTTTGGTTACTTCAACTAGCCGATCGCGCAGGACGCTTCTTAGCCCCCGACAGCCTGCGAGGCGTGCGATCTCTTTTGTTCTGCCTTGATTGGCTGCAACGCGGTTAGGCATGTTGTGAGCCCGGTTCTGACGGAAATCATCTACGAACACGTCGTTTGCAGGTCTCAAGCAGTTGTTTTGGCATAGAATCGGAGTTGTCCCTGGAAGAGCCTTCGGACTGGAGTTCAGGATCTGCACATAGATCGCGTCAATTTCGTTTCGACAATTGTTCTCAAGTGGGTCCGCGCCGTAGCTGGAAAGGAACCGTAGCCAGTCGTCACAAGTGGGCGTCTGTCGTACCCCAAGGCGACGCAAGCCTTCGGCGGAGAAGCGTGCGTCGACTCTTCCTGCGACGCGAATGGCAACAGGGAGGCTGAAGAATACGTTCTGAGCTTCGCGCCAACAAGAGTGTTCTGGATCGTAGAGTAGGCGACCTGCAGGCATGGAAACCTGTTGGGTTGCCAAGAAGCAGTAGATTTGAGTGAGGTCCTCGATACTGGGGCGTACACCTTCGCTCTTGGCTTGAAGGTTTGCAAGAACCGAGGCCACGGACACAGAGCGAAACTGAAGCGCCCCCGCAAACAGGTCTGGGGTCTCAAAGGGACAACTGCGATCCTGTTGGCCAACGAGCGTGTCTGTCCGTACCTGGCCCGACTCAACGCGAACACTGCGCCGCAGCAGTTGATTTGGTCGAAAGAGTTGGTGCCCAACTGGAATCCACGCAGTGCTTTGGAGCCAAGTCTGCATGCTTTGGTAGGCGGTCCAGTTTTTGGACAGGTAGCGGCCAATTGCCAGAAGGAAAGCGTCGCGTTCTTGGATTGGTCCGTGTGCGGAAGGCTGCAGCGCAAGAGCATGAATACGCTGTTGCAACTGCACTGACGAAGGCTGCCGACTGAGACCCAACGCCTCGAAGAAGGAGTTCCAGCTCTTCTGTTCGCTCTCAGTTGCTTGTAGGGCGGGTTGCAGAGCGTCGTTTCCGAAGAGCTCGCTCATGTCATCAAAGACAGTCGGAAGGAAAAGCAGAGTCGTGCCTGGCGCAGTCCAGTCGCCGTTTGCAAGGGGAATACACCGTCGAGTTCGGAGCGAAAGGAGGTTGAGCTGCGAAGACCGGTCACGAAGCCAAGTAAGCCAGGTTATCTTAGCATCAGGGCTGCTCTCGGGGTGGTCGAAAGCCGGCGAGAGGAGATCATCCACGAAGCGCTGAAGATCGAGGCGGGGAATACCGAGGACGGAATAGAGGGCAGACCACCGTGATTCGTCCACGAGGAAGGTGACCGTTGCTGGAATGCTGCTCGGGGGCCGGAACTCGGTGGGGAGGTACAGACCTGGTTGGTTGGCAGTGACGAGGTGTCCCGATCGGGTCGGCAGAAGCGGGATTTGTCGGAAGGCCTGCCCCGAGTTGCCGATGTCAGCCAGCACCCACCGCGATTCACTGAGCGCAGCCAGCACTGCGTTGCGGCGGTTTTCGTTTCGCAACCCGTTTCGCAGCCTTCGGCGTCGAGTCTTGTCGGCATCGACCGTAGCGAGTGAACGGGCGAGGCTGGCTGGGGATGGCGAAAGGTCGAGGTCGCGATGTTTGGAGGACGCGTTGCGAATGAGCTCGCGCAGCGTGTCATCGCAGCGGAGCACCGGTACACCGAGCGCGTCCAGCGTTTGCGCCAAGGTCTCACTTTCCACCAGCAGTGGACGATCGCCATCGGACAAAGTTCCCCAACCATCCTGTTTCGGAAGAATGGGAAGGCGGTCGAGCTGTGTGCGAAGTCGTGCCAGCTCCCGATCCGAACTTGCTGCGAGCAAACGAAAGAGTGCGGACACGTGGTCAACGGTTCTGCTCCCTTGGGCGATGAGAGCGCCGACTGCACGGATACCGACCTCGAGCGCAAGCTCATGTATTCCCAATCGAGCATTGGCATCGCGTAGACCTGTGACTTCAGCGAAATGGGTGTCGAGGCACTCGCTCGGAAGCGCTTCCAGTAGGACACGGCGATCGAATGGACATCGGAAAAGTGGTTGTGCACCGAAAACGGCTAAACCACCGTTCGCGAGAAGAGCAAGGGGTAGCCCCTCGAGCAAGTCGACACTCGATTGCAAAAAGAACCGAGTCAGGGCCACCACGTTTTCGCGGTCCGAGAGGTATTCCGGCAGGTCTTGCTCGGGCGGGAACAAGCAATCGCGGATGCGACTTGGGTGGAGCACCATGTTGATGTGTTGCATCTGAGCGCGTACGAACTCAGGGACGTCTGGGGTTGGTAGGTGCTCTCCGGCGGAGAGCAGAATCGACTGAATCGCCAGATCGAGCTCACCCGCCCCCGCATCCCATTTTCCGATGCATGAATCCCAGCCGATGGATCGGATGCCGTCAACCAAGCGCTCGTAGCGAAAGACATCTCGGGCAAACACCCCGCGATAGGGGTCGTCCACGGCCTGCTCTGTGCTCCCGTAGAAGCCCTCGAGCATGGCTTGCTCGAAGCCCGTCAACTCATTGGTAGACTCGGGAAACAGAGTGTAGGGCTGGACATTGGTCGCTGCTTCGCCACGCAGATCCTCAACGAGCATGGCGTAGGCGGGACCGGCACCCCAGCGAAACAGTGCTGTGTTCCAGTTGAGCCGAGCTTGAGCTCCTGAGCCAATGCCGGCTGCAACAGGACGCGTGAGGTCCTGGCGACTGTGTATGACGTCGAAGAAGCCATGGAGCCAGACCTTGGTGACGGTAACAAGAGGCAAAGGAAGGAAACAGGCGACCCCTCGGTTCGAGCCATCGGAACCAACTGGTGCAGCCGCTCCAGCCCAGGGAACCGCCCGCTGTTCATGGCTGAGAAGGCTCTCTGCTGCATCGAGGAGTTCAGGGTGATTGAAGAGCCCCGTGACGACGCGCCAACGCTGCTCCTCATGGTGCCCATCGAAGTCGAGCGAGAAGCTCTGCTCCCAGCGCCGAAGGACGGGCTCAGAGTACGTTCGCAGGCGCTCGAGTAGGGTGCTTGCTGGCTCAGTGCCGAGCGCGCTGACAATCGCTTGGCGATGAGGGCGGGCGTCATCGGGGTTTTCCACACGAATCGCAAGCCGCTGTGTCAGCCTCTGTTTATCAATCTCCTCGAAGCTGAGGCTCTCGACAGAGCGCAAAAACACCAGCAGGGCAGGGCCGAGTTCCCGCGCCCCTCCAATGATGGTCGACCAATCCTCAGCCGTGAACGCTTCACGGCAGATCTGGCTCGCGTTGTCGTTGG
>JAVFAO010000530.1:0-4239 GCA_034002465.1 Myxococcota bacterium
AAGGGGTTCATCGTCACGTCGTCGATGCGCACGAAGCGATACTGCTGTGTGATGACATCAGTCTGCTCAGTATCATCGATGCCGTCGCTCTGGTCTGGCTCGATTTCGTCCGGCTCGATTTCGTCCGGCTCGATTTCGTCCGGCTCGACTTCAAAGTCAGGTGCCGCGTCACGGTCATCCACCTGATCCACCTGATCGAAGTGGTCGCCACAGGTGCAGGTCCCATCGGGGCCGCAGCTCCAGATCGCCCCACACACAGTCGGACAGGCTTTGGTGCACTGGGTGAACGCCGAAGGCTCTTCATCTTCGCCACAGGCGGGGACGAGCAGGGCAACGAATACGAGATATGCCAGTTTTCTCATGTTTGGGTACTCCGAATCGATGCGACCAAAATGCTTTGGGTCCCTAGGAACAACCATCTGGCAGTGTGTTCGGATTGAGCGAAAAATTCAAGTAATCCAAGTAATCCAAGTCATCCCGCCAACAAGAGCTCGAAGCCTGGACGGGCCCAGCAATCGCAGCTGCGGGAGCGCTTCCATCTGGGCCAGTACGGCCGCTGCTGAAGCTGCCCGTTTCGACGTCGGTGCGCTGGTGATTGTCGGGGTGAGCTGCTCTCGCTTGGGGGAGCTGATGTGGCGCCACGGGCACTTCGCCACGGCGGCGCGGGGCAGAGTTGCAACCACCTCTGCAAGAGACGGAAAAGAAGAAGGATTCCAGAGGGCTGGCCGTTTGGAGGGCAGCGCCGAGGTGAGCGAAAGCGGCACGATCGAGAGCGACGTCGGCCTTGACTGAAGCCGAGGCTCGAGCGACGCGTGCTGGCATGGCTCATTTGCCCGGCGCGTAGTTGCCCAACACCTCGCTGCTCTGCACCACCGGCGGCAGCAGTGAGTCGAGCTGACCGAAGTACCACAGCAGGCCCAGGCCAATCAGCAGAGCCAGACTGAGGTAGAGCTTCCACGGCCGCTGCTTCTCGGCGTAGGGATCGTCGAGGCTGCACTCGGCGTCTTTGGGCAGCTTGGCCAGCGTCGTCATCGCGCCCCCGAAGGGGACGTTGATCTTGGCTCGGCCGTTGATGGCCCAGCCGCTTGCGTCGAGGATCGGGCCGAGGTTGCGCTGCCGTAGCTTGAGATAGGCGAGCAGCATCGAGGGTCCCGAAATCAGCAGCAGAATGGCGACGATGCCGATCGGCATCCAAAGGCCTAGACCCAGGAAGACGCTCAGAATCCCCACGACCATCGCCCCGATACCACCAACGGCGACACCGATCGCTGCCACCGTCCCGACATCGATTTTCTTCGGTGCTGCTACCGGCGGCTTGTCCTTCTTCGCCTGGTCGATGTTGGCCGTGGTCTCGGCGGTGCTCGTCAGCTTGGCCTCCGACTCGGCCTCCTTGGCGGCGGCGCGCTTGCTGATCTGCTCCTCGATCATGCGGGCGAGCTTCTTGTACGGCGACCAGAACGCCTCCCTCACGCTGATCGGGTTGGCAACGACCTTGGTGATGGTTGCGTCCCAATCACGTCCTTGTCGGTCGTAGAAGACACCGTTGCGACCTACGATGAGGAAGTCCGGGTTGCCAGCTGTGATCGCGGCGGCGATCGTCATCTTTTCGCCGTTGGGGCGCGTGCAGTCGCAGTAGAGCAGGTGGGCGTTCGAGAAGCCAGCGAGTGCCCCGTGCTTGGCAGCGTCGGCGACCTCGAAGCAGAGCTGACAACAACGGCCGTCGATGAACAGCTGGCCAGCTAGGAAGACGGCGTTCTACTAGCGATAGAACTCGGCGAAGGCGACGAAGTTGTTGAGCAGCCGCAGCAGGTCGCGCTAGAAGAGGAGCGCCTTCTCGACCTGGCTCAGCTGCTCGTAGTCCTTGGCGAGGGCAGCGTCGTCCTCGATGAGCTTGGCGAGTGCCGCTTGCCCATCGCCAGCGGCAATCTCGCGCAGTCGCTCGGCACCGAGCTTCTCGACGTTGCCTGCCGGTTTGCTCGCCCGCCAGGCGAGGAACGGCGCGAACTTCTCCCCGACGCGCAGCCATTCCGCAGCGCTCAGCGTCGACGTCGCGTGACCGAGGAGCGGCTTGACGCAGAGCGTGGCAAAGCGGGCGATGGCGTCGGCCCATGCCGGATTGACGCCCGCCTCCAGCGGCAACGGGCGGCCGGCTTCGACGCGGGCAAGTGGCAACTTGGCGACGTCGTCCTTGGCCTGGGCCACATCCTTGGCGGCGAGGCTGGCGAGTTCGCTCTCTGCTCCGTTGACCAAAGCCGTTGCGCGCGGGTCGAACTCGACCAAGCGACAGCGTGCGAAGTAGTCGTCGATCTTGGCACGTACGGATTCGTAGGCGTCTGCCGCGGCCGCGCTGTCGTCGACTGGGCGCAGCGCCTCGTCGGACGTCGGCTTGGCCCACCACTCGACGAACGCTTTGGCCTCGGCGAAGAAAGCGTCGAGCTTGGCCTTGTCGATGCCCGGTTTGCCGCTGCGATCGGGCACGGAGTCATGGGTCGCGATGATGTCTTCGATGAGCTTGCGCTGCGCGTCGTCATCGGCTGCGTCGACGGGCACGATACCATCGCCGTTGAAGCGGGTCTGGGCGAAAACTTTGGCGGTGTCGGCGACATCGCTAAGCTCAATGCGCTTGAGCTCGGCTTTGCCTAGGTCTTCGAGGATGCGCTTGGCGGCGGCACGCACCGGCCCCTTCTTCAGCGCCGAGAGCTCGACGCCTTCGTCCTTTTTGAGCAACTCGTCGGGGTCAGCGACGACCTCGAGCACCCACTTCACCGCGGCGATGATCTCGGGCACTCGGATTCGGCCGTCGTTGTCTGTGTCGACATAGCCGAGTGTCTTCGCGTCGAGCTCGACGCCATTGACCGGCATCGCGATGGCGACCCAGAGCTTGGGGTCGAGCTCGGCAACCGCGGCCAGGTCGCGGCCGCTGCGAAGGCTCAGTTGATCGATGCCCCCTGCCCGAAAGAAGGAAAGGGTGTGTGGTTCCGCCATGCTACCTCCGCCAAAGCTGGTTCGAGAGAAATGCCTGCGACTTCAGGCTACGATCGCCGTCTGCCTGTACCTTCGGCAAGCGCTACACGAGCGCTCGTCGTGCGATCGACGACAGACCCAGCCGCCGATCGGCGCACAGATATTACGGCGAGTCAGTCGGAAACGCACGAGCCATTTCACAAGCAAGGCGGGGCAGCGCCATTAAGACCAAGCGCCGTCAGCTCAGCGCCTGCGCGGAGCGTTCGAATTGGTTGATCTGGTGCTGCAGGAAGAACAAGGCGAGGCCGTCGAGGAAAAGCAAGAGCAGAAAGCTGAGGGTGCCGTCGATGCGGCCTTGGGTGCAGCGGTCGAGCGCCTTGGCGTAGCAGTAGAACCAATAGATGTTGGCCAAGGGTATGAAGAACAAGGCGAAGTGCGGGATTTCGGCTCCTTTTCGACGAATCGCCTGGGTGCTGCGATAGAGCCAGACAATCTGGTAGATGCCCAGGGTGACGACCAACAAGACCAAGAGACGCGGTAACGATACGGTAGGCATGGCAGGCTCCTTTGTTCGGGCGCTGTTGCCTACTCTTACTGTTGGGCAGCCTCGGCATTCCCTGCCTCGTGCCATTTTTTTCGCTCGCCCTCGGGCCCCTTCATGTTGGCATTCGCTTCGCTCTCGCGAGACCCTCGCAGCGCTGCGCAGGCGCATCGGATGCGCCCGCGACAGACGCTGACTCCTGCCTCGCTTCGCTCACTTCTTGGCATTCGCTTCGCTCACTTGTCGGTGACGTTCTCGCCTTCGTCCGGCGCGCCCTTCAGCGGCGACGTTTGGGTAAAACGCCTTCGCGCAGCAGGTAGCCAAAACCCGCTCGCTCGAGCTGCCTCAAGAACTCCTCTCGCGAGCTGCCCACCGCCACCGCGGTCGCGTCGAGGTTCCAACAATGCCGAGACAACTGCCGCAGCAACCAGGCACGACGCGTCTGCGCTTTGGACAGGCGATAGCTGTGCAGGTACTCCAACTGCCCGTCATCACGACGGATCAGCTCACCCATGTGGCTCTCCTCGCCCAAGCTCAGCGGACCGATGAAACGCTCCAAGCTGAAGGGCGCAAAACGGTAGCGGCGTTCGAAGTCGAGCTGCACGTCGAAGAGCTCAGAGGCCACGAAGTGGTGCAGCTCTGCCCACTGCTCACGCATCTCGTGCAGCGCAGCGCGAAGCCCCTCGAGATCCTCGACCTGCTCCTCGTCGATGCTTAGCCCTCTGTCCGGCGCC
>JAVFAO010000531.1:0-4220 GCA_034002465.1 Myxococcota bacterium
GTCGAGCCCGCGCAAGCAAACGATCGTGGCCTATCTCCGTGAAATCAACGGAGCCCCAGGATCGGCGCGGCTCGGCGTCATCTACGCCGAAAAAGAGTTTGACAAAACATTAGCGATGTCCCCTACAGTTTCTCAGACGCTTGCATTTGAAAGTGAGCGAAGGGCACGCATCCTCACGCCATTCCGGAGAAATTGTCGCTGGCGCAAGGTCGGAGCAGAATTCGTATACACTCGCTTGTGTGTTCAAGGCCGGCCCGCTATGGTTCCTAGCCGCGCTTGATGCGTGCCACCGTCGGCACGCCCTCACTCGAGTCAGCCTGCAGGAAGCAAGCAACACCCAATCACGAGAGAATCACATGCAATCACCTCGCTACGCGCTCCTCACCCTGCTCCTGGGCGGCGCCCTGCTCGCCGCCTGCGGCGCCACCACACCCTCAGCCAGCAACGGCCTCGAGAGCGGCGCCGCCCCCACTGACGACGCCCCCATGACCCAGGTCCAGGAAGAAAAGACCATCACCACCGCCGCCGGCGCTTCCGTCGTCATCCCCAGCGGCTGGTGGCTCGCCCAGCGCGGCGAGCTCACAGCCCTCGAAGACCCGGAGCGCGAGCTTCACCTGTGGCTCGTCGAAAGCAGCGGCCAGGCCATGGACGCCGCCATCCAAGACGCGTGGCTGCGCGTCGTCCCCGACTTCGCGCGAGAGCTCGACCAGCAACAATCTCCGCCCGCCTCCGGCGGCTGGGACGAGCTCCTCGTCATCGCCTACAAGACCACGCCCGATGAGAGCCGCGCCATCCAGGCCCTTGCCCGACGCAGCGGCGACACCACTTACGTCGTCCTCATCGACTCGCCCGTCGCCGCCGCCCAGCGCCGCGGCGCCCAAATGTCGCAGATCATCTCCAGCCAGACACCCCCCGATCTCAAAGAAGAGTCCTTCGTCGACGCCAAAGCGCTGCCTTGGTCCCCCGAGCTCGCAGACCAGCTCGATGCGTTCATCAAGCGCGGCGTCGAGCTCGTCCAAGCCCCCGGACTCGCCGTCGCCGTCGTCTACGGCGGACAGGTCGTCTTCGAGCGCGGCTACGGTGTCCGCGGGCCCGACGGGGCACCCGTCACCCCAGACACCCGCTTCCTCATCGGCTCGACCAGTAAGGCCTTCACCAGCCTCATGATCGCTCGCCTCGTCGATCAGGGGCTTTTCACTTGGAACACGCCGCTCAAAGAGCTCCTGCCAAGCTTCCGCCTCGGTGACCCCGAGCTCGCCGAGAAGCTCGAGCTCCACCACAGCCTCTGCGCCTGCACCGGCCTGCCGCGACAAGACTTCGAGTTCCTCTTCGAGTTCGACGGCGTCAGCACCGAGCAGCGACTCGACGAGCTGGCGAAGATGAAGCCCACCACCGGCCTGGGTGAGACCTTCCAGTATTCCAATGCGCTGGTCTCCGCAGGTGGCTTCGCCGCTGCCCACGCCCTGCTGCCCGAGCTCTCCTTCACCAACGCCTACGACGACGCGCTACGACAGACCTTGCTCGAGCCGCTGGGCCTGAGCGCGACCCACCGCTTCGAGCTGCTCCCCGAGGGCGTCGACCACGCCCTGCCCTACGGGATGCGTATCGACGGCAGCTATCACCCGCTGCCCCTCTCCCTCGAAGCGGCCATCGGCAGCATCGTCCCCGCTGGCGGTCTCTGGTCCAATGTCCACGACCTCGCCGTCGTCATGCAGATGGAGCTCGACGAGGGTCAGCATCAGGGCCAGGTCTTCATCTCCCGCGAGAACCTGATGCGTCGCCGTGAGCCCAGCGTCAAAATCTCCGAATACAGCTACTACGGGCTCGCCCTGATGCTTCGCGACAAGGCGGGGCTGCTCCGCGTCGGTCACGGTGGCAACACCCTGGGCTTCACCACCCTCTTCGACTTCTTCCCCCAGCACGACCTCGGCGTCATCGTCTTGGTCAACGGCCAGGCCGCAAACGGGCTGAGCAGCGCCATCGAGCGCGAGCTGCTCGAGCTGCTCTTCCCCAACGCCGAGCGACGCGCCGAGCAGGAGCTGGCCTTCCTGGACACCGCGCGCCAGGAGGGCAACGCCGTGCTGCTGCCCAAACTCAGCACCCCACCCGCTGAGTGGCTCGACCCCCTGCTTGGCGAGTACCACAACGACGCCCTCGGCACGCTGGCCTTGAGGAGAGAGGGCGAGCTGGTGACGGCCGACGCTGGCGAATGGCAGGTCGAGGTCGCCATGCACGAAGACGCAGGTGTCCGCACCCTGATGTTCACCTCACCGCCGCTGGCTGGCGTGGTCTTGCAGCCTCAGGACGATGGCAGCCTGCTCTTCGACGTTGGGCAGCAGACCTACCTGTTCCAGAAGCCGTAGCCACGAGGCAAAGGGGATCGGAGCAGGCCAAGCGCCCTATCTACAAGATCTACAAAGAACGCTGGGGGAACAGGCCAAGCGCCCAATCGACAGGAACTTGGGAGAGCAGGCCAAGCGCCCTATCTACAAAGATCGCTGGATCTCGACCTGCAGCCCTTGGTCACGACCAAAGACCTCAGGCGCATACATCTCCTCGATCTTCGGTGGCGCCGCCCAGTAGCTGCCAGGGCTGGTCGCGCGCACCAGATAGCTCACGCTGCGCTTGCCACTGCCCATCACGTCAGCGTAGAACACCACCCGATCATCGAAATACTCGCGATAATTGAACGCGCCACCCCATTCCTGTGTGTAGATGGCCCGCTCACTCGCCCCAGTGGTCTTGTTCGCTGCCTCGATCGGCTCGAATCCCGCTGGCAGCGGATCCTCCAAGGCCACATAATAGCGGCGGTCCGCCGACTCGACGCTGAGCGTCACCCGCACCACCGCACCCGCAGGTACCGTCGCCAGACCTTCTGCGTCTAGCCGTTGCATCTGCTCGGTCTTTTCCTTTGAACCCAGCGCCTGCGACACCAGCTCGTAGCGACGCTCGAGACTGATCCCCGCGTCCAGCGCTGGCAAGCGCTGGTCACTGGGCGTGTAGTCCAAGCCAAGCCGATAGTACAACACGCCCTCGCCGCGTTTGGCCACCAGCAGCGTATCGCTGGGCTCCTCCAACAGGGTCGCCATCGGCACCAGGCTCTCTTGGGGCTTCCCGCTGCGACCCTCGAAGCGCTGCTCCACCAAGGACGTGTCTCCCAACCACGCCGCCGCCACGAAACGCGGCGGACGTGCCTCCACCGCCTCCAAATAGCGCACCATCGCCCGCAGCGCCCAGCCATTCTCCTGCGTCGTGCGCCAGCGACCGCCCTGCCGCGCCGCCTGCAGGCCCGCCACCAGCTCCGGCAAGAGGGGATCCTTCGGGTCGCGCCGCAGCAAGACCTCGAGCGCTATCGCGTCAGTGCGAAACTCTGAGCTCATCCACCGCCCCGGAAGCTGAAGCTCCCGGAAATGCAGAGAACGCGCCGTCTCTGTCGCCTGGTTCAAGGCGCTCTGCAACAGCTCCGCGCTCAGCGCCGCTGTGTCGACACCCTCCAGCTCGAGGCCGAGTTGCTCGCACTGCCGTAACACCTCGAGCAACCAGAAGCGCGCAAACAAGGGCAGCTCCTTCCACTCAGGCGCCAACGCGGCGATCAGCTCTGCGTGCTCCGGGCGAAGCTGCTCGGCATCGGCGAGCACGTACGCCGCATAGACCCGGTCGACCCTCTGGCTAGCGAGCTCCAACAGCTCCAAGTCCAGGTTCAAAGGCGCCATCAGCACTCGACTTGTGTATTCCAGGGCGATCGCCCGCATCCGACCGCACGCGCTCTGTTCGGGACAGCGCCCCGCCCGCACGGCCTCGCCGAGCACCAAGGTCGCCCAGAATGATGCGTATTCGTTCTCCGCGCCGAAGCCAGGCCAGTAGCTGAAACCACCCGAGGGCCGCTGCATCGACGACATCCGCGCCAGCCCCGCCTCCACCCTCGCCTCGAGCGCGCTCGCTTCCAGTCCCGTCAGCTCCGGGCCCAGCTCGCCCAAGGCGAGCAGGGGCAGCAGCCGCGACGCGGTCTGCTCGACACAGCCATGAGGATAATCCACGAGAAAGCGCGCCGCGTCGCTCAGGCCGGTCAGCGCCGTCGAGGCCATCCGCAGCTGCAAGCCTCCGCGTTCCGGGTCCACCTCACGGGGGATGGCGAGGGGAATGACGACGGCGGTGGTACAGGCAGCACAGGCGGCGATGCCGAGGGCGTCGCTGGGATCGCAGCAGTCTGACATGGTGTC
>JAVFAO010000532.1:0-4218 GCA_034002465.1 Myxococcota bacterium
ACGAGCAGGCGATGGGCGAGGCCCGTGGCGTTGGATCGGGTGACGTAGGAGGTGTCGCGGGCGTCGAAGATGGGGGAGACCACGGCGTCGAGGGCCTCGGCGTCGTGGAAGCGGTGTCCTGGGACCTTGGAGAGGGCGTGGAGCACGAGGCTGCGAACGGGATCTTGGTCGTTTCGGATGCGCTGCAGATAGCGCAGGGTCTGGCTCAGCCCGCTGGGGGAGCGCCAGCTCGAGCGGATGAGCGCGATGTAGGCCTCTCCACGCTCCGCCGCTTGGGGTGAAAAGGCTTCCTTCTCGAGGGCTTCCCTGGAGCTGTCGATGAGCCGTAGCGCGAGCAGTTGTCGGCGCCAGCTCGCGTTGACGCTGGCATCTTGCAGTGTGAGCATGCGCGCGGCTTCGCGATCGCGCAGCGATGTGGGCAAGATGGCGAGCAGCTCCAGCGGCCAGCTCCGAAGATCGGGCGCTGTGTCGTCGTCGCGCGTGGTTGCGTATTCGAACAACGCTCCTCGACTTGGAAAAGGCAGCTCCGCAAGGATGGTGGTGAGTGCTGCTGGGTCCCGCTGGGCGAGCCCACGGCACAGCGTCTCGAGCTCGACCACAGCTCGCTCGACCCGAGCCAAGGTGGTGAGCAACTGGCGCTGGGTTGCCGCCCAAGAGATCCGCTTCTCCATCAGGCGCAGCATGCGCTGGGGTTGCTTGCGAACGAGGATGCGCAGCCCTTCGCCGAGGTAAGGGGGCAGGGTGGTGGCGTCGGCGTGGGCCTCGAGCCAGCCAAGAATCTGCTCGGGTGCGTGTCGACAGAGCGCGGTCCAGCAGCCTCGGTCATAGCGAGACCAGACCAGGTCGGTGCGGGAGCGGCTGGCAAAGTCCTTGGCAATTCGGTCGAGCATCAACTCGGGGTGGCGCGTGGCCAGGCGTCGCCAGAGTTTGTCGGGCCAGGGCAAGTCGAGTCGCGTGGCGATCCACCCTCGGGCGCACGCGGGCAGCAGGACGCTGGCTTCGCTGTAGCGACCGCTTTCGCAGAGGCTCTCACAGACCGACTGCGCCAATCGTTGTCTCACGCTCAGGCCGTCAATGATGGGCCCGTTGCGACGCAGGAGAATTCGGCGCAAGAGGAGGTCGAGGGTTTGCGGGTCAAGCTCCTCGAGGAGGGTGCTGGGGATGCTCTCGGCGCGCTCGCCGATGACCCGTGCAGCGGCGCTGCGCAAGGACACCGAGGGGCTGCGTATGCGTTTCCAGGCCGCTTCCAAAGCTACTTTGGGCTCGCGCGCAGCGCGAAAGAGCTCGCTGTAGAGGGCGAGTCGGCGTAGGTAGGCGTCGCCGTGGTCGAGGGTTTCGATGAGGGCTTCGTAGCTGCTTTGGTCGACGGAGATGACCTGCTGTCGTAAGCGGGCGAGCCGTGCTCGGTGGTCCAAGGTCTCGAGTTCTCTAAGAAATGATTCTAGCTTCATAGGGTTCTCCAGAAAGCGTCGCCTCGACGGACGCTGTAGACTAGTCTACGCGGAGTGCGAACGCCAGGTGGCGCGGGCGGCGGGCTTGGTGAGCGCGCAGAAGTCGTAGCCAGGAGGCGGAGACTCGCTGCGAAGGCAGCCCGAAGGGTGCGTGCCAGGGATGGCACGCAACAAGGCCAAGTCGGGCGACTGAGCGGGGAAAGCACCACGTCTGAGCCGTCTCGTGTGTGACGTGCTCATGGCTCGGGTCCTGCACAGGAAGGCAAGAGGGCTTGGCGCAGGGGGGCGTGATGCGACGAAGAGCGAGCGAATTCTTGTTGATTGGGCACTTGGCCTGTTCCCTCAAGTTGTGCACAGTCGTCGTGCTGCTGTCTGGGCTGATGGGTTGCAAAGCGGTGGTGCAGCATAGGGCGCTGGTGTTGAGTACGGGGATGGCGCACAGCTGCGCGATTCTGGAGGACCGTAGCTTAAGGTGTTGGGGCGAGGACGAAGCGGGCTTCTTCGAATTCGAGAATTGCGGTGGCGACTCGGTGTTTGGCGCGAACGGACTTGCCTGTGGGCAGTCCTCGCCGCCCGAGGGGCGATTCCGGGAGCTGGCGAGCAGTGGTCTGGCGTCCTGCGCGATTGATGAGGAGGCCGAGCTTCACTGTTGGGGGCGAGGCTTCGCGGCGGGGAGCGTGCCGATGCAGGGCACTTTTCATGCTCTGGTTAGTGAGACCATGTCCGAGCGCTGGTGTGCGTTGGACGAGGCTGGTCGCGCGCATTGTTGGAGCGCGAGTGGTCCGGCGCTGAGTCCTCCGGAGCTTCGTTTCGTGGACGTGGCGCTCAATGGCACGGGTCTTTGTGGTGTTGTCGAGGATGGCAGCCTGGGTTGCGTGGCCCTCGCGCCTGGGGCAAGCGCTCCAAGCCCTCCTGCCGAGGGGCGTTTCCGCGCCATTGCTGCAGATTCGGAGCTGTTCTGCGCCATCAGCGAAGCGGAGACGCTGAGTTGTTGGGGAAGCAACGCAAGCCAGATGCCGACGGAGCCTTCGCAGCGTTGGGAGCGGTTTTCGGGGGAAGGCGTTTGTGCGCGGCGAAGCGATGGTGTCTTCGTCTGTTTCCGAGATGGCTTCGAGCCGCTCGAGGTCTCGGGGTTCGAGGAGCTGAGCATGGGTGAGGCGCACTACTGCGGGCTTCGCTCGGACGGCAGGGTCGAGTGTGCGACGCATTCCAAGCACGTGCGCTGCCCGGACTGTACCGAAGTACCCAAGACATTGCGCTGATGCCCGTGGAGCGAACAGCCCTTGTTGCCCTGAAAGCCGCAAGGCGATTGTGCCATCCAGAGGGCCCAAGAGATGGACAAAGAAAGGCCTACTCAGCACGAGGAGCTTGGCTCTGTCATCAGCGTTCGGATTGACGTATTCTTCAAGCTCGAGGGCGTCAAGGTCGACGCCAGCGGGAGATTCCGATGCCGAAGCCGAACGCAGTTCGATGGTTGTTCGTCATGTTCGCGCTTGGCTGTAGCGCCGAGCCCGAGGTGGTCGACGAGGTCTTCGATGGGGATGCGCTTACCGATCAGAATGCAGACGCCGAGCTGCTCGACGAGATGTACGATTGGGAGGAGCACGGCCAAGAGTTGGTGAGCGACACTCAAGAACAAGTGGCGGAGACCTTTGACGAAAGCGACGAGCACGAGGCTCTGCCCGACAAGGAGACGGTGTGGAACGAGGGGCTCTCACCCGGGGTCAACTGGGGGCTCGCCCTCGGCTATGTCAATGACCAGGGGATAGCGGCGCATCCGGCGGTCTACGCGGCAGAAGACTTCGAGGCGGGCGAGGTGCGCTTGCCCACCGAAGAGCAGCGCCTGAGAGAGAACCTCAGCGTGGTCGAAGACCCTGTCTACACCGGCAGCTATGCGGCGAGCTTCTCCTGGCCCGAGGGTCTCAACGGTCCCACCACCCGTTTCCTCTTGCCCACCGAGCCCGACGACAACCCGCATGGCTGCTACTTCGTGCGGATGTGCTACAACTTCGATGCCTCGTTCCACCCTATCGATCAAGACCGCGGCGTCGGGGTGAAGGGCTTTGGTATCTACGCCGAGGGAGCAGGTACCACCGATGAGAACTGGTACAACGCAGCGGTGCAGTTCGTCGGGTGGGGCAACAGCCAGAAGCCGGAGGCCAACGATGGCTACCTCTGGGTTGGACATCTGTACAGCTACAATCCTCACCCAGCCGACGCCGTCGCCACCGTGGGCACCTTGGAAAACGTCAGCGACTATCGCTTCTCGGCCTACGCTTCGCCCTTCGATTACATCCGCTTCAACACCTGGCGCTGCTACGAGGTGGGACTCTACCTCAACACTCCAGGGGAGTACGATGGTGAAGCTCGCTTCTGGATCGACGGTGTGCTGCAGTCGCGCATCACCCACATGCGCTTTCGTGAAGCGGGTGGACCACTGCCGGACAACGTCAACATCAACCTGCACCGCACCACCGAGGACTTCCCACACACCATGACTCGCTGGATGGACAACATCGTCATCTCCCGTCGCTACATCGGTCCGGTTCAGCGCTGAGGGTAGCGTGGGAACGTCGTAGACAAACACAGCTCGTCATCCGAGCCTCCATGAGGAGCATTTGCAGATGAACCCGAAACCAGAGAAACACAGCCGTTTGACCCGCATCATGGCCAAGCGCTGCGAGCATTGTCTGCTCTGCAAGCGCGCCCGCGCCAAGCCCGAGACCCGCTTCGGCCGCTTGATGGCGTGGCACGGCACCTGGTGCCC
>JAVFAO010000533.1:0-4205 GCA_034002465.1 Myxococcota bacterium
AGCAACGGAACGGCGCAACGCTGCTCACTGAACCTGGGCGCGCCATGGCCCAGCAGCCCATGTTCCCAGAACTCTTCACCATGATCTCCAGTGATGACCACGACGAGCTCCCCCGTGCTCACGCGCGACCACTCTCTCTCGAGGATATTCGAGAGCTTATCGTCAACGAAGCGCAGCGCATTCAAGTACCGATTTCGTATTCCAGTCTCTTGATTTCGGAGTTCAAGATCGCCGAGGTAGTGATCGTAGTCAGGGGCGATGACAGGGGTGTGAATTTCGTATTCTGGTGGGTACAGGTAGTTGTGGTGGGTGGCGTTGAAGAAGAGCAGGTCGAAGCGGGGCAGCTGTTCGCCCAATTCTTGCGAGCCGAGGACTTCGTCGGCAAGCTCTGCGCTCTCGAGGTGCTCTTCGTAGTGGTCGAAGTTTTCGGTGATGAAGCCTGAGTGGTTCCATTCTTTCAACGACGACGCTGACATGCCGTAGAGTCCGTAGCCCGCGGCGCGCAGCAGCGCGAGGGGAAAAGAGCCCCGTGCTTGTTCCCGAAAGGGCACGTAGTGATAGCCATTGAGGGCATAGAGCAGGCTGAAGGCACCGTATTCGGTCGTGTGTCCCCCCGCATAGTGGTGAGCCGAGCGGATACAGCTTGGTCCGGAGGAGATGGCGTGGAGTCGAGGCATCTTCTCTGCGGACAACGCGTCCGCTCGCCAAGACTCAACTAGAATGAACAGGATGCTTGGCCGCGCAGAAGCCGTCAGCTCGGAGGGCGGTGTCGGATAGACCAACTCGAGCAGGCGTGGGGGCGCTGCTTGCTCCCTCAGGAGGGAGCTGAAGAAAGGCAGGCCATCCAAATACCCATGTGCGGCCAGTGGTGAACTCAGGCGCAGCAGGGCCAGCGACAGCACCAGGAGCGCTGCGCTGGCCGTGGGGAAGCCAAGCTTGAACAAGCGTAGACTCCTGCGTCGACCGAGCGCTCTGACAGCAAGCAGCAGGAACAGCTCCAGCACCACCAACGCTGTTCCCAGGAGCAGCAGTGACCATGATGAGCTCTCCATCAGATGCAGCTGTCGATCGGCGTCCTGGTTTGCCAGCGTATTGAGGACTGCTCGGTCAAGCAGGTGAAGCCCTGTGCTCGCGTAGAGACGCAAATCACTGAATAGAAAAAGTAAAAACGCAGCTTGAACGGGGACCTGCAGCAGCGCTCGCAGCCAACTCCAGCGCAGCAACAGCCAGAGGCACAGGCTCACCACGGCCGCACAGGCCAGAAGAAACCCGGAGAAGCCGGCAAAAGCAAATCTTTCCCAATGACTTGGAGAGCTTAGACTCAAGCCTCGGAGCTGCGGCTCGAAGTACACCAGCAGCATCACCTGCAACACGAGGTTGAGGGTGGCGAAGAGGCTTGCTTCGCCGAGTCCCCACCGGTCCCCCCACGCAATCTGGGCGGGGTCATTGAGCCGGGCTCCAGTCATGGAAGGCCTTCCGACTCGGGCCGTCCTTCGCACCTGGGACAGGAGCTCGCGCCAGCGGCAAGGCAAACTAGCGAGCGAAGCGAGGCCTGAGTCAGCGTCTGTCGCGGGCGCATCCGATGCGGCTGCACAGCGCTGGGAGGGTCTCGCGTGAGCGAGCGAATGCAATCGACAGTGAGCGAGGGGCACGCATCCTCTCGACCATCCGAAGGATTTGCTACTGTCCAGAGGTCGGTGCCCTCGAGCGAACGAATGCAATGGAAACGTCGCAGCGCTGACGCTGCGCTGGCCTTGCTTCGCTCCTGAGCAGGGCGCTGTCGCCAGCAGCAATTCCGGGAAAGCGGCAGCTTGCGGGCGCCTCGCAGACTCGGGTCACCGACGGATGCTTGCGAACAGCGACGGGCCTCGCTCAGTTCGATAGCCGGAAGCGAGAACTCGCAGCCATGGATGGCGAAGAGTCGTGTAAACCCGAAGGGTTGCGAGCAGGATGCGAGCAACAACATGGTTCAAAGCAGCAGCGAGACGACGAAAAAGCCGAGGCCGATGGCCAACACCGCTGCCAACGCCATGAACAGGTAGCGAGGCAGGTTGGAGTGTCGCGGCAGGTCCGGCAGTGGTAACGGCACACCTGGTCCAGCGTCGCTTGCAGCCCCCTTCAGTCGGTCCATCTTGACCGCGAAGGTCTCCTGCACATTCTCTGGGGAGAGACGCAGTCCCGTCTCTGCCACGGGCACCAGCCGATCCTCGGGAACGCCACCAATCGATGAGAGCTCAATGCTGAATTTCCCGATGTTGATGACATCGCCCCAGCCCATGATGGTTTCCCTGGGAACCAACTGCCCGTTGACGCTGAGTCCGTTTCGGCTGCCTGCATCTTCCAGAACGAAACCGCGCTTCGACACATAGCGCAACTTGGCGTGCAGCCGAGACACGCTGACGTTATCGATCTGGACGTCGCACTCCTGATCTCGACCGATGGTGGTCACTGTCTTCGAGAGCTGGACTCGACTGAGCTCGCGGTCTTTGAGCCTCACTATCAAGGTTGCCATGTCTTCCTCGTTGCGTCAGCCGTTGAGCCAGAGCGCGTCGCACTGCTCACGAGCGCAGGCTGGAGCATAGCCGTTGCACTGCTGAGCGCAACTCTTCAATGGCAAAGCGCAGATGGGCTTGGGCGTACACGGAAAGCAGCGGCGGCCTGATGGAAGGCACACAACATCCCGGCCTGCTCGATCATCATCTTGAACAGCTTGACCGTTGCGGTCGAATCTGTTTCGATCAGGGCTGCTCGCATCGGGGCATCGAAGGCTTCCGAAGGCGCACGAGCCGCTTCCTTTCTGCGAGCTGTTGCGCACCGAGCACGCGCCACCTCTGTCCCATTCACGGCAGGCCGATGTCCGAACCGATCTCAACCATCCTCGAACGACATGAGCTCTTCAAACGACTCTCCGATGCAGAGCGCGACAAGCTCTGCACCATCGGGCGCGTTCGAAGCCTGAAGGCGAGCACGGTGCTGTTTCGACAAGATGAGGCCTCCAGTGACATGTTTCTGCTCGTCGAGGGCAGCGTGAAACTCTCTCGCCTCAACCGCAGTGGTCAGAGCTTCGTTCTCGCCCGGTTGCAGCAAGACGACCTCTTCGGCGACCTCGAAACACTTGACGGTGGCCTACGCGCGGTCACCGCAGAGACGGCCAGCGACTGCGTGCTCGTTCAATTCGAGGCGAGCGAGTTTCGCGCTTTGCTTGCCCGCCAGGATCGGGCTGCACTGCAGCTCCTCTACTTGCTCTGCATTGATGCCAGCAAACGCTTGAGGGAGCTCAACCGTGCTCTCGTCGATGTGCTCAACGAGCCGGCCGCGCTCACGCCTCGGCTCTCTGTAGCGTCGGCTCGACCCGACAGCGATTTCTTCAATGGCCTGCTTGCCGGCCTCTTCGCTCCCGTTCGAGGACGTCATGAATGAGCTCAACGGCGGCGATTTGCGCTGCTTCGCTTTCTTCGCCAACTATGACGACGACGAGCTCGAACAGTTCGTCCTCCCTTTCTTGACCACCCAGCGCTATCCATCTGGGAAAGTGATCTGCCGTGAAAGGACCCCAGGCGACCGTTGCTTCTTTTTGCTCGCTGGCGATGTCGAGGTGCAGACCACCGTCTCCAATGGCAGCGTCGAAACCATCGGTCAGCTCAGCCCTGGTACCGTCTTCGGCCAGCTCGTGTTACTCGATGGTGGGCTCCGCTCGGCGACCTGTGTGGCACACACCGATTGTCAGCTCCTCGAGCTCAGCAAATCTGACTTTGAGGTGCTCAGACAGCGTGGCAGCCGCTTGGCGTTCGATCTGCTCTTGGAAATCTCGAGCAGCCTTGCCGCCCAAATCCGACAGGCGACCGAGAACCTCAGCGCCATGAGTGAGAGCCGCGTCCAAGATCCCGCCGCGGTATCACAGCGCCTCGAGGCGCAACTGAGAGACAACGTCGAGAAGGACCACTCCAGCCAGAGCCTGCCACAAGTCCGCCTCGCCCAATTCAAACTCTGAGCCCTGCGCTCGATTCCCCGCGTGAATGAGGTCTTCTAGATGAGCTTTCCCAGATTGAGCCTCAAAGAGATTCAGGTCGAATGCGTTCGCCCCTTTTACCACGGCTCCGAAACCGAGCTCCTCAACCTCATGCTCACCGTCGTCCGTGGTCCTCGAGGGCGCCGAAAGCTGCTCGGTGAGGCCTTCACGCGACAGGTGTACCACCCCATCATCC
>JAVFAO010000534.1:0-4202 GCA_034002465.1 Myxococcota bacterium
CTCGGCTGAGACTCTGCGCGTCGAGGTCCCCTTGGTCGAGGAGAAGCGACGTGGCTCGCACTCCACCAGAGGCGACGGTGGCAAGAGCAACGACTCTGGAAAGGACGACCCCAGCACAGACGCTGGAAAGAGCGACACCGGGAAGAGCGGCGACTCTGGGAAGTCCAAGACGGACCTGCTGCTCCCCATCGGGACCAAGAAAGACGACAGCAAGAAGCCCAAGAACGACCTCCTGCTGCCCATCAAGTAGGGGCGGACCTGCGTGTCCGCCGGTCCCGGTTCTGTATACACATCTCTGCGCCGAGCGGAGCTGCGTGTGCGGCCATCCCCGGTTCTGAAGACCCAACAAGTAGGGGCGGACCTGCGTGTGCGGCCATCCCCGGTTCTGTATACACATCTCTGCGCCGAACGGAGCTGCGTGTGCGGCCATCCCCGGTTCTGCATGCCCATCAAGTGGGGGCGGACCTGTGTGTCCGCCCTTCCCTGGTTCTGTATACACATCTCTGCGCCGAACGGAGCTGCGTGTGCGGCCATCCCCAGTTCTGCATGCCCATCAACTAGGGGCGGAGCTGCGTGTACCTGCGTGTGCGCCCATCCCCGGTTCTGCATGCCCAACAAGTAGGGGCGGACCTGTGTGTCCGCCCTTCCCGGGTTCTGAATACAGAGAGCCTACTGCAGTCGCGTGATGGAGTACGAACCCTCGCCACGCAGGGTGGCTTGCATGCCATCGACCTCGAGGTCCAGTCGCCAGGGGCCCTTGATGGTGTAATCCATGGGCTTGGTGAACTGCAGCGCGATGCTTCGCTCGATCTTCGAGACGCGGGCGAGGGGATCGCTGACCTGGACCTCGCCTGGGGTGAAGCGCAGCGAGGCGAGGTTTTCGCCGTCACGCGCCTCGACCCTGAGCCCATGGACGATGGTGTAGCCAAAATTCCCTGGATCCGTCCAGTAGTTCTCAGGGATCAGCTCGACCTCGGTGGATTCGAAGAGGACCGTTCCTTGGTAGGCGACGACCAAGAAGGGAATGGGCTGTTGGCGGTACTGCTCGGTGCTCTCGACGTGTCGCCATTCGATGTAGAGGTCTTGGTCGTGTTTGCGGAAGTGGTAGAATTCCTTGGCCATCTCGTGCATGCCGAGGTTGGAGCCAAGGTGGTTGGCGTAGCCTAGGCCTTCGACGGGGACCTCTTTTTTGTCGATGCTGACGACACCCTTGGCCTTGCCGTGGAAGAGAGGAACCTGCGACTTCATGTACTGGGCGTACTTGTCGCCAAAGAAGCTGATGCCCGAGCCAGGACGCCAGGAGGAGCCTTCCACATCGTATTCGAAAGAGACCTCGCTCTTGCTGCCGGCGACGCCTCGTAGCGAAAACTGCCCAGGCTTCCCCTTCACGCTCCATGCGCCCATTTCGATCGCAAACGTGCCATTCTTCTCGAAGCTCCATTTGCCTTCGCCGAAGCTGTCCGAAAACGAGTAGGTGGGGCCATCGTCGCTGCTGCGGTCCTTGACACGTCCCGAGACCTTGCCCTTGAAGTCGCCCAGCCCGAGGTTGCTGACCTCGAAGCGAATGCGCGCTTCATAGGGGGTCGTGGTGAGGATGAACTCCCACTTCTCGTTGTAGCCCTCACCCTCGCTCATCAGAGGCACCAGCTCGCTGGCGTCGAAGTCTTCACTGAAGCCTGCTTCGAAGACCACGACACTGTTGGGCGTGAGCTCTCTCTGCGCTTGGTCGTTGACGAGCAAGGTGCTGAGCGCGGGCGCTGTTGGTGTGCTCGAGCAGGCGACCAAGCTCAGCACGAGCAGGCCGGCGAGGGTGGCGAGCATTGAAGGAGTGTGCGGACGATTCTCAAAGGTTGAACACTGCATGATCTCATCATTGTCCATGAAAGAGGCCTGTACCCATCGATTGCAAAGCAGGAGCCTCACTTGGGAGGCGAGGAGAGTGTGTTTCCAAGCTTCTCGGCTTTGTCGGGGGGGAGGAGGACAAAGACCGCACGTGACCGAGCAAGGACCATGCCGTTCTGGTCGAGCAGGCTACCTTCGGTGGTGACTTTGCGGCCACTGTGTTCGCTGACCGAGGCGAGGACGCGAACGCTGGTGGGGAGGCGCACGGGCCGAAGGAAATCGACCTCGATCCGTGCAGTGAGCACGATGCCGGCGACAATCCATGCGGCGTAGCCCATGGCCTCGTCGAGCAGGCTGGTGATGGCGCCCCCATGGGCGTGACCGGGTGGGCCGGCTGCCAAGGGGCCGAGTTGCGCCTCTCCCTCGACCCGCCCATCCACCCATTGATAGCGCACATCGATGCGCTCCGGGTTTCGGTCTCCCGCGACGAAGCGGGGCAGGGCGTGAGCGAAGCCCATGGGTTCCGAGTCGATGACCGTGGGCGCTTGTGTTTTGTCAATCATGCTTTTCGCGCTCTCGCGAGACCCTGGTAGCCGTCTGTGCGCATCGCAGGCGCACGCTTCAGACGCAGCTTCGTGTCTCGCTCCGCCGGGCAGTTTGGGCCTTCTGGCTTGGACTTGCCTCTGCGGCTGCTGCCCCTCTGGGGAAGGGAGCTTCAGCCACATGCCTGCAGGGTTGTGGCGCGCTCGAGGCTTTCCGTCAAGGTGGGCCGAGGTCGAAGCCAGGAAAGCCTCTGCAATGGCTACCGTGTTCGGTGTGCTGGGAGGGCTCAACAACGCGCTTTCGCAGCGCAGGATAGCGTGTGAAGCCGCGTGGGCCCGTGCTATGCTGTCGCGGTGGCCTGTGAAGGCGCAGCTTGACGAGGAGCGAAATGACGGTGATGCAAGCGCAATCTCTTGGAGCCGATGACAAGTCGATACCCATTAGCCCGCTGCGCTGGCAGGAGTCTGGAGACACGCTCTGTGTGGAGATGCTCGACCAGCGCTTGTTGCCTCGTCAGGAGCTGTGGTTGCGGTACTCCGATGCGCAGGGTGTGGCCGAGGCGATTCGCACTATGGTGATCCGTGGCGCTCCCGCTATCGGGATCGCAGCCGCCATGGGGCTCGCGCTGCATGCTCGCGCTTGGCAGCCCGATGGGTCGCAGTGGCTCGCGAGCTTTGACCAGGCGGCCACCCTGCTGGCTGGAACACGCCCCACGGCGGTCAACCTCTTCTGGGCCATCGAGCGTATGCGAGCCGTCGCGCTGCGTTTGGGATCCACGCCCAGTCGAGAGCAGGCCTTTCTCGCCATGCGTGCCGAGGCTTTGAACATCCTCGCCGAGGATGTGGCCATGAACCGGGCCATTGGTGAGCACGGGGCGGCAATGCTGCCGGCTGGCGCGCGTATTCTGACGCATTGCAATGCGGGTGCCCTGGCCACCGGTGGCTACGGAACGGCACTCGGGGTCATTCGCGCATGTCATGAGCGGTCCAAGCGTGACGGTACAGCCCCCATCAGTGTCTGGGTGGACGAGACCAGACCCTACCTGCAAGGGGCGCGGCTGACGGCCTGGGAGCTGATGCAGGAGGGCATCAACGCGACTCTGATTTCCGACAACATGGCGGCCTTCTTCATGGGGCGAGGGGAGGTCGACGCGGTGATCATTGGGGCCGATCGCATCGCCGCCAACGGTGACGTGGCCAACAAGATCGGCTCCTACGGTTTGGCAGTGCTTGCTGCCTACCACAAGCTCCCGTTCTATGTGGCTGCTCCGAGCAGCACCCTCGATCCCAAGACCGCGAGCGCGGCGCAGATCCCCATCGAGGAGCGCTCGGCTGCCGAGTTGACCCAGGTCGGTGGCATCGAGCTTGCCCCAGAGGGGATTTCGGTGCGTCACCCTGCCTTCGATCTTACGCCGGCCTCACTGATTACGGCGATCGTGACCGAGAAGGGCGTCTTTTTCCCGCCGTATTCCTTCGTGTCAGCATCATGAGTAGTCGTCCCGCCGAATTGAGCCTCGCCTATCTCTGCCAACTGCTCAGGGACGAGGGGCTCTTGAGCGAAGAGCAGGTTCGCGAGCTGCGTATTCGAGAGCCCTATCTGCGCCAGAAGCTCGCCAAAGAGCATGCTTCGACCACTCAGCGCTACCGGGTCTCTCCCGTCGAAGTGGTGCTCGCCTTGGACCTGACGATGGCCGATGGTCGTCGCTTGACAGAGGATCGCGTCGCTGAGGTGCTCGCCAAGGAAACCACCTTGCCGTATACCAATCTCGATCCGCTCAAGCTCTATGACAAGCTGGTCACCGAGACCATCAGCCGCGC
>JAVFAO010000535.1:0-4189 GCA_034002465.1 Myxococcota bacterium
CTCGAGCGAGCTGAACATGCGACTTTCCGAGCGTGCACGCAAGGGCAGTGTCGCCAAGCGATACGAAAAAGAGAAGGGATTCCAAAGGGCTAGCCCTTTGGCGGGGTGTGGGGCGGCGCCCCACATTCGAGGAACGAGGAACGAGGAACGAGGAACGAGGCGAGCGCGCTTAGCGCGCGAACAATGGCGTTCGAAGGCGCATCCACCCATCAAAGGGATTCCAAAGGGCTAGCCCGTAGGCGGGGTGTGGGGCGGCGCCCCACGAAGACACATCGAAGCCCAGGTGATGCGCATTACCTGCAAGCATATGAAACGAAGAAGACATTGCAGTGCGAGGTGCACCTGCTGCGAGCGGGGCTTTCTGTTGACGCTGGCCTTGGAATCTCACGCAAAGCCGCAAAGCCGCAAAGAAGCGGTCAGAGTTGAAGGTGTTGAGAAGGCCAGGGCGGGCGTATGGCCATACGCCCCTAGTGCTGCATGCTTCATAGGTATTGCGCATGATTTCAACCGTTTATGGGTGATGCGCATCACGTGGGCAAAGGCTTGCCCCCTTTTGAATGCCGTTAGGGGGTCACTGCTTGGCTTGGCCGAGCTCGAAGCTGAGCTGGGCAGCCAGTCCGTAGGCGAGCAGGTGGGCCTGTTCGGCGCCGAGGGTGTCGTCACTGTCGATGGACCAAGTGTAGCCGAAGTAGGGTCCGAGCTCGAAGCTGGTGGCGAAGGGCGTAAGGGTCCAGCGGTAGAGCAGGGCGAGGCCAAGCTGAGCACCTTGGGTGTCGGTGCTGGCGATGGGGATGGGGGAGTCTTCAGGGGGCTCGGCGGTGACGCTTCCGAAGACATAGTTGGCGTTGAGGTCGAGGATGAGGCTGTGCCCGAGCTGCGCCCTGAGCAGCACGCCGAGCGAGGGCTGCGCTTGGACCCAGTCGAAGTCGAGCGTGCCCAGCGGGGTGACCGCTTCGACCGGGTGGATGCTGTAGGCGTAGTCGAAGTTGACGCCGAGCTCGACACCTTCGGCGACGGCATAGCCGCCGAAGGCGCGGGCACCGAAGCCATAGCCCAAGCCAGAGTCGACATCCTCTTCGAGCAGCGAGGCACCACCCCCTCTGAGCTGGATGCCGGCGAAGCCTTGGGCGGAGGAGATGGCGGGAACGCCAATGAAGAGAAGGGCGGCTAGAATACAAAGTGGAGTGCGCATCAGATCCTTCCTCGCGAGTGAGACAGCGCTCGCGACGCGCCGACAAGATGTCATCTGTGAGCGCGCTCGTCGAGCCTTTCCTCGAGGAGCGTAGGCTGAGGAGGGAAGACGACCGAGCAGCAGGCAGCAGGGCCTGGTTTCGTCATTTTTTCCTTGATCGGCTTGGCCCGCGATGCTAATCTCCGCTCGCTTCTGTCACGGACGCCCGTTCGGGGCCGTTGGCAGCAAGCACTCGGGGCGTTAACTCAGCGGGAGAGTGCCACTTTCACACGGTGGAAGTCACTGGTTCAAATCCAGTACGCCCCATTCTCAAAAGCCCAGCGGAAACGCTGGGCTTTTTGCTTTCTTGGGCCTGGCGGCGGGGCGTGGGGCACTACGCTTTCCTGGTCAAGGGCACTACCTGGGGCACTACATCACCAGGCTCGGCTGGGGACGCTCGGCGTGCTCTGCGAGGAACGACTCGAAGCGATTGGCTGCTTCGATCTTTTGCTCGTAGGTGATGCCGGAGTAGAGAGCCATCATTGCGTCGGACGCGTGCCCCATCATGGACTGGGTCACGAATTTGTCGTTGCCTGCACGTCCGCTGAGCGTGTTGTAGGTGCGTCTCATCACCTGGTTGCCGAGCTTGCCCGGAATCCCTGCATACTCCCTGGCAAACGCCCAGACTTTCGCCAGGGAACTCGATGTCCTTGCTGTCCCCCGTTGCGAGGGAAAGCACAAGTCGAACTCGCCCACCTGCATCCCCTCGCGGCGGAGCCACTCGCGATGAGCCTGGAGAGCTTCCACGACCAACGCCGGCACAACGATATCCCTCGGTGACCGCGTCTTCACGGCGGAGAACGTTCCCTTCCGGTCTACGCTCCGTCGCACGCTGATCTGGTTTGTGCGTTCCCCTACATCCACCCATCGCAGCGAAAACAGCTCACCAGCGCGTACGCCCGTAAAGCAGTCCACGCACACTTCGGCATATCGGTTCGGACGTCCCAGACGGACCCCTTCCAGTGCTTTCAGGAACTGCTGAGGCGACAGGGTCCTGTGCTCACGGACCACGACGGTTTCCTGGTTGCGAGGGGGCTGTACGCCTGCCAGCGGGTCGTTGCCCGTTCTCCCTTCCGCCATTGCGTTGTTGACGAGTCTCGTCAGTTTGGTCCACCAACCGACCAGGGTTGCGTCAGCGTAGTTTCTACCCGTCCGTTGACAGTCGTCACGACATTCATCGGTGCAGACGCCGCCACGGTTCTCGCGACGGCGGCGGTACTTGCACTGCCGAACCACTTGAGCGTAGTCGCGCACCCAGGAGCGGATGTCGTCTTGGTGCAGCTCTCCGAGCTTGATGTGTCCCAAGACCGGGAGGACGTGGTGACCCAGGACTTGCAGCCATGCTTCTTGGGAATTGTGTCGCCATCCAGACAACACCTCACGAACCCAGTGCTCTGCGTAGGCGGCCAACGTAGTCTCGGGGTTCACCTTCTGTTTTCTCTTCAAAGCCAGCTCTGCCAGCATCGCTGCGTGCAGGTGGTCTCGTGCCTTTCGTGCCGCCCAAATATCCCCCACAACTGTTCGGGTCCGGGGACTGAGGGGACGCATCTGGACACGTACCATGTACGCCCCTGTGTCCGGGTCCTGGTAGATGCCGGACTCGATGTTCTTCATCTCGCCGAGGTTTTTCCTCGCCATGATTTCCTCCTATGCCGGCGGCAGCTCGCAGGACGTCTGCAGTCCTGTAGCAGCCGCGCCGGCCTGTGATTGGTTCGAGCCATTTTGCTGGGTCGTTCGGCCAATCCGCCCGGAGGCGCGCTCGGAATGACCTGAACCCTGAGTTGCTGCGGAACCCGAGCATCTGCGCTGCGGCGGCAGCAGAGACGATGGCGTCGTCGCCATCGTCTTTGGCGGTCGCAATTCCATGCTCCGCAATGAGGCTCCCGAGAGCCTGCGTCTCCTCCTCTGTCAGGTGGGCTCCCAGGCGTGCGATCATCCGCACGATGATGGTGTGAGCTGATGCCATTGCCGCGCACGGCTCCGTTGCGCGCCTACCCGGCCTTGCCGGGTAGGCGAAGCGCTCGGGAGACATCCAGTGGCATCGGTCTGGGTCGGACACCGCGCTGGCCGGGCACTATCCGCTCAGAGCGGAGCTAGCCCCGATGTGCCCCTAGTCCTGACTGGGATCAGGAGGGCACACGCGGCTCGGCACGTCTGATCCCATCGCTGGGATCCGAGACGAGCTTCCTCTCCCGCTGTCAGGAGAGGCGTTTTGGGCCTATTGAGCCGATGTTGTCTCGTCGTTCCTGTTGCTCTACTTGATACGTAGACTTGAGCCTGGCTTGGCTCACCGAGATATACGCGAACTTCTCGCAAATGCGTGTGTTTCGAGTGAGGAAATCGACAATCTCCTTTGTAAACATGTATTTATGCTGGACGGCGCGGGAATCAGTCTTGGTCAGCAGCCGCCCGCAAGTTGCAGATCACGTCACCGACGAAACGCAGCTCGGGAGCGAGATCCTCGGGTAGACCGTGCGCTAGATCGTACATGGCGTCGATCACCTCGCAGATATCGAAAAATTCGTGACGAATCAATATCTTAATTACGCCGTCCAGGTGATCGTATCCCTCCGTCATGACGTCGTAGTCCTCCAGAATCCGCTGGCGCCGGCGGACCATTACGAAAAAACCGATGGATTGATCCCATCCGTAGTCCGCACTGATCTCGGGATCGGTAGGGTGATCGATGTGGTATCTCATGGTCTATGCCTCCCCACTTGCTGTGTGGCCGGCCATCTGCCTCGCCCTGCGCTGCCGCGCGAGGCAGATGGCGGTATCGGGGGCAGTCTCGAGGTCGTCGCGGTCGAGGAGGACGAGATCCTGATCCTCGAAGACCAGGTCCAAGCGCGCTGCATCCCCCCGTCGTGCCCACCCGATCAGGGGCCATCGGGGTGGCGCCCACGGACCCTCTCGCCTGCTCTCCGCGCGGCGGTCGGGTAGGCGCAGGCGGCGGGCTCG
>JAVFAO010000536.1:0-4173 GCA_034002465.1 Myxococcota bacterium
GAGTGATGGCTGGGATGGTCGTGACGAACTGGGTGAGCTGGTCGCGCCCAATCGCGCCTACTCACTCGAGGTAGAGGTGATGGTAGCGCGCTTCTGGACGGGCAAAGGCAACGGTCCGGGTTGCGGGCCGGAGGATTTGCAGGAGGCGCTGCGCATTGGTGCGTCCCCTGGCGTGTTCGAGCGGATCAGCGCACTACCGGCGTGCTGTGTTTCGGTGCGACCGTTGGTGAGGACGGTGCTCAATTGGATGCTTGCGAAAGTGGTTGCATCGATTCCCGAGTGGGACCCGATGCTCATGTGCGCTCCAGATTGCAACAGAGCTGAAATCGCCTGTCGTTTGACCGTATTGGACACCGTGAATCCATACAAATCGGAAGACGACCAAGGTGCGTGCGGCGAGTGTCGAATACTCTGTCTCTCCAACTGCACAAGTGCGATCAAAGATTGCATTTGGCCAAATGGGCCCACCCAAGCTCCCAGACCGGTGTACGATACCTGCATGTACTGGACGAAGAACCTCAAATCTGCACCTGTTCCACTTCCGTTTGAAGCGATGAAAAGCAAAGCCATCTGTTTCGAGGAACGGGTGGAATATGTGGAGTGCCAGGCCGATAGCCTGATTCCAACCAGAGACACATGTCAACCCGAGGCTGCATGGGAGTATTCCTCCTGCGCCTTCTGTCAGTATTCCTGCAATGGAAAACTGCAGGGGAGGTTTTACCCCCCGACAACGTTGCATTGTCCGCCAACGGACATCTTTCCGATCTACCCAGATTAATGCATTGCCCCAGTTGGGGAGGCAAGACGCTGCAGTTCGGGAGAGACAGCGGTATGAACGAATCACCCTTTCCATACGGTTCCATCGTGTTGTTGGTACTACTGTCCAATTGCACAATGCCCATCGCAGAGATGCCCGATCCTGGTTCGGCCGCGCAACCTGACCCGACCATCCAGCTTGTCGCCGGTGGAGAGCTGGTTTGCGCGCTGCGTGGCTCGGGAGCGGTCTGGTGCTGGCAACCGGCACTTCAAGCTCAGTCGCGACCCGTCAAAGGGATCGACAATGCCGTCGCCATTGACGTTCGGGGTCAGGCCGCCTGCGCTGTGTCGGCGAAGGGTGTCGTCGTGTGTTGGGGCGATTGGGGCTGGCCATCAGACCATGACCGTTGGGGACTCTTCTTCGAACTCGACTTGCAGGCTTGGGTAGTGGAGGGACTGCCGCCGATGCTCAGCGTTTCGGTGGGTGGACGACACGCTTGTGGTGTCGCTGAGGACGGACGGACCTGGTGCTGGGGGCACAATGGTCAGGCACAGGTGGGCCTCCCCGCAACCAACACGAGCGAGCCCCCACGCGAGCTGTCCGGCCTCGACCGGGTTGAGCAGGTGGTTGCCAGTAGCTCTTTCAACTGTGCTCGGTCCGAAACCGAGGTAGCTTGCTGGGGATCGCTGCACCGACCTCAAATGATTCAGCTCTTGTCTGAAAATCTCTCAGCCCCCACTCGCCTCGAGCTCTGGAACACGAGCGTCGAGCTCCTCGCCGGAGGCAACTTCATCTGTTCACGCGATGCCGAGCAGCGAACGAGCTGTCTGTATCCCAGCCCACAGCCTGTCGAGCAGTCCATCACTCGACTACCAACGCTCGCCGAAGGTGAACGACGCTTCATGGGGGGCGGTAGCATCTGCGTTGCTGCTCGACAGGGAGAGCTGTCCTGCAGCGGTGCACCGTTGCCCGCACTGCCTGCTTTGTCACCAACAACCCTCTTCACGCTCGGTTCAGGTCAGGTCTGCTACGACGAGGGCAGCGGACGACTGCGTTGTTGGAGTCGCGAACTGGACGAGTACGTGAGTGGTCACATGTGGAGCGCCGCTCCGATGGAGGTGAAATCGCTTGCTGGGAGTGAAGACCTGCGGCTTGGCAGTGGGGTGACGTGCGTGCGAATGGGGGCGGAGTGGCGTTGTCTGGGGGACGCTGCACAACGCCTAGACCCCAACCAGACGAGTAGCATCACGCCTGAGCCTTTGCCTTTTTCGGATATCGAGGAGCTGCGGCCTTCTTGGGGCAGCACTTTCGCCGTGCGTCGCGACGGCAGTACCTGGTGTTGGGGACGGAGCAGTGAGGGGGAATGTGGTGTCGTGGAGCATCACACACCTCCGGTTGCACTGGAACACCATGGTTTGCACAAGCTAAGTCCAGGCTACTGGGACGCCTGTGGCCTGCTCAGCCCTCACGAGCTGTACTGTTGGGGGACTCTGTTTCGAAGCTCTGAGCCGCAGGTATTCACGTTCCGAGAGGAGATTGTCTCCACCGACGCCGGTCAATCGCATCGGTGTGTGCTCTTGAGCTCGGGCGAGGTGTATTGTTGGGGAAGCAATGAGTACGGGCAGCTCGGCCTGGCGGAGGAGGCCGTGGCGCAACCAACCCGAGTCGAAGGCGTGTCGCACGCACGTGGGCTTGCGCTCGGTGCAGACCATAGCTGTGTGCTACACGAGGACGGCTCGGTCTCGTGTTGGGGCGCGAATGCGAACGGTGAGCTCGGTGATGGCAGCTTCGTGGACTCCTCCAGTCCACACCGCGTGGAACTGGAGGGTGTCCAGCAGTTGGTTGCTGGCGTGCAACATACCTACGCCCTCCTTGCAAATGGTCGCCTGGCGTTCTGGGGAATGGGGCAGAAGGGGCTCTCAGGCGACGGACATGAGGGGCGTCGTGGGAAGCCGGTGCTCGTGCCAGGTCTCGACGAGGTGGTGGAGGTCGCGGCTGGGGGCTATCACGTCTGTGTTCGTCTCGCTGATGGCAGCGTCTGGTGCTGGGGAGACAATGCCTTCGGACAGCTCGGCTTCGAGTCTGAGAAAACGCCCTATTGGTATGAGCTCCAACTCCCGGAAGCGAAGAATTGCGGCGACGCAGCACTGCAAACAGGGGAACGATGCGATGATGGGAACCAGCAAGCAGGTGATGGGTGCGATGAGCGTTGCCAGCCCGAGGATGGTTGGAGCTGTGACGGCGCGTGTCGTCGCCTCCGACCCGGTGAGGATTGCTCCTTGCCAATCGCGCTCCTCGACGGTGAGAGTGAATACAGCTTCGAAGGCTGGGAAAACCGTGATCATGGCATCGGAAAGCACTGTCCTCGTGGCGTGGCGACGGGAGGTGAGCTGATCTTTCAAGTCGAGCTCGCTGCCGGGGAGCATATTCGGCTTCGAGCCGAGAGTGCGGCTGATCTGGTTCTGTATGCGAGCGCCGAGTGTCCTCGCCGTTTCGGCGATTGCCTGGCGAGCGTGGACGAAGCCGGAGCCGGTGGCCAGGAAGAGCTCTTCCTGAGTAATCCAGAAGACGCTGCTCAACGTTTCGAGGTGTATGTGGATAGCTACACGGAGACCGAGGAACGCTTCCGTCTGGAGCTCACACGCGAACCCTGAGGAGAGCAGTATCCTCGCTGATCGCAAGCCTCTTCCCTCCATGCAGACTTCGTTTCGAGGAAGCACATGAGCATTCATGACCACTTGTTGCGTGTCATCCCTGGCACGCACCCTTCGGGCAAGCTTCGCAGCGAGTCTCCGCCTCCTGGCTTCGACTTCTTGCCGATTGGGTGCTTGGCCGATCCCGCCTTCTCTAGCACGCGGGCAGCGAGCTGGTTCGTGTGCGCCGCACTGTGTCTCTGTGCCTGCGCTGCCCAACGGGCGCAGGAAGAAGAAACGAGCGCGCCCGACGCAAACACACCGGACGCCGTCGAACAACGCCCAGTCGGTGAGGCCTTCGCCACCGAGCTCAGTCTTCGAGACTGCACAGGCTCCAGCCGCATCTGCAGCATCGAGCGGCTCTCCCTCCCCTCAACGCCGGTCGCCAAAGATGAGCCGGGGCTCGCCTTGTCAGCCGATGGCAGCGTCCTGGTCGTGAGCACCCAAGAGGGGGTCTTGCTCGTCGACCGCAAGAACTCGACCTGTGCACCCATCCTCGCTCGCGATGGGACTCCTCTAGGAGGTACTGGATTGTCCATCTCTGCCGATGGTTCCATCGTCGCCTTCGTCTCTCCTGGACCATGGCTTGCTTCGGGCGGGTCAGGCGACCTCCTCTACGTCTACGAGCGTGCGAAAGACGACTTGGTCGCCGTCAACGTCGACGCCGACGGACAATCGAAAGTGAGCGAAGGGCACGCATCCTCTCGAGAATCCGAAGGATTT
>JAVFAO010000537.1:0-4169 GCA_034002465.1 Myxococcota bacterium
CGTGGGGCGCTGCCCCACACCCTGCCAAAGGGCTCACCCTTTGGAATCCCTTACGTTTCCCTGATGAGCAACGCTTCACAGCCCATCCACGCCCGCTGCTGAGCGACGCGCTCAGGCCTCTACCACGAACACAGACAGGGTGGAAGAGCTTGCCCTGCTGCTACCGAGTCCACCGCGCAGGTCCCCTTTCAGGAAGCAATGATTCCTACTCTGATGTGTCGCTCGCTGCTCTTGACCCACGCAGCTTTGACGCTAGTCTTGGACGCAGTGTAGGTGCGCTTCGCACCACCGCCGAAACTTCGGAGACGCCCATGTCTGCCATCGCACGACTCGCCGCGCTCGCGCTCTTCGCACCCCTGCTCATCGCCGCCACACCCTACGCGGTCAACCCCACCCTCGGCGCCGCCGGCTCGATCACCGTCGACGGCAGCAACAGCGGTGAATGGGGTGAGCACAACGTCATCGCCCTCGACCTGGCCAATGACGATCCCCGCTCTCTCGGGGAGAACTGGTGCATGCACGAGACCCCTTGGGATCTCACCCACCTCTGGGCCGCCTGGGACGAGCAAAAGCTCTACCTCGCCTGGCAGTACGTCGACGTCACCGACATCATCGATCCCAACAACGCAGGCTCGGCTGGCGGCACCAAGCCCAACCAGATGAACCTCATCCAGTGGATCGCCCTCGACACCATCGAAGGCGCTGGTGCCTCCCTTGACATGTGGAACAAGAACGGCGAGCAGCCCTACTGGAACGGCAGCGATCTGCCCGACGTGCAGATTTACACGGCCTCCAACCTCTGGCAGGGCTTCGTCTCCCGCGCCAAGGACGGCGTCTTCCCCGTCGACGATGGCGGTGTCGACTACTTCTCCGTCGAGGACGCCAACATCACTATCGCTGTGTCCAATACCTTCGCCGTCACCGAGTTGTGGGGTGTGCTCGACGCAGATGACGCCGCCACCCCCGCCTCGTATGTCGATTTCCTGACCCGTGGTCACTCGACCACGCGCGACACCTTCTACGAGATGTCCATCCCGCTCTCTTTCCTTGGGCTGACACGCGCGCAGCTCGAGAGCGGTGGCCTGGGCGTGATGCTGGGCCAAGGCGAGTTCTCTTGCATGGACACCATCCCGAACGACCCCGCCACCAGCGACACCCAAGGCATCACATCCTCGAACTCCCCCAAAGAGTGGGAGGACATCGATCTGCTCAGCGTCGACTTCGCCCGCGTTGGCCACCTCAAATCCGGCGCTCCGGACCCCTGTGCCGGCAAGGTCTGCGAGACCGGCAGCCACTGCGTCAACGGTTTCTGTGTTCCCGATGAAGATCTGCAGCCCGACCCCGACACCACCGATGTCGCCGACATCACTGAAGACACCGACAGCAGCGAGCTCATCGACGTGGTCGAGGATAGCGATACCCTCGAGCACGACATGACCGAGCCTCCTGTCGACCAGGACCCGGACGTGACACCCGATGAGAGCAATCCCGACCCCAATGAGCCGGACCAAGGCACCGAACCTGGCCTCGAGTGGGAGGATGACGGGCTCACCTATCGCGACACCAAGGACGAAGGCTGTGCGTGTACCTTGGGAATGGCGAGTCGTTGGAACGCTTCCTTGCCGTTCTTGCTGGTCCTTGGGCTGCTCGTCGGGCTCTGGCGACGTCAGCGCTAAGCTTTTGTGCATTGCTGAGGCGCAGCTCTGCGGCAGCTTCCGGCGCCTCGACGCTGATGCTGCGTTGAGCGGGCAGAATTGCCCCGGCGGATTCGAGGGCGGCCTATTGACATCGCGGCGGCGCCCGCCTAGTTTCCCGCCCCCAGATCTGGGTCGCGCGCGGCCCAGTCGCGGCCACGAATGTCAATTGCCGCGCACATGGCGACCTCAGGGTACGCAGGAGCTCCCAACTTGTTGAACTATCGAAATGTTGCCATCATCGCCCACGTCGACCACGGCAAGACCACCCTCGTTGACGCCATGCTCGGCCAGTCGGGACGACTCGACGAGCGCCATCTCGTCGAGAGGGTCATGGACTCCAATGACCTCGAGCGTGAGCGCGGCATCACCATCTTGGGCAAAGCGACCTCGGTGCGCTTTGGCGACTACAAGATCAACATCGCCGACACGCCTGGACACGCCGACTTCGGCGGTGAGGTCGAGCGTATGTTGACCATGGTCGATGGGGTGGTGTTGCTCGTCGACGCTGCCGAGGGGCCGTTGCCGCAGACCCGCTTCGTGCTGAGCAAGGCGCTGTCCTTGGGCTTGGCCTGCATCGTGGTCATCAACAAGATCGATCGGCAGGACGCGCGGGCCCCTGAGGTGCTCGACGAGGTCTACGGGCTCTTCATCAGCCTCGACGCCAATGACGAGCAGATTGAGTTCCCGGTGCTCTACACCAACGCGCGGCTTGGTACGGCCACGGTCGACCTCGATGAGCCGGGCCGTGATCTGCGCCCTCTCTTCGAGACCATCGTCGCCAAGGTTCCGCCTCCTTCGGGCGATCCCGAGGCGCCGTTGCAGGCTTTGGTGACCAACCTCGATTACGACAATTACGTTGGTCGCTTGGCCATCGGTCGGATCCACCAAGGAACCCTCCGCGAAGGCGAGTTGGTCTCGGTGATCGGTGAAAGCGCGACCAAGGTGGTGAAGTTGGGGCAGCTCTACGTCTTCGAGGGGCTCGAGCGCGTGCGTGTCAAGCAGGCCCCTGCAGGGGAGCTCTTCGCGGTGGCGGGGATCGAGGCGATCACCATCGGCGACACCATAGGCACGGAGCTCGAGCCGGTGGCGTTGCCACGAGTTCGGGTGGACGAGCCGACGATCGCGATGTTCTTCTCGGTCAACACGGGCCCCTTTGCGGGGCGCGAGGGCAAGTACGTGACCTCGCGTCATCTTGGAGATCGGCTGACGCGTGAGAAGCGGGCCAACGTGTCGCTGCGGGTCGAGGACACCAACTCGCGGGATACCTTCAAGGTGGTGGGTCGCGGGGAGCTTGCGCTGTCGATTCTGATCGAGACCATGCGCCGCGAGGGGTACGAGCTCTGTGTCTCCAAGCCAGAGGTGGTGTTGCGCAAGGATGAGAATGGGCAGACCTTGGAGCCCTACGAGCAGTTGCTGCTCGACTTGCCGGACCAGTATTTTGGCCACATTACGCAGTTGTTGGCGGCGCGCAAGGGCACCATGTTGTCGATGCGTTCCTTGGGGTCTGGGCGCGTGCGCGCGGAGTTTACGGTGCCGTCGCGTGGACTGATTGGGTTTCGTTCGGACTTCCTCAACGATACCCGCGGTGAGGGCATCATGAACACCTTCTTCGGTGGCTGGATGCCTTGGGTTGGGGCAATAAGCTATCGGCAAAACGGCGCGATGGTGGCCGACCGCATGGGCAAGACCACGCCCTACGCGCTCTTTCACCTGCAGCCTCGTGGGGTGCTCTTCCTGGATGGGGGCGTGGAGGTCTACGAGGGGATGATCGTCGGCGAGCACGCCAAGACGAATGATCTCGAGGTCAATGTCTGTCGGGAGAAGAAGCTCACCAACATGCGTGCGTCTGGTCGTGATGACAACGTGCAGCTCAGTCCGCCGCGGCGCCTGAGTTTGGAAGACGCCATCGAGTGGCTCGACGAAGACGAGCTCTGCGAGATCACCCCAACCTCCATTCGCCTTCGCAAGAAAGAGCTGATTTCCAGCATGCGTGCGCGAAGCGCCCGAATGGAGCGCAAGGCCGAGGTGATGTAGAGATTGGCTTCTGCGTGGTGAGCGGCTCTCGAGCCCAATAGAGGGGATTCCAAAGGGCTGTGCCCTTTGGCGGGGTGTGGGGCAGCGCCCCACGAAACCAAACGCAGAGTTCGGCGAGCCGCGCGAAGCGCGCGAGCCATGCACACTTCGGACTGGCCTCTCCGCTTCCTGCTTGCGACCTGCGCGATGCAGCTGTGGTCTTGGTATCCGTTCGACGAACGGATACTGGTCTTCTGCTTTCATTGTGAGCCGCTCGTCCGGGCGAGTCTCCAATGGAGATAGGCAGTGACATGGTGGAGGGGATTTCCGGCTGGCTCGCGCTCTGCGAGCGGCTCGCCGTGTGGGCTCGCGCTCTGCGAGCGGCTCGCCGTGTGGGCTCGCGCTCTGCGAGCGGCTCGCCGTGTGGGCTCGCGCTCTGCGAGCGGATAGCCGTGTGGG
>JAVFAO010000538.1:0-4133 GCA_034002465.1 Myxococcota bacterium
TCGTCTTCTGCTTCGCTTCTGTCTCGGCGGGCAGCATGTAGGAACTGGGCACCCCCAGCCGCAGGCGCAGAGCTAGCAAACGGCGTTCAGCTTCAGACTTGCCGAGGCTGACGGGCTTGGACGAGCAGGCCCCCAACGAGAGCGTCAAACAGATGACCGCGAAGCTGAGATGCTGTGAAATCCGACCTGAAACGAGCATGGGTCCTCCGGAGCCGACACCCTCATGCCTCAAGCTAACACAGCTCTGGAGGACGTCGAGTCAGGAAACGACGCAGCTGTACAGGGCAGCAAACGACGACGGCCCGTCCTGAGTCCAGGGCGGGCCGTCGGTTTCGGAGTTGTCCCAGGGCACCCATCCCACGCGTCATCGCGTGCTGTCCGGTGCCCTCGAGCGAACGAATCAGATGCGGGGAACGGTGCGCTTGACCGTGGCGAGCTGCTCGTAGTAGCGCCAGCGCTCGTCGACATCCTTCTGAGCGAGCTGCATGAGCTGCTCGGCGAGCTCCGGTTTGCTGCGGAAGAGACTGGAGAAGCGGGTCTCTTGCATCGCATACTCACGCAGAGGAATCGTGGGCTTCTTGCAGTCGAGCTTGAAGGGAGTCTCACCGTCCTCGACCTGGGGCACGAAGCGATAGATGGGCCAGAAGCCCGACTTGACGGCGTCCTTCTGGTGGGTCTGGGAGGTGGTCATGTTGATGCCGTGGGCGATGCAGGTCGAGTAGGCGATGATGAGTGAGGTTCCCGGATAGGCCTCAGCCTCGAGCATGGCTTGAATGGCCTGCTTGGGCGAGGAGCCGAGGCAGATCTGGGCCACATAGACATTGCCGTAGGCCATGGCGAACTGGCCGAGATCCTTCTTCATGCCCGGCTTGCCCTTGGCGGCAAACTTGGCGACGGCGCCGCGCGGGGTGGCCTTGGATGCCTGTCCACCCGTATTCGAGTACACCTCAGTGTCGAGCACGAGGATGTTCACGTTGCGGCCCATGGCAAGCACGTGATCCAAGCCGCCGTAGCCGATGTCATAGGCCCAACCGTCACCGCCCATGATCCACACCGAGCGCTCGAGCAGCGAGTCGGCGAGGGCAAGCAGCTGCGTGGCCTTGGGCTCGGTACTGTGGCTGAGCTTCTCTTTGAGGGCAGCGATTTCGAGGCGCACGCGCGCAAAGTCGCTCTCGGTCTTTTGCGGGCCTTCGCTCAGCTTCTTGACGAGCTCGTCACCGACGATGGAGGAGAGTTCGGCGAGGAGGTGCAGCGCGACCTTCTTCTGCTGGTCGAGGGCGAGGCGCATGCCGAGGCCGAACTCGGCGTTGTCCTCGAAGAGGGAGTTGTTCCATGAGGGACCGCGACCGAAGGCGTCGGTGGCCCAAGGCGTGGCGGGCAGGTTGCCGCCGTAGATCGAGGAGCAGCCAGTGGCGTTGGCGACGAGCATGCGATCGCCGAAGAGCTGGCTGACGAGCTTGACGTAGGGGGTTTCACCGCAGCCTGCGCAGGCGCCGGAGAACTCGAAGGTCGGCTGCAGGAGCTGCGAGGTCTTGACGGAGTCCTTGGCGACGGCGGCGCGGTCGATCCAGGGCAGCGTCTCGAAGTATGCGTACTTCTCGCGCTCGCGCTCGAGGTGCTCGAGCTTGTATTCCATGTTGATCGCCTTTCGGCCAACCTGCTGCTTGTTCTTGGCAGGGCACTGCTCGACGCAGACGCCGCAGCCCGTGCAGTCGTCCGGAGCGACCTGGACGGCGACGCGGGTTCCTTCGGGCAGGTCACTGCCGCGCCAACGGGTGTGGAGGAAGGATGCAGGCGCGTTGCTGAGGTCTTCGGGCTTGAAGGTCTTGATGCGTTGTGCGGCGTGCGGGCAGACCACGGAGCAAATGCCGCAAGCGATGCAGACCTCGGGATCCCAAATGGGGATTTCGCGCGCGATGGAGCGCTTCTCCCAGCGCGTGGTCGCGGTCGGGAAGGTGCCATCCACGGGCAGCGCGCTGACGGGCAAGGTGTCGCCCTTGCCAGAGAGGATGACCGAAACCACGTCACGCACGAAAGCCGGTGCTTCTTCGGAGGCGAAGGCGCTGCGACGCAGGTCACCGAGCTCATTGGGGATGGTCAACTGGAAGAGGTTGGCGAGCGTGGCATCGACCGCTCGGTAGTTTTTCTGTACCACCGACTCGCCGCGCTTGCTGTAGGTCTTCTTGATGGCGTCCTTGATCTTCTCGATCGCCTCGTCCGCGGGCAAGACCCCGGAGAGCTTGAAGAAGCAGGTCTGCATGATGGTGTTGATGCGGTTGCCCATGCCGACTTCTTCGGCGACGCGGCTGGCATCGATGACGAAGACGCGCAGCTTCTTGTCGATGATCTGTTGCTGCGTTTCCCGTGGGATGTGCTGCCAGACCTCGTTCACCGTATACGGGCTGTTGAGCAGGAAGGTGGCGCCGGGCTCGGCGTACTCCAGCATGTCCATGCGCTCGAGGAAGTTGAACTGGTGGCAAGCGACGAAATTGGCCCGTTGGATCAGGTAGGTGCTAGAAATGACGCGGGGGCCGAAGCGGAGGTGAGAAACCGTCACCGCGCCGGCCTTCTTGGAATCGTAGACAAAGTAGCCTTGAGAGTAGAGATCCGTATTCTCTCCAATGATCTTTACGGAGTTCTTGTTGGCTCCGACGGTGCCGTCGCTGCCCAGACCGTAAAAGAGCGCTCGGGTGGTGTCCGCGGCTTCGGTGATGAAGTCGTGGTCGTAGGGAAGGCTGAGGTGGGTGACATCGTCTTCGATGCCCACGGTGAAGTGATTACGAGGCTTGTCGGCGCTCAGGTTAGAGAAGACGCCTGCCACCATCGCTGGTGTGAACTCCTTGGAGGAGAGGCCGTAGCGGCCACCGACGGTGCGCGGCATCGGTGTCTGATGGTGCTCACCCCAGAACTCCTGCAGCGTGGCGACGACATCGAGGTAGAGCGGCTCGCCCGTCGCGCCCGGCTCTTTGGTACGGTCGAGGACGGCGATGCGCTTGACCGTGGAGGGGATCGCTTTGACGAAGGCGTTGACGTCGAAGGGACGGTAGAGGTGCACGACGATGATGCCCACCTTCTCGCCCTTGGCGTTGAGGGCGGCCACGGCTTCGCGCGCAGCGCCAACGCCCGAGCCCATCAGGATGATGAGGCGCTCTGCATCGGGGGCACCAACGTAATCGAAGAGGTGGTACTGACGACCGGTGTGGGCCGCGAATGCGTCCATGCTCTTCTGCATGATCCCAGCGGCCGCATCATAATAAGGGTTGCAGGCTTCGCGGGCTTGGAAGAAGACGTCGGGATTCTGTGCGGTACCGCGCAGCACCGGGTTTTCGGGGTTCATTGCGCGTGAGCGGTGCGCGATGACGTGATCTTCGTTGATCAGCGCGCGCGCATCTTCGCGAGAGAGAAGCTCGATCTTGTTCACTTCGTGGGAGGTACGGAAGCCATCGAAGAAGTGCAGCACCGGAACGCGGCTCTCGAGCGCAGCCATCTGCGCGATCATGGCCATGTCCTGCACTTCCTGCACGCTCGAGGCGGCGAGCATCTGGAAACCGGTACCACGGCAGGCCATCACGTCACTGTGGTCACCGAAGATGGAAAGGGCATGCGAGGCCAAGGAGCGCGCTGCGATGTGGAACACCGAAGGCGTGAGCTCTCCAGCGATCTTGTACATATTTGGGATCTTGAGCAGCAAACCCTGAGATGCCGTGAAGGTGCAGGTCAAGGCACCCGCTTGCAGCGAACCGTGCACAGCGCCAGCTGCGCCACCTTCACTCTGGAGCTCACAGACGTCTGGTACAGTTCCCCAGATGTTCGTCATGCCATCGGCAGCCCAGGCATCGCTCAGCTCGCCCATGCCCGACGCTGGGGTGATGGGATAGATGGCGATGACTTCGTTGGTCAGGAACGCTGAGTGCGCAGCGGCCTCGATACCGTCGATGGTCACGGTGTGCTTCGACATGGGTTCTCCTTCGTTCTGAGCTGCTCGTTCTGACCCGCCACGGGTTCGATGACCACGACATGGCAGGGCTGGTTCAGCGGTCGTCTCGCGCGGCCATTGCCGCCGTCTTTCACATGGGACGACCCGCGCGCTGTCTAACACTTCTGGAGCGTCGCCACAACCTTTTTCGGGTTCC
>JAVFAO010000539.1:0-4130 GCA_034002465.1 Myxococcota bacterium
CGCGAAGCTCAGTGGGCGAGGCGGAGGACAGGTCCAGCTCGCTGTCGAGGATCCAGGGTTGTCGGGGTGCTTCGAGGGTGGAGACGAGCTCCGATTCCTCGTCCTGGGTGTCTTGGGGCTGTGGGGAGGAAGGCGTGTCCACTGGCTGTGGGGACAGCTCCTCTTGCTGGCTATCCACGTCGGACGGCGCAGTGGAAGCGGCGCTCTGCGCTTGGGCGACGAGCTCCTCCTCGCCTTGCTCGCCTTGCTTGGGGCGCTCTGTGTTTGATTCGTCGGGAGCGGGCGAGCGACAGCCGCAGAACAGCATCATCGCCAAACTCATCAGGACCAGGCCAAGTCCACTCATAGCTCGAAAGCCGCGCCTCAGTTGAGCCTCTCGCATGCTCACTCCTCCAGTTGTGTCGCCGACCGTTGCTGCTCAGGTCTCGATCGATACGGTCCAGACGCCGACGAGGGCGCCGTCCTCGCTGGCGCCGAGCATGAAGACGTCGATGTCACCGGACATGCCCATCCACTCGTCGAAGGGGCCCACGCGAAACGCGGTGGCGCTGCTCAGCTCCTGCAGCAGAACTTGGCGCAGGGCTTCGAGCTTTGCGGCGGCCTCGCGTTCTTCGTCGTCCCACCACTCCTGCTCTTCGATGCGCGGCAAGAGCAGGGTGTCGAGGTCGAGGTGCTCGACCACGCGCTCCTCGAGGCCGAGGCTGTCGGGTCGCGCTTCGTAGATGGTGGCGAGCTTTTCTTTGAGGTTGTCGACGTCGACGGCGGGCAAGGCGGCACCTGGGATGATGACGACCTGCAGAGGGTAGTCGCTCTCGCTGGTCCACCAGAGGCCCTCCACGGCGGCTTCGAGCAGCGCTGCGACCCGCTCGCTGTCGGGGAGCGACTGCTCGTCGTCTTGGGCGTCGAGGTCCTCGACGTCTTGCTCGTCGAGGTCTTCGTCGGGCTTGGCTTCGTCTGTCTCGGTGTCGGCATCGGGGTTCAGCTCCTCGTCGGGGAGCTGCGTGTCCTCAGGCAGATCCGGGGTGGTTTCAAGGTCTGCGTCCGTGACGTCGAGCAAGTCGGCGAGGTCTTCCTCGGGCTTGGGGCGCGTGTTGTTGTTGTCGTCGCAGGCGACGAGCGCAAGCGCAATCAGCAGGGCAGTCCAGCGCATACCATTCTCCAGGGTCCAGTGCGTGGTGGGGGAAGGGGTGACGGCAGACTGCTCACCCGAGAGCAGGATTGTACCGCAAGTCTGCATCGAATGGACACAGAACGAAGTGAGTCATCGAAGCTGCTGTCTCGTCGATGGAGCTCACTGCGATACAGGTCATGTTCGAACTATTGCATACATCGGCAATCTCTGAGGGAAGGTGTCACGAGAGCTTTACGGTTGATGAATTTTCCAGTGGGCTGAACTGCGAACACAGGTCTGGGCTTGGTTTGGATCGCGCGCACCGCTGGCTTTGATGGGGCTTGCGCGCTGCGCGCGGCTCGCCTCACACGGGCTTGCGCGCTGCGCGCGGCTCGCACCGGTAGCTTTGCTGGGGCTTGCGCGCTGCGCGCGGCTCGCCTCACACGGGCTTGCGCGCTGCGCGCGGCTCGCCTCACACGGGCTTGCGCGCTGTGCGCGGCTCGCCTCGCACGGGCTTGCGCGCTGCGCGCGGCTCGCCTCGCACGGGCTTGCGCGCTACGCGCGGCTCGCCTCACACGGGCTTGCGCGCTGTGCGCGGCTCGCCTCGCACGGGCTTGCGCGCTACGCGCGGCTCGCCTCACACGGGCTTGCGCGCTGCGCGCGGCTCGCCTGTCGTGGGGCGCTGCCCCACACCCCGCCAAAGGGCTCGCCCTTTGGAATCCCTTGAGGGGACGGTGCATCAACCCAGCTTGGACCGATTGTTGCGAAGGCACCGCCACGTTCACGCCCACCTCTCCCGGTGGCCCGCTGGAGAACACAGATGCCATCCACTCTCCCCTGGAACCCCCGCACCGTCGTCTGGGAAATCACCCTCGAATGCAACCTGCGCTGTCTGCACTGCGGCTCTCGCGCAGGACTCGCCCGCGACGCCGAGCTCAGCACCGCCGAGTGCCTCGACGTCGTCCAACAACTCGCCGATGCCGGCACCGAACTCATCACCCTCTCTGGCGGCGAGCCCACCCGCAGAGACGACTGGGACACCATCGCAAAAGCCATCGCTGCACACGGCATCTACGTCAACATGGTCTCCAACGGCGTCTACGGCAGCCCCGAACGCGCCCAAGAAATCGCCCGCCGCGCCAAGGCCTCGGGCATGTGCAACGTCGGCATCAGCATCGACGGCCCAGAGGCCGTCCATGACCGCATCCGCGGCAAAGGCAACTTCGCCCGCTCCATGCAAGCGGTCGCCGCCTACGTCGCCGAAGGCCTCAGCGTCGGCTTCATGTTCACCGTCCACCGCGACAACTTCAACACTCTGCGCGAAACCTACCGCCTCGCTCACCAAGCCGGCGCACGCATGTTCCGCGTCCAAATGGCCAAGCCCATGGGCGCCATGCAAGACTGGCGCTCGCTCATCATCTCCCCCACCCAAATGGTCGAGCTCCTCGCCGTGCTCGCCGAGCTCAAGAAACAAGGCCCCCTCGAACTGCGCGTCGGCGACTCCCTCGGCTACTACAGCCCACACGACCACCTCCTGCGCGGACGTAGCTGGCGCCAACGCAAAGAGAGCTGGGGAGGCTGCCAAGCCGGCCTCAACGCCATCGGCATCGAGGCCAACGGCAACGTCAAGGGCTGCCTGTCACTGCAAGCCAAACTCGACAATGGCTTCTCCTTCGTCGAGGGAAACCTCCGCACTCAATCCCTCGACGCCATCTGGAATGCCCCAGGGGCCTTCTCCTACAACCGCCAATTCCAGCTCTCCTCGCTGACAGGAGCCTGCGCCCGCTGCAGCCAAAAGACAGTCTGTCGTGGCGGAGCACGCTGCGTTGCCGCCGCCACCACGGGCGCACTCGGAGAAGACCGTTGGTGCTACCTGGCCGTTACCCAAGGCCAGAAACGCAGCTTGGGTGGCAATGCCCTCGCCGCAGCCGCCGCTCTCCTGCTTGGCGTCAGCGCCTGTGGACCCAACGCAGAGCCCGACACCCTCGACGCCAGCCAGCAGGAGGTCACCGACCAAGCCCAAACCGACCAAAGCGAGCTGCCCCCTGGCGACGTGCAGCCCGACAGCATCGACTGCAGCGGCGTCTGCTGCAACTGCGACTACGGAATCCTCCCCGATGAGGTCGCCGCAGCCTGCTGTGGCATACCCGACCCCTGCGAGGGCGTATGCTGCGACTGTGACTACGGTGAACCGCCCCCAGCCGAGTGCTGCCCACAGCCCGTCGATCCCTGCGAGGGCGTATGCTGCGACTGCGACTACGGCGAGCCGCCTCCAGCCGAGTGCTGCCCACAGCCCGTCGATCCCTGCGAGGGCGTATGCTGCGACTGCGACTACGGCGAGCCGCCCCCGCCGAGTGCTGCCCACAACCGGTCGATCCCTGTGAAGGCGTATGCTGCGACTGCGACTACGGCGAGCCACCGCCTGCCGAGTGCTGCCCCGAGCCGTAGGCTTTGAGGCCTGCTCACTGCCAGGCGGCTCCTGCGTAGACGATGAGCCCGATAAGCTGAAATGGCGAGGTGACGATATCCAAGGGCACGGTCAGTCCGTAGGCGAAGGCGGAGGCGATCCAACCGGGGTAGGAGCGTTCGTCCCAGTCGAGGTCGATTCGCTCGGGTTCAATGTTCTCCCAGGCCTTGTCGACGACGAGCCACTGCCCGCTGGGCAGGGCTTCGAACACGACCAAATGCACCGAAATATCGGCGGGAACCACCTGCATCCGCAGGAACGCCACGCGCGCTTGGGGTGTGGGTATCGGCTCCGGGAAGGCCTTCGAGGCGAAGACGAGGGGGTCGACGAAGTCACCTTTCTCTGTTTCGAAGAAGAGCTGGTGGGTATCATCGTTCCAGTCCTCGATGCTGACGAGCCAAGCAGGTCGGCCTTCTTCGGGTCGAGCGACCTCGATGACGTGTGAGCGCTCATAGCCGTCCTCGGCGAGTCGGATTTCGAGGGTGCGCTGCGCGTCATGGAGGAGTCCCTGGAAGTGGTAGCGTGTGTAGCGCACCTCGTCGATGACCTTGG
>JAVFAO010000540.1:0-4126 GCA_034002465.1 Myxococcota bacterium
CGTACTTGCTGCGCACGCGCTCGACGTCGGTGAGGAACTGCTCGATGTCGAAGGCCGCTTCGGGGACGTAGATGAGGTGGGGACCGTCGCCCTCATGTTGGCGCGCGAGCACTGAAGCGGCGGTCAAGAACCCTGCGTGGCGCCCCATGATGACGTTGATCTTCACGCCAGGCAGCGCCTTGTTGTCGAGGTTGTCGCCCATCATCGCCTGGACCACGAACTTCGCCGCCGAGCCGAAGCCAGGGGTGTGGTCGTTGCACATCAGGTCGTTGTCGATGGTCTTGGGGATGTGGAAGGTGCGCAGTTGGTAGCCTTCGGCCTTGGCGAGGTCGTTGACGATGCGGCAGGTATCGGAGCTGTCGTTGCCACCAATGTAGAAAAAATACCGGATGTTGTGGGTCTGGAAACTGGCGAGGATCTTGCGGCAGTACTCGGCGTCCGGCTTGTCGCGACTGGAACCGAGGGCTGAGGATGGGGTCACGGCGAGGCGCTCGAGGCGCTCGTCGGAGAGGTCTGTCAGGTCGACGAAGTCGCCCTTGACCATGCCCGCAACGGCATGCCGCGCGCCATAGATCCGCTTCACGGCCTTACTCTGCCGCAGACCTTCGATGCAGCCCACCAACGACTGATTGATGACCGCCGTGGGACCGCCAGACTGACCGATGACCGCATTACCTTCGATTCGACCCGTGATGCTCGACATGCTTCGACTCCTTGTAGAACGGGGTGAGCGCGGGTCTCGAGGTGGGGAGACCACGCCGTTCGTGGCCGCGCTTTATACGCCAAGGCGGGACCTACATCAAGGGCCGCAGCCGCAGCAAGCGCTCCATGGGTCGCCGCCTCGAGCTCATGGTCTGGGGCTAAGGCGTGGGGAGGCAGCGATTCAGTCTTGCACGCTGAGGTTGTAGGCCGCGGTGAGGTCAGCGCTGGTGTCGATGCGCAGGTAGTAGGTGCTCATGGCATCCAGCGTGGCGTTGAGGGTTCCCCCGGTCCTTTGCCCTATCTGGGTCGCAGCATCTGCCGCATAGAGGGTCATGCGCATCGAAGGATGGTCGACGCTGATGGCGTAGATCGCACCAGCGCTGGTGCTGAAGCTGAAATAGTCCACGTCGCCTCGGAACTGAAGGAATCCTGGGTTGGCGCTGCCGTCGATGCCTATCGCGGTGGCGGTGGTCGGGACGTCGCCGTGGTCATCGAAGCCGCGGTCGACGAAGTCGAGGCTATAGGTGCCGATCGCGCTGCTCGACGCGTGTCGAATGGAGAGGAAGTAGGTTCCTGCGCTGGGGAAGCGGTAGGCGATCCATTCTGGGGTGTCGTAGCTTTGGATGGCAGTGGTGCCGTTGCTGTCGATGAGGCTGAGCACGACGTTGGTGGAACTCGTCTCGGCGAGGTACCAGATGCCGTTGGCGGAGACGGTGAAGGAGAAGACGTCGCGGTCGCCGTAGAGCTCAAACTCTCCAGCGATGGTGCCGCCGGAGATGGACGTTGCTTCGGCGCTGCTGTCGCCGTGATCATCCAGTCCCAGGTCGCTGACCTTCAGTTGGTACGCGCCAATACTGCTGGTGGAGTAGTGACGAACGCGGACGAAATAGGTCCCGGCGGCGGTGCAGCGCCAACGTAGCCATTCGGGGCTGTCGCTGCTCACGACGAGGGTATTGGTGGCGTCCCAGATGTTGATGACCACATCGAGCGGCGAGAGCTCCTCGACCCAATAGATGTGATCGAGCTCGGCTTCGAAGGAGAAGTAGTCATGGTCTCCGTAGAAGTCGATGTTCCCGTCGACCGTGTCCCCGAGGGTGAACGGTGTGGCCTCGCTGATGCTGTCACCATGGTCCTCGAAGCCGAGATCCGTCACCCGAAGCTGGTAGCTGCCAATGGAGCTGGTGGAGTAATGGCGAACCCGGACGAAGTAGGTGCCGGCCAAAGCGCACTTCCAGCGCAGCCACTCTGGGCTGTCGCTGCTCAAGACGAGGGTGTTGGAGGCGTCCCAGATGTTGATGACGACGTCCATCGAAGAGAGCTCTTCGACCAAGTAGAGGTGGTCGAGCTGGGCCTCGAAGGAAAAGTAGTCGTAGTCGCCTGGAAAATTGATCTCTCCATTGATGCTGTCCCCGAGGATGAACGGCGTCGCTTCAGCGATGCTATCACCGTGGTCCTCCAGGCCGAGGTCACGGATACTGAGCTGGTAGCTGCCCTGCGAGCTCGTGGAGTAGTGTCGCAGCTTGACGTAGTAGGTGCCAGCGCTCGGACACTTGAAGCGCAACCACTCGGGCGAGTCGCTGCTGGTGAGCAGGTTTCCTGAGCTATCCCAGAGGCTTATCACCACGTCCAGGGAAGAGAGCTCCTCGATGACGTAGATGTGCTGCGCCTGGCCCTGGAAGGAGAAGAAGTCGAGGTCACCCCAGGTTTCGATGGCACCATTGACGGTGGCATCCAAGCTCAGCGCCGAGGCGTGGTCCAAGTCATCGCCGTGGTCATCGCTGCCAATCGAGTTGAGCGAGACGGTGTAATTGCCGGTGGCCGAAGACGAGTAGTGACGGACTCGGGCGAAGTAGGTGCCGCCTTGCTCGTATTCCCAGCGAAGCGTTTGTGGGGTGTCGGCACTGCGCAAGACGGTGGCGCCGTCGGTGTCGTAGAGGGCAATGACGCTGTCCATCCCGGAACCGCTGGAGAACTCCATGATCTCGCCAGCCGAGACCACGAATTGGTAGTAGTCCAGGTCGCCGGCCGGCTCGATGCTGTGGCTTTGGCTGTCTCCGGCCGAGAGTGTGGTGGCAAGGGCCGGGCATTCATCGGGTTCGTAGGCATCGCCCGTGTCGTGTTGGCTGGCGCAGGTGGGCTCGACGAGCTCGACGCAGTGCTCGTTGTCGAGCTGGTAACCGTCGTCACAGGCACAGACGGCGAGTCGGTTTTCGTCCAGCGAGCAGACGCTGCGGTGGGGCTCGACGCAGGGGTTGGGGGTGCAGGGGTCGGCGATGAGGCAGGCGCCGTTTCCGAAATCGACGTAGCCTTCGTCACATTCACAGAAGAAGCTGCCGTCGACGTTGGGAACGCAGACGGTACGGTACTCTTCGATGCAGTGGTTGGGGGTGCAGGGATCAGCGGCGACACAGACTCCGCCTCGCTCCTCGAAGCCGTCGTTGCACAAGCACGAGGCGGTACCGTCTTGGTTGTCGACACAGACGTTGCGATTCTCTTCGGTGCAGGGCGTGAGGGCGCAGGGGTCCTCGAGCACGCAGCGCCCTGCGCGGTCCACATAGCCTTCATCACATTCGCAGACGGCGACACCGCCAGCGTCGCGGCACTCGCCTCGGTGGGCCTCCGTGCAGGTCAGTGGTCCACAGATATCGTCGGGCACGCATTCACCCCCGTCGTCACGAAAACCCTCGTTGCAAGAGCAGATGGCCACGCCGTTGCGTGCAGTGCAGCGCTCACGGTTGGCCTCGATACAGGGGTTGGGCTGGCACGGGTCGATGAGCTCGCTCTCTTCGTCGACGGCATCGAGCTCGGGGTCGAGGTCGACCTCCGTGCTGTCGAGCTCGTCATCATCGAGCTCGAACTCGCTCAGGTCCTCGTCGAGGGAATCGCTTTGGTCGAGGTCAACGAGCTCGCTGAGCTCGTCAAAGTCCTCAACGGTGTCGGGCACAACCTTGGCAGGTCCGTCATCGCCGCAGGCGTTCAACAAAAAGGCTGTCGCGACCAACAAACACTGTGTCCACCGCATGGTGCTCCTTTGCCGTTGCTAGAACGCGATCCGCGCGTCGGATTCGCTTTCAGACCTTGGCCCAGGACGTCGATGCCTGCAGAGTATTCATTCGAGCGACCTGGATTTCAACAGCAGACCTGGGCTGGGGCCTCGACACCTGCCATGCTGAGCACGCATTCGCAGGGTTGAAGTGCATTTTTTCGTGCGGATGCAGTCTAGAGCCTGGCTTTGCGTTATGCTCCCAACACGGCGCGAGCTTTTTGTCCATTGGGCGCTTCGCCTGTTCCCCAAAGTTTTTGTCCATTGGGCGCTTCGCCTGTTCCCCAAAGTTTTTGTCCATTGGGCGCTTCGCCTGTTCCCCAAAGTTTTTGTCCATTGGGCGCTTCGCCTGTTCCCCAAAGTTTTTGTCCATTGGGCGCT
>JAVFAO010000541.1:0-4114 GCA_034002465.1 Myxococcota bacterium
TGTCGCCAGCCTTTGCTGGGTCCACCTTAGGGGTTTTGGGTACCTTTGGGGGCTTGAACGACGTCGCCATCTTGCTCTCCTGCGGATCGACCAGCGTGGTAACGACCCGTTCTCGACGCAGTGTACGGCAAACCTGCCATTGGGCTCAACACGAGAGCGGCGCATTCTGTGCCCCGCGCTACACATTCGCTCGCTCCTGGCACCGAAGCCAAGCGATGACCAGCGGGCGGCCTGCATTCAGGAGCTGTGAGCGCTGGTGTTCGGCAGCCTCTCGAAGATGCTGCGTCGGACGTTTGACATCGCGCGGTTTCGAAGCATGATCAACGAGCGAAGAGGTCGGTCCGCGGGCTTGAGCGCATGCTGATCCTCGAAGCGACGAGCCCAGGCTTCACTTTCGAATGCATGCGTTCGCCCTTGGTCACGGAGCTCGCGACAGCAGAAGCGCTTTCAGGTTGTCGCGAGGATACGTGCCCTGCGCTCACTTTCGACTGCGATTGCACTCTCGAGGCAGAGTGCTGGTGAGGGAGACATGTCTGATTCCAAGGTGCTGCTCATCGAAGCCAACGACGAAGACGCGAAGCTGCTCGAAGAGTGGTATGCGGCGTGGGGATTCCACGTCATGCGTGCCACCGAAGGACAGGGCGGCATGCAGATGGCTCGGCAAGATGCTCCCTCGCTGATTCTGCTCGCCGTGGAGTTGCCTGGTTTGAGCGGCTATACCACCTGCGGTCACATCAAGCGCGAGACGGTGCTGCAGTCGATCCCACTCTTCATCACCAGCTCCCAGGCCACACCCGAGACCTTCGAGCAGCACAAGACGCTCAGAACCCGCGCCGAGGAGTACCTACACAAGCCCCTCGAGCGTCCGCTTCTCAAGGAGCTCACTGAGCGTCACCTCGGACTCAACTTGGCTGAGGCGGCAGCGCCTGAGGCGGCAGCGCCTGAGGCTACAGCGCCCGAGGCTGCTGAAGAGGAGATGCTCTTCGACGAGCCCGAGCCCGTCGCCCCAGCGGTGGACGAGGGGTTGATGGAGGTCCTCGATGACCTGCATTTCTTCTCCGATGTCTCTGATGTCGTCGATGTGGATTCCGCCCCAGAGGTGAGCATTGGTGAGATCAATTTCGATGAGCCCGACGATCTCGTCGAGCTCGCGCCTCCAAGCGAACTCCCTCCTTCACCACCCGCTGTTCCCGAACAGCCTGTCGAGGCTCCGGCCGAAGCTGAGGCGTCCCAGGCGTCGACGCCAGTAGAGGAGGCAGTGCCCACTGCTTCTGCGGTCACTGCGCCCCCTGCTCGTCCTTCGACGCCACCTGCGATTCCACCAGCCCGCCAAAGCCGCCCCTCTTTGTCGCCAGCAACGGCGAACCGGGATGCCGCTGCTGGCCTCAAGGCCCCTCCCCCCCCACGCTTCAGTTTTCCTGCCCGTCCAACCACTGGCGTCATTCCACGGGTGACTCCAGAGACTCAGGTCCCATCGGGGGACGCCGAGGCCGTCAATGAGCTCCAAGCCCAATTGACAACCTTGCAGGCGCAGCACTCAGAGCAACAGAGCCAGCTTGGCTCCAAGGACGAGGAAATCTCGAGCCTCAAGACGACACTGAGCAACGCGGAGAGACAAGTCGCTAGCCTCAGGTCCGAAATCGATACGCTCAAAGACATCGAAGCGACGCAGCAGGGCACTATCGAGCGACAAACCGATGAAATCGCAGAGATGCGCGGGCAGCTATTGAGGCTCGGCGAGCAGCTCGCCGTGGCATCAGACGGCGCGAGTCGGGAGCAGATGCAAGCGCTCGAGAGTCAGCTCGAGTCGGCGCAGCGCGAGGTGGCTCGGCTCAGTGAGGAGAACGCCTTGCTTCAATCGACGGTGCAGGCTTTGGAGCAGGACATCCAGCGCGTACAAATGCTCATCGGGCCCGTCCGCTTACGCGATTTCCTCTTGGCCATGCAGGATCAGCTCACCCAGACCATCGCAGAGTTGGATCACGAGATTGCCAGCGCCGACCAGCTTCCTGTTCAGCAATGAACGCCCTGCACCGACAGCGGCTTGTCTGCGGCTCAGCGTGAAGCTTTCTCTGCGCTCTTGACCCGTAAGCTCTTGCGGGCGGCAGAAAAGGCTTCGTCATAGCGCGTGAGCTTCGACAGCTCCGTGGCTGTTTCGAGGCTGACGAGGCTGAGCTCAGAGACGAAGATGGCGATGCTGTAGTGATAGGGCAGCTCGTCGGGCGCGTATTCGAAAGTCATGAGCTGACCTGGAACGCCGTCCTCGCTGACCAGCTCCTCTTTCTCGATGAGTCGGTAGCCATTGACTTCGACGAATTGTCGTTCGAAGACCTCAGACCAGAAGGCGAGGTCGCCTTTCTCTTGGTTGGGGCGGTGGCGAACGGCGATGCTGCTTCCGTCTGGGGAGACCGCCTTGTAGGCAAAGGGGGACGCTGCGACCTCGACGAATCCCTTGGGCGTATCGGTCCAGCCTTTCTGGTTTTGCTGCTGCTGACAGTTGCCACCCAAGGCCAAGAGCGCTGCCAAGGTGACAGCCGCGAGCACTGCGATGGAGGTGGGGCGAAGCGGGGCTTTGGATGTACGTGGCATGCTTGCTCCGAAGCTGTGGCCAATGAATGGACGACCGAGTCTAGCTGACTGGAGTGGAAAACGTGCGAGAACAAGAGGGACAGCACTCTCGACAAGACGTTGAGGGAACAGGCCAAGCGCCCAATGGACAAGAACCGTTTCGCGAGCTCAAGGGAGGAGGGACTCCAGTCCGTAGGAGGCCACCCATGGGAAGGGATTGCTGGTTTGCAGGCGCTCGACATGTTTCTTGGCATTCATGGAGACGTCGATGCGCAGGACGGCGAGCTGCGCTCGGGCTTCGAGGACGCGGAGTCGACCTTGCAGCGCCTCGAGCTCCTGCATCAGGAGGGAGAGTGCCTGCTCGATGGCGAGGGCGTCCTCGACAAGGGCGGCTTCGTCGAGCATGCGCACCGTGCGTTGGCGACTGTTTTCGGCTTCGGCGAGTCGAGCTTTGGAGCTGACCCACTCGAGCTGGAAGTCGTCACTGCTGACCTGCTCATCCACCACTTCAGCGCTCTCTCGAACGATAACCAGGGCCTTGTCGAAATGCTCACTGGGGACGCGGAGCTCGACGCTGCGCCCAGAGCTCGACTGCACGTACGCGCCGAGACCTTCTAGGGATGTCAGGATGGCAGCGAGGGTTGCGTCAGGCGTGAAGCTGCGCACGCTGAGGGAGGCGCTGTGCGCGACCATGCGGGCAGGGGCAGCTTCCTGCGGCTTGCTCAGAGGGGGCAGTGGTGCTGTGTCCGCAGGCAGTGGTGCTGTGTCCGCAGGCAGTGGTGCTGTGTCCGCAGGCAGTGGTGCTGTGTCCGCAGGCGGTGGTGCTGTGTCCGCAGGGAGGGCGTCATCGGTCGGGCCAGGGGACGTTTCAGTGTTGGGTGGCAGCTCGGGGGGCGGTGTGTCTTGGGCGCTGCCGAGACTGCTACTGAGTGAGATGCAGAGAATGCTGAGCAACACGAAGAGCGATTTCTTGTCGATTGGGCGCTTGGCCTCTTCCCCCAACTGAATGGAATCGCTGCTTTCCCTTTGTGGTCGGTCAGTTCCCGACAGGCTCAGGGACTTGGCATGGGCGCTGTGGCGAGCGGGCATGGTCTTCTCCGTATTCAGCGCAGTACGCTGCTGAGTCCGTAGTCGTCGACGAAGGGGAAAGGTTGGACGCGACCGCTGTGGGCGACTCGGTGTTTGGGTTTGGCTTCGAGCTCGAGGGTGATGGTGGCGTAGGCGATGCGGTCGACGAGGCTTCGTCGCCGCTCTTCGAGTTCTCGAAGTTCTTGTGAAATTCTGCGGAGTTCCTTTTCGATGGCGAGTCGAACTTGGATGCTGTTGGCTGCGGCGAGAAGCTGGGTGTAGCGCGCTTGTAGGGCCCGTAGGTTTTCGATGCGGCGGACGACATCGGAGAAGGCTTCGGTGACGTCTTCGGATGACTGCTCGAGGGCGAGGATGGTGCCGAGCTCCTGGAGTTGTGAGAGCGCGTCTTGGTAGTGTTTGCTTGGAATGCGTAGCACCCGTTGTTGCATGGTGGAGGACTGGACGTATCCCCCCAGCT
>JAVFAO010000542.1:0-4113 GCA_034002465.1 Myxococcota bacterium
CGCTCGCCACCGCTCGTGCTGGCTCGTACATCGAGCTGGGATTGAAGTACTGACTGCTCAAAAAGGGCAGCATCGCCTCGACCACCGCTGGATCGAGCGGCGTGGTGGCGTTGTTGTCGAGATAGCTGATGGCCATGGCATTTTACCTCTACGCCAGCACCGATATGAAACCAAAGGGATTCCAAAGGGCATTGCCCTTTGGCCGGGTGTGGGGCAGCGCCCCACAGATGAACTTGCCACGAAGCGATGACGCGGATGTCTTCGTCGGAGCAAGGCCAGAACGCCTATTCAATCAAAGGGATTCCAAAGGGCACAGCCCTTTGGCGGGGTGCGGGGCAGCGCCCCGCAAAAGCACCTGCTACAATGCGATGACGCGGATGTCTTCGTCGACCTGGTTTTTGAGGGTCTTCTCGACCACCATCTTGAGGGTAGTAGAGGCACCAGGGCAGCTCCCACAGGCACCGCCGAGCTGGACGTAGACGAGCTGGTTCTTGATGTCGACGATCTCGATGTCACCGCCATCTTTCATGAGCATGGGGCGAATGTACTCGTCCACCACGCGCTCGACCTTCTTCGAGAACTGGTAAGGGGAGAGCGGCTGTGCGGCGGACTCGGCTTGCTCAGAGGCCGGGGCCAAGGGGGTCTTGACGTTGCTCGTGCTGTCACCCCAAACCTCATCGAGCAGGTCTTGCAGGCCGCCTGGTGTGTGGTGGCAGGCCATGCAGGCGCCGCCTGCTTTGATGGCGTTCGAGATGTCGGGGATGGTGTGCAGGTCGAGCTCTTTGATTTTCCGCTTCAGGTACGGCTCGGTCATGGTGAAGCACTTGCAGACGATGCGGCCTTCCTTTTCATCGTGGCTGAGCAGCTCGACGCCCAGCGCCTTGAGGTCGACGCCGCGTCGCTGTGCCCAGTTGAAGACCGCTGCCTCCAGGGCTTCGGCGCCCATCACGGAACAGTGCACCTTCTGGCTGGGTAGGCCTTCGAGGTAGTCGACGATGTCGTCGTTGCCCACCTGCAGCGCCTGCAATGGCGAATAGCCGCCTTGTTCGATGATGTCGCAGAGGGCTTCGGATGCGGCGATCGCCGAGGTGCAACCAAAGGTCAGGTAGCGCGCTTCGACGATGACGTCCTTGGTGGGGTCGTCGGGGTGGCGTTTGACGCGAAAGGTGAAGCGAAGCGCATCACCGCACGCGATCGATCCATGCTCTCCGAATCCATCAGGGTTCTCGATCTCGCCGAGGTGCGTGCCCGGTTTGCCGTGCACGGCGTTCATGAAGAGCAACTTCGTCTTGTCACTGTACTCCCAAGCCATGGCGCCTCCGATGAGGGAAGTCCTCGCTCCCCGCCTGCTTAATAGGACCAAAGAACGACTTTGCCAAGCGGCAACCATACAACAAGAACTTGGGGGAGCAGGCCAAGTGCCCAATGGACAAGAAGTGCTGCGAAGCAAGCGCGGTCTTCACGCACTCATTGCCTCGCACGCGGCTTCTTGGTGATGCTTGGTGGGGGTGTCGTGGACAATTGCTGCAGGCGTTGACGAATGGGGCCGAGGAAGGGTTCCCACTCAGCAACGTACCAGCCTTCCAGCCGCTTGAGCAGTTGCGAGCTCGGGCTGTTGCCACTGAAGCTTGCGAGCTCATTGAGCGCCAAACACAGATCGGTGCGCAGACGTTGACCGGCGGGAAAGTCTTGTGCGCAGTCGCCGCGGATAAGGTCCTGCTTGTCCCAGCACAGCTGGGAGGCTTCATTGACTTTGAGCTCCGCACAGAGCAAGGCCAGGTTGAGTCTGAGATGCCGACAGGGCAGCTCGTCGTGGATCGAACCCTGGATCTTGGTTTGGTCGAAGATGGCGCGCGCCTGCGCGATATCGTTTTTTTCCAGCGCTTGATCGATTCGCTCGAGATTCTCGCTTGCTTTCCGATGGGCACTCTCTCCGGCATGGCTTGCCAGCAGCACCACCGCCATGATCATGCTCAATCCCACAGGCAGCAGCCATCGGACCTTGTGACGCCAATCCCCCCACTTCTCGAGCACGCGTTGCATGTGGTTTTCGAGCAGCCCTCGCTGTTGATTCAGCGCACCGGCGAGCTCGTGGAGCAGCTCGGGACGAGGGATCAACAGGGGGAACGAACGTGAGCGGTCCCGCAGCGGGAGGAAGAGCATGCTTTTCTCGGGCACGGGACGTGCCGATTCCACCGCGGACCAGGGTAGTCGACGTCCTCCCCAGCGCCAGAAGACGAGTCCATCGGCATCGAGCTCGAGGCGCTGACGTAGCCGGAGAAAGCGAAGCGCTGCCCAGATCGCAGGCAGCATCGCCACGGCGTAGAGCGTCAACCAGAGGCGCAGCGTGCTGTTCATGCTGTTCTGCATGATCATCAGCAGGACGATGAACACCGAGAGCGCAGCATAGGCCAGCAGGGCCAAGGTGAAGGCCAGGGTTCCTTGTTTCAGGGATGCCAACCCTCGCTGTTGGTACGGCTGCTCGAGCCTCAGGCGCAGGTATTTGCGGCTTGGGGGTTGAAGCAGGTCTTCGCTGTTCCAAGCAGCGAGGCTGGCTTCGAAGGCGAAGAGCAGACGCAGGACGCTTTCCGCGATCTCAAAGGGGATGAGCGTGGCCTGGCTATCGAGAAGCGCGAGCTCTTGCAGCAGCTCGGGTTGGCTCTCGGCGCGAAAGGCGACGCGCTCGACCCCTTGGGTGAGCTCGATGAGCAGGGCGTGAGCGGGGGCTTCGCGACGACGTCGTGGCGCTGTTCGGGTGCGCGAGAGCTTGACCACCACCCGCTCGCTCGGGACCAGTTCCCAGAGCTCTTGGTCTGCCCGCTCTCGCAAGCGCAAGCGCTGTCCGTCCCAAGCGATGAGGCTGTGCTCATCCTGCCACTCGAAAGGCTCCGGGGGAGTCTGAGAGGCGACGAGCTCGGCGAGCCGTCCCTTGAGCGCTCGGGCATCCATCAACATCGCGGCAATCCTTTGATTTCTTGTTGACTGGGCAGTTGGCCTGGTTTTCCCTCTTGTCTGTACCCAGCGCGCGGCGAGCTGGGCTCAGTCTCGTGTTGGAACGTTGCGGGCGAGCCTGAGTGGCGAGAGGATGGCAACGGTCGTGACACAGAGGAAACAGAGCGATGCACTGCGCATGGAGGTCTCCACGGCTGAAGGTGGCATCGCGAGCGTAGCGCCGTAGAGACGGCGGTCAAGGCTGCGTGAAAAGTTGGGGGAACAGGCCAAGTGCCCAATCGACAAGAAGTAGCTCAGGGTTCCTGGGAAGAAGGCAGCTCACAGACGCCGCCCATGCAGTTGGGCCGAACTTCAGGCTCGCGAAGCAGCCCCAACTTGATGGCCAGCGGATAGAGCTTGCAGCCGACACAGATGCCGAAGGCCGTCTCGAGGTAGAGCAAGGCGAGGCAGATGACGCAGAGCATGCAGACGGGCTGGAAGAAAGCGCCGCCGGAGAAGACGAGGCCAAGCGAAAGCGAGAAGATCAGCACCGACAGGGCCAAGCCCAGCGACCAGGCGAAGCGTTTTTGAATGGCACCGACGGGCAGCGGGGTTTGTTTGCCGACCACCGCCTTGGCCAAGATGAAGGTGGGCGCGTAGCGCAGGTTGAGCAGCAAGCCGATGAGAAAGTTCAGCATCAGGAAGCCAGCGATGATGCTGACGGCGAGGTAGTTTCTCAGGATGAAGCCGTTGATCGACGCGATGATCCCGAGAGCCAGCATGATTCCAGCGCTCGCCCGCATCACGCGCTCATCGACGGTCTTGTAGGGCAAGCCAGTGTCGTCCCCAAACTGAAAAAATGGCATTTCGAATACTCCATGGTGCTTGCTATGGGCTGTGACCTCGGCAAACGGCCCAAGCGATGTGTTCAGGGTCGGCACGCCGGGCCCCGGCGTCAAGGTGGGGCTCCGTCGGGTTCAGCAACTCGAGAGGGGTGGCACAGGCGCTGTGAGTGTCTCTTTGGAGGGTCGAAAGGGGTGGCACAGGCGCTGTGAGTGTCTCTTTGGAGGGTCGAAAGGGGTGGCACAGGCGTTGTGTGCGTTCATTCGCAGGGGCGAAAGGGGTAGTACGAGCGTTGTGTGCGTCTCTTCGCAGGGTCGAAAGGGGTGGGACAGGCGTTGT
>JAVFAO010000543.1:0-1519 GCA_034002465.1 Myxococcota bacterium
CGCCTCAGTTGTCAGCCTGCTGGCTGCGGCGACGGCATCATCGATGATGGCGAGCTCTGCGACGGCAGCGCCGTAGGCTCCGCCACTTGTGGCAACATCAACCTCGGCTTCTCTGGTGGCACCCTGAGCTGCAACGACACCTGCGAAGGCTACGACACCTCCGAATGCACGGAAACGCCTGCGAGCTGTGGCGATGGCAACCTCGATGCCGGCGAAGAATGCGACAACGGCACCGCCAACTCCGACACTACCCCCAATGCCTGCCGCGAAAACTGCACCCTCGCGGGCTGCGGTGACAACGTCGTCGATGACGGCGAGGCCTGTGACCAGGGCAGCGCCAACTCCGACACCACCCCCAACGCTTGCCGCAGCACCTGCGAGCTCCCCACCTGCGGTGACGCAGTGCAGGATACCGGCGAAGAATGCGACAACGGCGCCAACAACTCGAACACCGTCCCCAACGCCTGCCGCAGCACCTGCCGCAACCCCTACTGCGGTGATGGTGTCATCGACGATCTGCGCACTGAGGAGTGCGACGGCACCAACCTCGACGGCGAGACCTGCTTCACCCAAGGCGCCACGGGCGGCAGCATCAGCTGCACTGGCCTGTGCATCCTCGACGTCAGCAACTGCCTCTTCATCGACCCACCAGAAGCTGCTGGAGATGTGGTGATCACTGAGCTTCTTCAAGATCCGAACTCTCTGGTGGAGGCTGACGGCGAGTGGTTCGAGGTCTTCAACCCCTCCACCACACAGTCGCGCAACCTCGATGGCTGCGAAATCGGTCACCTCGAGTCGGACGTTTTCGTCGCCGACGATGACATCGACACCACGCTCATCATCCCACCACAGGGGCTCCTGCTCTTCGTGCGCAATGGCGATAGCGCCGTCAACGGCGGTCTCACCGGTGATTTCGACTATGCTTCCTCAGTGTCGATGAACAACACTGGGACCGACTCACTGGTGCTCTCGTGTGGTGGAACCGAGATCGACCGCGTGGTGTGGAGCGCCGCCGAGGTGACCGCCGGCCGCAGTTGGGCGCTCAGCCGCGACCAGCACACCGCAGCCGCCAATGACAATGTCGACAACTGGTGCCTGGGCAGCGGCACCTACGGCTCCAGCCCCAACCAGGGCACGCCCAAGGACTTCAACCCCACCTGCCCGAGCTGCGGCGACGGCACCGTCAGCCCCGGCGAAGACTGCGACGGTGGTATCGGCACCAACACCTGCGCCTCGATCGGTGGAGGCTTCAGTGGCGGAAGCTTGAGCTGCGACCCCGTCACCTGCCTATGGAACACCAGCGCCTGCTACGGCTGTGGCGATGGCACCGTCAACCCCGGCGAGGACTGCGATGGCGGCATCGGCACCAACACCTGCGCCTCGATCGGCGCTGGCTTCAGCGGCGGCACCCTGGCCTGCAACACCACCACCTGCCTCTGGAACACCTCCGGCTGCACCAGCCCTGGCTGCGGCAACAGCGTCATCGACACGGGTGAGCAGTGCGATGGCAGCAACCTCA
>JAVFAO010000543.1:1619-4101 GCA_034002465.1 Myxococcota bacterium
GGCTTCAGCGGCGGCACCCTGGCCTGCAACACCACCACCTGCCTCTGGAACACCTCCGGCTGCACCAGCCCTGGCTGCGGCAACAGCGTCATCGACACGGGTGAGCAGTGCGATGGCAGCAACCTCAACAGCCAGAGCTGCACCACCGTCAGCGGCGGCTTCAGCGGCGGCACCCTCGCCTGCAACACCACCAGCTGCCAGTTCGACACCAGCGCCTGCTACCAGTGCGGTGACGACACCCTCAACCCCGGAGAGGTCTGCGACGGCACTGCCCTCGATGGCGAGAGCTGCGCCACCGTGGGCGGCACCGCCACCTCCGGAAACCTGGCTTGCCTGGGCGACTGCAGCGACTTCGACACCAGCGGCTGCACCGTGCCGTCGGCTCTGTCCCTGTACTTCAGTGAGTATGGCGAAGGGACCGCGGCTTCGTCGAGCCAGAAGGTGGTCGAGATCTACAACGCCGGCACGGCGTCTGTCGACTTGAGCGCCGAAGCCTGTGTGGTGCTCGTCTACGCCAACGGCGCGACGACACCGAACGGCACCATCTCTCTTTCGGGAACCGTCGCCGCCGATGACGTCTTCGTCCTCTGCGGTGTCGACGACCCCATCATGTGTGACCAGCGCTCTGGCTCCTTGAGCTTCAACGGTGATGACGCTGTGGAGCTGCGCTGCGCCCATGGAACCTCCACCCCCGTCACCTACGATGTGATCGGACAGATTGGATTCAGGCCGAGTGGTCAGTGGGGCACAGGTTTGGTTTCGACTGCAGACAACACCATTCGTCGTAAGTGCTCCGTGACCACCGGCGACACCAATGGCGCTGACGTCTTTGACCCGGCGGCTCAGTGGTTGGGCTTCGCTGCCGACGACTTCAGCGATATCGGTGAGCACTGCGTGCTCAACCCCGTGGGCTGGTGCACCATTCAGTTCCCCGACACCGCCACCCTCAACACCAGCAATCTAACCGAAGAGGTCTACGCCCGGGTCTTCGTCGATGGCCTGACCACCGCCAACAGCGGCCTCCCATCGACCCACGCCGACCCCCACCCCGAGCTCATCGGGCAGCTCATCTGGGGACCGGACGCCACCCCCTACCAAGACTGGACCCCTATCGTCACCACCGCCAACCTCGGCTACACGACCACCAGCCCTGACTTCTCGGCCAACAACGACGAATACACCGGCGTGCTCGACGTGGGTAGCATTTCACCGCCAGACCTCTACAACTACGCCTTCCGCTTCTCCAGCGACAGCGGCGAAACCTGGCGCTACTGCGACACCGATTCCACCACCAACGGCGACACCTTCTCCGTCTCCGACTGTGGCATCGTCGAAGTCGAGTGACATCGGCTGCGAACTTGCGTAGCTTAGAATATGACCGAAGTCGAAGCCCGCTGCGGACTTCGACTTCGCGCTGGGCTCCGCCCACAGCAAGCCGCAACACCCAACACCGCAGACTCTAGGATTCCAAAGGGCGCAGTCCTTTGGCGGGGCGTGGGGCAGAGCCCCACAAACGTATTCCAAGACACAAGCTATCCCACACCCAGGAGACCCAAATGAGCCCCTCTGCCCTGCCCTCTCCTCACCCCTCTACGCAGCATGCCTCCTGGCCCTTGAACGCTCTCTGCTTGGCTCTGCTCTTCGCCTTCGCTGCCTGCGACGACGACGAGCCGCCGCCCAGCTCCGACCTCGCCGAGCTCAGTGACCAGGCGGACGCCGACGCCGACGCGCTCCCCGAGCTCGAGCTGCAGCCCGACACCGAGCTCGACCAAAGCGTAGTCGACCAATCCGATCTCGACCAATCCGAGCTCGACCTCGAGCCCGACGACAACGACGACCAAGACGAGCTCCCTCCCTGGCAAGCCTGCAACCAAGGCGGCCACTTCATCGCCCGCATCCAGGGCCAGGTGGTCGACGCCTCGGGCGCGCCCCTCGCCGAGGCCCGCGCCCAGCCCTGCCTGCGCAAAGAAGACGACCAGCTCGTCTGCCTGCGACCTGAGCCGACCACCGCAGACGGCCACTTCGTGCAATCCTTCGATGGCCTCTGCGTCAAGCAGGTCACCATGCGGGTCATGCAACCCGGCCAGCCCAGAGTCACCGTCTACTGCAACGTTGACACGCCCGCCGACAACGTCCTCCTCGACCTCGACACGCCCTTCGTGCTCCATCTCGCCACGCCCCCAGCCGCGCTTCCTCCAGAAGGCAACCCCGACGCCGAACGACAGGTCGACTTCGCCTCGGGCGCACGGCTCGATATCGTCCCCACCCGCCTCTACACCACCACCGGCGGCTACGATGACCTCGCCGATCTCTGGCTCCCCGCCAGCGCCCAAGGCCTGTGCTTCGTCGAAGACACCGGCGTCGTCAGCCTCTTTGGCTTCTACCCAGAAGCCGACGTCGACGGCCAAGGCTACACCTTCACGCTGCCCAACAAAACTGGACTTGCCGCCAACAGCGCCGTCGACTTCTACCTGCTCGGTGG
>JAVFAO010000544.1:0-1238 GCA_034002465.1 Myxococcota bacterium
GATGCAGCTCGCGGCGAGCCCCGAAGACTAAAACGCAGTGCTACGCCAACAGGAGGCTGCAAAACAGAGCTTTCTCAGGGCAATCGAGCTCTGGCCCGAACACGACCAAGCCGTCCTGGCACTGTTGCGCCAACACGCGCGAGAACAACAACCAGAGCGGGTCAGCCAACTCCTCAGTGCACACGCATCACGACTGATGCCGACACATCTCGCCTACGCGCGACGCATCCAGGCCGAGGCCTTCGTTCAGACCCAACCAGAACGCGCTGAAGCCATCCTTCGCGGGTTCACACCGGGCTCTCCAGGTTTCGCTGCTGCCCGTCTGCAGCTCTCCAAAGTGCTCGCCGCGATGGGCCGGAGCGAAGAGTCAGTCCAGCTCGTTGAGGATACGCTAGAATACGATCCTCTGAGCGCCGAGCTGCTCCATGCGCTCGCCGACAGCCACCGCTCTCATGCATCAGTCCAGAGCACTGTCGCCTTGGGCCGTATTCAGACCGTTGCACGCTTCTTCGAGCTACGCATTCCGGGTCCGAGCTGCGACGCGGCGCCCCCCCTTCCCTCGAACGCCAGCCCAAGCAACGCCCTCGAATCCATCACCCCCGCCGAACTGCGGCAGCCTCATGTCGAGCTCATGCTCGCTTTGCGTCCCGAGCTGCGAACGCAGCTTCGAAAGAACCTCGAACAACGCGGACGACGCGGGAGCGCCTCGTTGCCGTCTTCACGCGTGGATGCCCTGCTCCAAAGCGCTGAGACGGTCGCCAAGACCTTGGGGCTGAAGCAGTTTCAGCTCGCAGTCTTCGAGGCTGGCCCCGCCGGAACTGCAGTCCAACTCTTCCCCGACCCCGCGCTCGAGCTCGAGGCACAGCTCTTCCTCGACGCCGAGCATGATGCAGAGCTCCCGCATCTCGACGCGATGCTGCTCGCCCGCGCCTTCGCCTGGCAGCGCCTCGGTCTGGAAGCGCTCGTCTTCGCCAGTGATGACGAGCTCGCCGATTGGTTCGTCTTCCTTCGCTCCATCGCACTTGGGCACCCCACGAGCCCACCCGTGCCGATCAACGAAACCCGCATCAGCGCGCTCTCCCGCCTCATGCGTGAGCTCGGTATCGACAACGCAGAGGCCTGGCCTGGCCGCGAAAACGCCGAACGCTTCGCCAGAGGACTGCGCGACGCCACACACCGCGTCGGAGATCGGGCGAGCTTGCTCTTCGCGGGCTTCGACGAGGCCATCGAGCTGCTCG
>JAVFAO010000544.1:1338-4087 GCA_034002465.1 Myxococcota bacterium
GCAGAGGCCTGGCCTGGCCGCGAAAACGCCGAACGCTTCGCCAGAGGACTGCGCGACGCCACACACCGCGTCGGAGATCGGGCGAGCTTGCTCTTCGCGGGCTTCGACGAGGCCATCGAGCTGCTCGGCCGCCTCGAAATGGGACTCCCCCCCAAACAGCTCCGCCCTCGAGGCACCCGAGCCGCAGCCTTCTGGCGCGACTACCTCAACAAGAGCCCTCGCGCCCGAAACCTCACAGCTTTCTACCTGAATGCAGACTTCTTGTAGGTTGGGCGCTTGGCCTGTTCCCCCAAGTTTTTGTAGATTGGGCGCTTGGCCTCTTCCCCCAAGTTCTTGTCGATTGGGCGCTTGGCCTCTTCCCCCAAGTTCTTGTCGATTGGACGCTTGGCCTGTTCCCCCAAGTTCTTGTCGATTGGACGCTTGGCCTGTTCCCCCAAGTTCTTGTCGATTGGGCGCCTGGCCTGTTCCCCCAAAGGCCGAATGAGCTCGGCTACCCCCCCTCGCTTTCTTCCCACGCGCGGACTCGTCCCTCGCGCTCAGCTATGCTACACATGCTGCATGGCGGAGTGCGCGATGCCTGCCTCCCCGCTGCTCATGTACGCTGACCGCAGCCATCGAAGCACACCATGGCCCAGCCGCGATACAGAATTCTCGAACGCATCGACGCTGGAGGCATGGCCGAGGTCTTTCGCGGTGTGGCGAGCAGCATCCAAGGCTTCGACAAAACCGTCGCCATCAAGCGCATCCTCCCCTCGCTCACACGAAAACGGCGCTTCGTCCGCATGTTCCTCGACGAAGCCAGGGTCTCGCTGCAGCTCAACCACGGCAACATCGTGCAGGTTTTCGACCTCGGCCGCGTCGATGACACCTACTTCATCGTCATGGAGCACATCGAGGGAACCAACCTGCGCGTGGTCCTCGAACGCGCACTCGACGACGAACGCCCCTTCGAGCTCGGCGTCGCCATCTACATCGCCGTCGAGGTCTGCAAAGCCCTCGCCTATGCCCACGCAAAATGTGATGCCGCTGGACAACACCTGGCCATCGTCCACCGGGATGTCAGCCCCCCCAACATCCTCCTCTCCAACGACGGCGAGGTGAAGCTAGTCGACTTCGGCCTCGCCAAAGCACGCAGCCAAGTCGAAAAGACCGAACCAGGCCTCGTCAAAGGAAAATTCGGCTATCTCTCACCCGAAGCCGCCTACGGCGACGCCATCGACGCCCGCGCCGACCTCTTCGCCCTCGGCATCGTCCTCTGGGAGATGCTCGCCGCCCGACGACTCTTCTACGCCGAACAGGAAATCAAGACCCTCGACCTCGTCCGCAAAGCCCTCGTCCCTTCACTGCTCCCCATCAACCCCAAGGTCGATGAAGAGCTCGACGGGCTGCTCCGTCGCGCGCTCGCCAGAGACAAGAGCAGGCGCTACGCCGACGCCGCAGAGATGGGAGAAGCCCTCCAAAACTGGCTCTTCGAGAAGCGCATCGCCGTCGGTCAAAAGGACATCGCAAAGCTCGTCAAGCGAAGCGGTGCCACCATGAACGCCGAGCTCAGCCACGGCCCCGACGACGGCTTCATCGAAATGATGATCCAAGAAGAAATCGAGCGCTTCATCTCGCTCGAAGACAGTGCTGAGCGCGCTGCCCGAGGACAGCTCGAAGACCCCTCGACCTGGTTCGACGCCGAAGACCTCGACCACTTGCAAGCCTTCGATCCCCAACGACTCCGCGCCATCGGGCCCAACCGCCCACAGTCTGCTCCCAGCTTCAACGCCCTCGACCAGTCACCCAGCATCAGCACCCTCATCCCCATCGACGTGGTCCAAGACATCCTACGAGAAGCGAGCGAAGCGAGGCACGAGTCTGCGTCTGTCGCGGGCGCATCCGATGCGCCTGCGCAGCGCTGCGAGGGTCTCGCGAAAGCGAACGAATGCAATCAAGCGAGCGAAGCGAGGCACGAGTCTGCGTCTGTCGCGGGCGCATCCGATGCGCCTGCGCAGCGCTGCGAGGGTCTCGCGAAAGCGAACGAATGCAATCAAGTGGCTCGGCGCGAACAACTTGGGGGAGCAGGCCAAGCGCCCAATCGACAAGAACTTGGGGGAGCGGGGCAAGCGCCCAATCGACAAGAAACCCAACCATTTCAGCACCCTGCAGAAGCGCAAGACAGCAATTCTGCTCCCACCGAGCTCAGCCAAAGCAGTCAGCTCCCGTCACACCCCGCCAGCACACCCACCGAGCCGAACCCTACACACACACCCAACACCATCTCCCCTCGACGAAAAGCGCGCCGACCACAACAGAGCGCTGGCCTCGGACTGCCCTGGTTGCTCACCATCGTCGCACTGTTCATCGCCCTCATTCTCCTCGCCCTTTTCTCGATGTGAGGGATTGCTTCTCCCAGAGCACTGCGTCTGAGGCCAGCCAGCAACGAACGATAGATTCCAGAGCGACCAGAGCCGGCGGGCCACCATCGTCTTGCACTCCACACTCACCAACAGCGTTTCCGAAGCATCATGCGCAACACCGTCCACCTCGCCTTCATCTGGCACATGCACCAACCTCCCTACGCCGTCGAAGACGACGAGCCGCGACTGCCTTGGGTTCGGCTGCATGCGCTTCGTGCCTACTACGACATGGCGTGGATGCTGGAGCGCCACCCCAAGGTCCGCTGCGCCGTCAACCTCTCGGCCTGCCTCATCGAGCAGCTACGCGCGTTGGTCGAAGACGGCGTGCGCGATCGCTGGTTCCGCCT
>JAVFAO010000545.1:0-4067 GCA_034002465.1 Myxococcota bacterium
GCTCGACCTCGCCAACGAGGGCATCCGCACCGCTCGTCTGGGGTTGAAGCGGGCGCAGAACGCCCTGCGAGACACCGTCACCACCGCTCCCTTCACGGGCATGGTGAGCATGCGGCTGGTCGATGAGGGGGCGTTGGCCATGCACATGCCCCCAACCATGGTCGCCATGCTCGACCAGATTGATCCCATCGATTTGCGTGTCACCTTTCCCGAAAGTGTATTCTCAGAAATCAGTGTTGGGGATTGCCTCAAGGTCCATCTCCCCGCCCTTGGTGAGACCCGCTACGCGCCCCTGCTGCGCATCTCACCCGCGCTTGTGCCGATGACCCGCAGCTTCTCCGCAGTGGCCGAGCTTCCCAACCCCGAGCATCGTTTGCTCGCCGGGATGTTCGCCGAGATCGCCGTCGTCGACGCCGCTTCGTGCCGTCACCAAGCTGAGAATCCCGACGGAGAGACACCATGAAGCTCGCCGATGTCAGCATCAAGCGACCGGTTTTCGCGACGGTGATGATCCTCGTCTTGGTGGTCTTCGGGGCTTTGGCCTACACCCGAATGGGTGTGGACCTGATGCCCAAGGTCGATTTTCCGGTGGTCACCATTACCGCCGTCTATCCGGGAGCCGACCCTGAGACCATCGAGAGCAAGGTGGTCGACAAAATCGAAGAGTCGGTCAACACCGTCAGTGGCCTCAAGACCCTCACCTCCACCAGCATGGAGAACGTAGGTTTCGTCGTCGCCCAGTTCGAGCTCGACGTCGACTCGGATCGCGCCATCCAAGACATACGTGACAAGGTCAGCGGAATACTGGGCGAACTGCCCTCGGACTTGGAGCCACCGCTGATCCAGAAGTTCGACCTCGCCTCTTTCCCGATCATGACCGTCGCCCTCTACGGTGACAAGCCCATCCGCGAGCTCACCCGCTACGCTGACGACGTGCTCAAACAGCGCCTCCAGACCATCGAGGGCGTGGGCGGCATCGACGTGGTGGGTGGCCAAGAGCGCCAGTTCAACGTCCTCATCAAGCCTGCCCTGCTCGAGAAGCACGGCATCACCGTCGGTGACGTGCAGCAGGCGCTCGCCGTGCAAAACGTCGACGTCCCGGGTGGCAATCTGGACTCCGGGCGCCAAGAGCTCTCGATCAAGACCAAAGGACAGGTGCACGGCCGCGAAGAGCTCGAGAACATCATCATTGCCTCCATCGGCGGCTCACCGCTGCGCATCGGCCAGGTCGCCGAGGTGGTCGACGGTGAGGAGGAGCAGCGCTCTTACTCGAGTTACAACGGTCAGCCGGCGGTTTCCTTGGTCATCAGAAAGTCTGCTGACGGGAATACGGTTTCGGTGTCGGAGGGCATCCGCGAGACACTCGACGATATCGAGCTGCCGGAAGGCCTCAGCGTGGCGCTTCCACTGGATAACTCCGAATTCATCGTGCGCGCCATCGATGATGCGCTTTTCGATTTGGTCTTTGGCGCCATCCTGGCGGTGCTCATCATTTTGCTCTTCTTGCACGACTGGAAGGCCACCATCATCAGCGCACTCGCGCTGCCCACCTCGGTCATTGCTGCGTTTGCCTTCATGCAGGCGCTGGGCTTTACCTTCAACATCATCACGATGCTGGCCCTGTCACTTTCGATCGGCATTCTCATCGACGACGCCATCGTGGTCATCGAGAATATCTACCGACACTTGCAGATGGGCAAAGGGGCAATGCAAGCCGCGCGAGAGGCGAGCGCCGAGATCGGCCTGGCCGTCTTGGCGACGACCTTGTCGATCATTGCCGTCTTCGTCCCTGTGGCGTTCATGAGAGGCATCATCGGACGCTTCTTCCTGCAGTTCGGTCTGACCGTGGCTTTCGCCGTGGCAGTGTCGCTCTTCGTCGCCTTCACACTCACGCCGATGCTCTCCTCTCGTTGGCTCAAACCCCACAAACCAGGGCTCGTCGGTCGTATTCTGGATGCGCCGATCAAACTATTGGAGTGGGTGTATCGGCGGATCCTCCTGGTCTCGATGCGATTGCGCTTCGTTACCCTCTTGCTGGCCTTCGCTGTGCTCGCGGGCAGCATGTATTTGGGCAAGGACTTGAAGGCCGAGTTCATGCCCAAGGATGACCAGAGCGCTTTCAAAGTGAGCTTCGAGCTGCCCATTGGCAGCAATCTCGATGCCTCCATCCAATACGCCACCGAAGTGGAGGCGCTGCTGCGAGAGCAAGCAGGGGTCACCTCGGTGATGACCACCATCGGCGGTGGTGTCCAGGGAGAGGTGCATCGCGGCGAGTTCGTGGTGAACATGGTGCGTCCAAAGCAGCGCATGTTTTCACAGTTCGAGCTGATGGACCGGGTCAGGCAGGTGCTGAAAGCGCGCCAAGACGGTGTGAAAGTGGTGCTCGGGGACGCGCAGAGCATTGCCGGTGGTGGCATGGGGGAAACCCAGATTCAGTACCTCGTTCAAGGCCAGAACTACGAGGAGCTCGCCGCGACGGCAGACAAGTTGGTCGCGGCGATGCGCGAGAAGGGTGGCTATGTGGACCTGGACACGAGCTACCGCGCGGGAAAGCCGGAGCTTGCCATTCGCATCGATCGTAACCGTGCAGCGGATCTCGGCGTTCCGATGGTGATGATCGCGATGACCATTCGAACCTTGTTCGCAGGCGAGAAGGCAACCGAGTTGCTCGTCGATGGGGAACGTCACGAGGTGAGGGTGCGGCTGCCCGAGGAGCTGCGCCGCAGCGCCGACAGCATCTACAACCTCAGTGTGCGCTCGACGAGCGGACAGTTGGTGAGCATGAGCAACCTGGTCACCGTCGACCCGGGCAGTGGGCCCGCCACCATCGAGCGCTACGCCAGACAGCGACAGATCACGGTTCGAGCAAACCTGGATGGAAGCAAGGCGCTGGGGGCGGCGACGGAGGAGATCGACGCCATGGCCAAAGAGCTGCTCCCACCTGGGGTAAGCGGGACCTGGGCGGGTGAGAGCGAGATTCTGGAGGAGTCGATCGCCGGCATGGTGGAGGCGCTCGTCCTCGCCATCATATTGATATTCCTGATCTTGGCGGCACAGTACGAGAGCTGGGTGCAACCGCTCATCATCATGTTGTCCTTGCCTCTGTCTCTGATTGGTGCCGTGGGAGCGCTGGTGCTGACGGACTCACCGGTTTCCATCTTCACGATGATTGGCTTCATCATGCTCATGGGTTTGGTGACCAAAAACGCAATTCTATTGGTGGACTACGCCAATCAGTGCAAAGCCGAGGGGATGTCGACCCTGGATGCCGTGGTCAAGGCAGGAGTGGTGCGCATGCGACCGATCCTGATGACCACGGTCGCCATGATCTTCGGTATGTTGCCGATTGCAATGGCGATTTCGGAGGGCAGTGAGGGCAAGTCTCCAATGGCGGTGACGGTGATTGGCGGTCTCGCGACGTCGATGGTGTTGACCTTGGTGGTGGTCCCTGTGGTGTATTCTCTCGTTGATTCAGCCGCCGTTCTGTTGGGACGTCTCTCGGGGCGGCGCGCAGAGCCCGAGCTTCTGACTCAGGAGGCGGAGTAGACCATGGCATCGTCGAAGCGACACGCGATGACGCGCAGCATGATCACCGAGGCGTCCGCTTCGGTTTTCGCCAAGAAGGGGTTCCACGGCGCGACCATGGATGAGATTGCCAAGGAAGCAGGCTACAGCCCGGCGGGTCTCTACAAGTATTTCAGAAGCAAAGAAGAAATCTTCGGCGAGCTGTTGCGTTTGCTGTTGCAGGCAAGCCTCGAGCAGGTCGAGTCGATGATGCCCGATTCGTTGAGTTTCGAGCTGCGCCTTCGCCTGCTGCTTTCGCGAATGGCACAGTTCGGGGTCAAGCACAGAGAGCTCTTCCGGGCGTCGTTGCTGACCCTGCACTGCCCTGTCGAGGTGGAGCCAGGGCTGCGAGGCGAGTTTCTCGAGAACCATCGCACCTACGTGGAGGCCTTGCGCAGCTTCATTCAGCAGGGCATAGACAGCGGGGAGCTCAGGTCCGTGGATGCGCTCGACGCAGCCACCGCGTTGATCGGTTTGCTCCATGCATTTGGGGCACGTTGGTT
>JAVFAO010000546.1:0-4065 GCA_034002465.1 Myxococcota bacterium
GCGGGCGGAGAGGGGTCAGCGCATCGCGGTGGCAAAGCCCGAGCTGGCGCAGGATGCGCGGCTGATGGCGCACGAGGCGGCGCACTTGCTGCAGCAGCGGGGTGGCGCCACGCTGCGGGTGGAGACGGCGAGCGCAGGAGAGCTGGAGGCGAGGTCGAGGGCTCGAGGCGACCTCGAAGCCGAGGCCGAGGCGGTGGTGTCGGCGTTTCTGGGGGGACCTGTGTCGCAGGAGCTGCGGCTGTCGGCGACCGGTGAGGAGGTGTTGTATGGTGAAAGCGTCGAGTCCTCCGAGAGCGTGAAGAGTCCGTTTTCGGAATGCAAAGAGATACTGTTGTTGAGTGAACAGCCAAGTGCTGCGACCGTAGGTTCCTTCGAGGATGTTTGGGAAGCCCTGAGCGCCATCTACCCAGAGGTCTTTGCAGCGTCTGACTCGACCGCGAAGCTAGATGCACTCCGGGCGGTCAGTCCGATCAGCGGTGGCTTCGAAGCAGCCGGACAATCGCTGTCCCTGCCCAAGATGATGCGTTTGGCTATTGCTCAGATGTTTCTGCCCGAAGAGGAGCTGCTGTGGTTGGCAGAACAGCTCGTCGACTACGGTCCTGAACCGCTGTGGCCCGCAGAGCTTCTCGAGCAACGTCGACTGAAGTTCGAGGGCCAGGCGCCGAGCAAGCTGGGCGAATCTGGTCATGTGGGGACCTTGATGACGAGCTCGCAAGGGTTGGCAGTGCGGGCGTACTATTTCGAAGGAAGCAGCTCAGAGCGAGCCTTGGTGTTGGGTGGGGTTCACGGTACCGAACAAGCGGGCATCCAGGTTTGTGAGCGACTGATCGAGGATCTCAAGCAAGCGCCGCAGAAGCCCTATTACTCCGCAATCGTGGTGCCGATGCTGTTTGTCGACCACGGGTGCAAGGAGCAACCCTCCAAAGGCGAACCCCAGTATGAGCGCGAGTATGGAAGCGGTGACAGTCTGGTCGAGCCGAACCGCAACTTGTGTCAGGAGGGCGTAGGCCACCGGGACGAGGAGGGGAACGTGGCGCTCCCGTATCAAGGGATAGGCAAGAATGGCGAAGAGATACTGCCTGAGAACGTGGCGTTGCTGGATCTGATCAGCCGCTTCAAGCCCTCTCGCGTCATCAGCGTTCACACGACAGCAGGTGCTGGGAGCAACGGATTCTTCGTCGACAAGCGGATACCCGCTGCGGATGAGAAAGGAAACGCTCAGCCAGCACGCGATCATGACTACCTCGATCGAATCAATGCCAATCCCGAGCTGAAGGCGGCCCTGGCAGAGCAAGACCGGGCCGACCAGGAGCTCGCCGTAAGGATGGGGCGAGCGGTGTACGACCAGCGCACTCAGGAGATCGACCAACACCCGAAGCTCAACGAGGAGCAGAAGCGACAACAACGCAAGCATACAGATGCTCTCGTCAGTAAGACGGTTCCAAAGGCGGACCGCGACCTGGGGAAGCGTGTCGACCTCGACCAATTGAGCGAGGCTGAGCTCGACAAACGCACTCATTTTCACACCGATGGCGTCATGGCGGAAGCGGGCGTATCGCATGGACGCTACCTGTCACGCCCCATTGAGTCGGGGCCTCATGCGCGCCCTGCGTTGACCATCATCACCTGTGAGGTTGCCCACCAAGAAACGATTCAACGCTCTGCTAGCGGTGCGCAGAAACGGCGCGAAAGTGAGGTGAAGGCCTACGCGGACGCCATCCGCACCATCTTCCTCGGGTCGAGCTCAGGCAAGCAAGGAGACACCACCCAATGACCATCATTACGCTGCTGGGTTTCTGTGTGGTCTCCCTCCATGGACTGTTGGTGCCCAAGGTGATTGAGGCACCCAGCGCTCCTGCGGCGAAGCTGTCCTTTGCCCTGCCCGATGACGGGAAGCGCTGTTTTGATGGCCGGAGCTCGGCACCTATCCACTGTGCAGGCGCTCAGGTGGTCATCCCTCGTGGGGAGGCGATCTTCTATGCCGGGAAGCTGCTCGTGTTCGACACCTCCGGCAAGCACACAGCGACGTTGTCCAGCGCCCATTTCGTCGAGGGCAGCGATCCGCCGGCATACCTTCAGCTCGAAGAGGGTGAGCTGCGTGCCAAGGCCTTTGCCGACAACAGCTTGCTGTGGTCGCGTCCGAGCGAAAAGAAGTGGCTCTCCAAATGGGCGGTTGGGACGAAGTCGCGATGGTTGTATGAGGAGACAGATGATCCGAGGTCGGCCCATTACATGGCCTTAGGAGATTCGCCGATGGGTGTCTTCGTCGACGCAGGCTCGGGCGAAGAGCTTGGACGAAGAGGGTATCAGTTCGAGTATGAAGTCCTGTTCGATGATCGGTGGTACCAAGGAGGGGGGGCCATCTACAAGTTGACCCTCGAAAACGGACTTCAGTACGAGGAAATCGAAGCCGAAGCCATTGGCGACTCGTGGAGGGCGCGGAGCGATCAATACGAAGAAGGGTATCCCTACGAACCAACAGGCAGTGCTTTGCTTGGTGACGCGGCGTTGCTCGTCGCCTACAGCGGGACGGGCGACGTGGTGGCGGTGGATCCGGCGAAGGACAAGTTGCTGTGGCGCTGGTCGCCAGGAAAGGGACGCATGGCCGTCTCCCTTCTGCTCACCGAGGAGAAGGTGTGGGTGATGACCGCGACCGAGTGGGTCTGGCTCAAGGGTGGGCCCACAGAGATGCGCTTGTACGCCTTGGAGCGCTCGACTGGAAAGGGCACCGAAATCAGCTTCGGACAGAAAGTCTATGGGTACTGGGATGAGCAGGGCACTGAGCCGTGGATGCAGCTCAGCTACGCGCCACGCTCGAGGCTGGTGATTGCCCACCTTGGCGACCATATCTTGCGCGTGGTGAATGCTGATTCCTTGGCCTTCGAGTGGGAGTACGCAAGCTGGTTCTGGAATTTTTGCGTCCTGGATAGCGCCGCAGAAGGAGACACCCTGGCCTTGGCCAAGGCCAAAGAGGTCGAACTGCTCCACCTCGAAGATTTCCCCAAGCAACTCCCTGTTCAAAAAGTGTCGGTCTCTGGGACGATTCAGTCAGATGAGGTCGACAAGGGCATTCCAGTGATGGTGGCCGGTCGGATGACCCACACGGACAAGAAGGGACACTATCGGCTCGAGCTCGAGACCAGAGGTGACGAGCTGCTCCTCTTCGCAGGTGGGCGCGATTGCAGTCGGAAAGGGAAGACCCTCAGCAAGTGGAGCAGTGCGCCCACTGCCGAGTGGCTGACGGTCGCTCCGAGCGACGGCGAGCCCGTCGAACTGGTGCAGGACGCGTTTCTGCCTTCTCCAGAGCCGTGCATCAAGGATTACAAAGATTGACCACCAGCACGGGCTTGCAGGTGGCGCTCTGTGCGGTGCTGGGCGCGGCGGGAGAACCGAGGAGAAGCTTGAGACGCTTTCCTCTGGTACTACTTGTTGCGCGCCATCCGTGGCGCTCACCCTTCGGGCTTGCTTCGCAGCGAGTCTTTGTCTCCTGGCTTTTGATGGCAGGCTGCAGCTTCCTGCACATGACACAGCCGACAACCCTCGCACCACCTCCCAAGAGGCCTGGGATGAGCAGAGCCGGTGCACCGAGCAAAGCAGGTCCGACTGGGGAGGCTACTCGACGCAAACGATCCACTCCCACTGCAACGAGACCGTGGACGGTCAAGAACACTGCCCTCTATTCCTCCCGCGGCGCTTCTGAACACGACACCAAGTCAGAGGCTGGTCCGGCAACCGAAAGTATCGAGGTGGACAGCAACCAGGGGGCAACACCATGAACAACGCGTTCCGTTGTGGCTTGCGTTGCACACCTCGTCTGCGCAGCTTGCTTCTGTTTGTTGTGGCGCACGCAACGTTTGGGTTGCCAACGAGCTCGTGTTCGACGGCAGAGCTCGATTGTGCCCGCGCAGCGCTCGGCGATGCTGCACTCGAGGGCGTCGATGCTGCCGATGTTCGCTGTGTCCGATATGAGACGCCCTATGATGCGCCTTTTCTCATTCGAATTCGCATCGCTCCAGAGGATGGCCGTGAGCTGCGGCGTCGGATAGCCCACCTGAAGCTATCGAA
>JAVFAO010000547.1:0-4061 GCA_034002465.1 Myxococcota bacterium
GGGCCCAGGAACCGCCAAGCAGCTCGGCAAGCGCCGGGCCAACTTCGGTGCGTGAAGCGAGCTGCGTGCGAATCGAGGAAAGGAGCGGCAGCGCAGGCTCCAGGCTTGCGGCAGCCTCCGTGCCAGCCTCGACGGTGTTCGCAACCCGCTCGACCAAAGCGAGCTCAAACAAGGCACGACGCAACGGGCCGCGCAGCACTGTTCGAAGGAAGGCATAGGGGCTGCTCTGCAAACGCTTGATGAGCCCAGCGAGTTGAAAGCCGACGAGGTTACGAACAGCAAGCTCGGCCTCACCCGTGGTCGACGACGCTGCGCGACCGCGCAAGACGCCCAGTCGATAGGACAACAAGGTCAAGGTTGCACCGGGTTGTGGCGGCAACTTCTCCCCATCGTCAGAGGAAGGCACCAGTAGCGCGTAGAGATCGGAGAGAACGCCCGCTTCGAAGACCGGGGCGTGACTGCCGGCCTCCCCCCAACGGTTGAGAGGGAGCGGGTGTCGTGGGATTTCGGGAGTACGGAAGAGCTTTCGCTGCGCCTCCAGCTCGAGATGGCGTAGAACGCGACCGCGCGAGCGCTGCACGACCAGGCGAGCGAGCACTGCGTCGATGCGGTTACGAGCGAGCGCGGCTTGTTCTGGCGGAGTCTCCTCTCCATCGTTGGCCACGAGCTGGAGGCATTCGGTGACGGTGTTGAAATCTTGTGCGAGCCCTTCTTCGTAGCGCTTCGCCCAACGATAGAGAGGACCGCCATCGGAGGTCGAGGACGCGCTGGCGGTTTTGCCGGCCTGTTCCACGTGCTCGAGCCTGAGGTCGTCCGGATCGAGCGCACGCTGGCCTTCGAAGTGTGGACGACAGCGCAACAGTAGCTCCAGGAATGCTGTTTCGACCGCGCACTGCCCGCCCGCCCACTGTTCGAGCTGCTGGCGAAGTGAGCTGAAGTCCTCTCCTGGCAGCGGCATCTGCTCGACACTCTCGCCCTTCGGCAGCACCCACAGTTGGCAGCGGGCGAAGTGCCCCACCTGGGTGACGAAGTCGACGAGGCGATTGTTGAAAGGCGTTGCCGAAATGCACAGGACACTGCGAAAGGGCCTCCATCCCGTCGCAGGCGCGGCCGGCAGCTCAACGGGCTGGCTGTTCTTGTCGGCGGACTGGAGAAAGATGGGCCAATCCTCGCGTGGTACTGGAAGCGACAGCACGAAACGGAGCACGCGAGTTGAGCGGCTCTCGGGATTTCGAAAGTTGTGCGATTCGTCGAGGAGCACGACCTCGGAGCAGGCGACGTGCAACAGGTCCGCTACGACGGCCGCTTTCGGCTGGCCGAGCTCATCGTCGAGGCGCCGACCGAAGGACTGTGTCGACAGCACCCGGACGGAGACAAGGCCGACGAGGCTGTTCGCCTCTTGCTCGGAGACCGCTCGAGAGCCAGCAGTGAGCACCGAGCGCAGCACTGCTTCGAGCTCGTGCCAGGCCGCAGCCCAGCCGCTGAGGTGCGCGTCGCCCGTGGCGTTGGCACCGAGCAAACGCGCCGGGGCGACGATGGTGACCCGCAGCGGAAGCACGCTGCCGCAGCGATGACGTTCGAGCAAGCGGTCGGCGATAGCGTAGACGGCGACCATCTGCGCGACCAGGGTTTTCCCGAGGCCTGGCTCATCGGTCAGAAAGGCGCCGCGTGCACGACGCTCCCCCTGCAGGCGGTGCTCGAGCAGGTGAATGAGCCGCAGCGCGCCGTCGACCTGATAGCGTTCGGGGCGCTTGCCCCCGAAGAGGAGCGCGCCGAAGAGCTCGTCATAGCGAGCCAAAACCTCCGTGTGCTCGAAACCAAGCACGCGCTCGATCATGCCCGCCAGCGCTTCGGCGAGGGGCGCTCTGCTGCTCGGCATGGCACGTTGGGGAGCGGCTGGCGCGGCGGCCTGGACGGATTCCATCTCAAAGAGCAGCGAGAAGGCCTCGTGGGGGAGGGGTAAGGGCGCCGACGGCTCCCAGACGGCAAAGAGACGACTCTCGTCGAAGAGGCGAAAGGCTGTGTAGGCAAGGCGAGCCGCGGTAGACAGGTCGTCTGAGTTGGGGGCCCAGGCTCGAGACGCCAGTCTGAACATCGTGGCGACCTCGACGTTCGCGCTCGTCCACTGGTCCTGCCGTTCGACGCGCGTGAATGCTGGGGTCGACCAGTTGCCCGAGCCCAAGAGCACAAAGCTGTCTTCAGGGCGTTCGATGACGTAGAGCTTGGGATGGAAGAGATCGGCCATCCAACGCTGCGCCTGAGAATGATTGGCGCCGAGGCGGATATCGGCGCGCATGAGGACGAGGTATGTCAGCAAATGCGCGACCGTCTCGAAGTGAGCGTTCGAACAAGGCGCTTGATGCCATCGCGCCCACAGCGCTCTGGACTCACTGCTCTCGAGTCCAAAAGCCGTCTCCGCTTGTGCCACATCATCGATACGCCAGGCAGTGGGGGTGGTCGGCTGGGGCTCTGGAGCGCACCATTCGGTGGCCACGGCGTCGAAGCCGCGTTTGCCGACGGCGGCGAGCAGCTCCTCTCGCCACTGGGCTGCCACCAAGGGTTGCTCGCGGCTCCAACGTGAGAGCCAGTACCAGGCCCAGAGGGCAGCGCGCGCATCGTTGGTGTTCGCACGGCCGAAGAGCAGGCGAAAGCCGCGCCAGTTCGAATCGGGGGGCTGCTTGGAGAGGTGCTCGCAGACCTCCCGGCCCTCTTGTAGAATGATGGCGGCCGGGTCGTCGGCCGCGGCGCTCCCCTGTGAGTGTCCGAACCAGCCGACCAGCGCGTTGAAGCTGAGCGTCTGCCCTTTCAACGCCCAACGGAGTGCACGCCCCAGCGTCAGGCGCGTGTGCTCACTCGAGGGGTGGGTCAAGATCACGGCGCCGTTGCCGCCATCGTCGAGGGCCGCGAGCTCCGCCTCTACTTGCGTCCAAGGACTCTTCGCGGTCATCGGCCTCTCCTGTGTCACAGCGCGCCATGGATCCTTCTTGCCCAGAACACTTTGCGACGAAGGACGAAGCCTTGTCAACGGGGCACGCAACAGAGTGGACCGAATCGGTCTCAGCCGTGTTCTGCCTCCGCAGCCCTGCGCTCCGCCGGGTCCTTCACAGCCGCCCTTGAAAAACCAACGACTCAACCCTACTCTGGGGCCTCCTCTGGGTCCGAGCTTGTGTAGCCAGGGCTCAGCAACCCAGACTGCGGAACGCAGCTCCGAAGTGCTCTCCTACCCCCCCGACCACGCGGCGGGCTGCTGCACGACGAGGACGAGGCGGCGGTATCATAGCAAGTCGTGACCACCCGGTTTCTCAACCTCGCTCATTCGGTGGCGAGGCCTCGGACCAGGTGCCGAGCTGTGAGCCGCGCCGTGCGGCGCGCGTCGGTGGCCACGCAAGCTCCCCGCGCGGAGGGAAGCCGACGGTGTGTCAGTTCTCGGGTTCGCTGTCGTCGTCGTCTTTGCTGACGCCCGACGACTCTCTTTCGCTATCGAAGAACATCTGCTGCATCTCGCGGTCACGCGGGAAGCGCGTCTTCACTCGGCCGCTGAACTCGGCGAAGGCGTCGAGGAAGTCCTCCTTGGCCAGGTCGCGTTGGGCGCGGGCGAGTCCGACGGCGGAGTAGCCTTCCTCACGAGCGCTGAGGGCGGCCTCGTAGGCTTCGCGCGCGCGAACGACCAAGGCAAGCTGGGCGGCAGCGGCCTCCCACCTGCCCGTCAGCGCGGTGAGGCGGAGCTCGAGCTTGCGCAGCTCGGCGACCTCTTTGCTGCCCAGAGGTTTGACGATGGGTGTGATGCCGTTGGGCGCGACCTCGGCGGCCATGGGCCCGCCTTTCTTGCCGTCATGTGCTTCGGCAGCGTTGAGGACGCCGCGGGCGACGCGGTCGGCTGTCCAGTCGGTCCATTTCAGAGTGACGCGGCGAGCCACGAGCTCGAGCAAGCGCTGCTCGAGCTCTTGCTGCTTGGTCGCAAGGAGGAGAGTGGCCTCGCCCAGCTTGTCAGCGGCGAGGTTGAGCTCTGCCTCTTCGGGGAACTGTCGGGTCATTTGCTGCGTATAGGCGCTACGGCACGT
>JAVFAO010000548.1:0-4055 GCA_034002465.1 Myxococcota bacterium
ACCTGGCGCTCGGCGCTGCTGCTGGCTTTGTAGACCGGGTAGTAGAGGACATAGTGGATGAAGAAGTGGGTCTCAGTCTCGGCGACGCTGTAGTAGAGGGTGGCGGCCTTCTGACCAGAGTTGATGTTGGCGGCGTTGTTGTAGGGCCGCAGGTCGCCGTCGTAGTCGACCTGCAGGGGCACGTCGAGTTTGGTGTCGGCGACATCCTGGTAGATGACCGGCGCGTAGGCTCGGGCGAGCTGCGCATAGAAGGAGGCGTCCCCGGCTTGGGTGGTGGTGAAGCTCCAGCGCAGCTCGATGAGCGAGTTGCGTGACAGGTCCATGATGCCCGAGTTCAAGGTCACGCTGTAGGTAGACAGCGGCCACCAGGGCTGGGTGGGGGTGAAGGTGGCCGTCAACGTGGCGTCGTTCCAGGCGATGCTGCCGTCGATGACGCGGTTGGAGCTGTCCTTGACCACGAAATTGGCGAGGTCTTGGACGGTCGAGGGGAACATGGCCTCGTCGAAGCCGACCGTGATGGTGGCGTCGAGGGGCACGTCGACGGCGTCGGGCTCGGGGCTGCGGGCGACCACGGTGGGTGGTGTGGTGTCGCGAATTTCCTCGCCTTTGTCATCATCGAGTTCATCGGGCTCGAGCTCGTCGGGCAGCTCCTCTTGGTCGGAGACTTCGCTCAGGTCGGCGTCGGGGTCGACACCTGGGACGTAGCAGAGCTTTTGCTCGGAGCAGCGTTCGTTGCCGAGACAGTCGCCGTCGCTGAGGCAGGGTCGGTCGGAGTTGATGGGGCGGCAGACATTCTCCATGGTGCAGACATAATTGATCTTGCTGCAGTCGGCGGTCACCGAGCACTTTTCTTCTGGCTCGGAGGCGTCGACGTCATCGTTGGGCTCGCTGCCGTCGTCGCAGGAGGGCGCGAGGAGCAAGGCAGCGCAGAGCAGCAACAGCCGGGTGAAGTGTGGCCAGGAACGGTGCATCTGAAGCTCCTGAGAAGTGAGGGCAATCAGGCCAAGCGCCCAATCGACAAGAAGTGGGGGAATCAGGCCAAGCGCCCAATCGACAAGAAGTGGGGGAATCAGGCCAAGCGCCCAATCGACAAGAAGTGGGGGAATCAGGCCAAGCGCCCAATCGACAAGAAGTGCTAAGTTGGGCGGAATCTGCGCATCCAGAATGGGAAAACGGCAATTCTGCAAAGCAGAGCTTCGCCGTGAAGCACGGCTCACTCTGGCGAGAGCTGTGATGGCTGTCAAGCGGAGGCTTCTGGGGCAAGCGGCGTGGCCACCTGCCTGGAAGATGCCGCCGGACGCTGCTATAACCCAGGCAAGCCTGCAGCGCTCGGAGATGTGTTCCTATGTGCTGCAATGACCCGGAAGCGAAGCTCAGTCCATCGACGAAAAGTTGGGGGAACAGGCCAAGCGCCCAATGGACAAGAACATGAGCCACGACCTGCACTTTCTCGAGCGCCTGAGCCGGGTCACCGAAGAGGACCGAGGCCTGGCGCTGTCGCTCTACTACGACCCCCAGCTCGTGCGAGAGATTGTTGCACTTGCGCCGATGCCCGATGACGCAGAGCGTCTGGCGCTGGCGCTTTGGTTCGAGCCTGAGGGGCCGCACGTGGTGGTGAACAGAGAAGGACACTTCGTCACCTGTCTGGGCGAGGGCATGAGCACGGGGGAGCTGCCGATCCTGACCCGACACCAGCTCGAGGGCATCAAGCTCAGGGCTGCCCGAATCCGTGATGCGATACGCGTGGCGACACCCGAGAACATCAAGCGCTGCCATGCCCTGTTCCGACGGATCGATATCTCTGGACACAACCTGTTCCGTGAGGACTTTCAGCTCGCTGCTACCCTGGCCCCCCTCGCCGGCTTGCGATACCTCAGCCTGAGCTTGCACGCAGGACGAACTGCACTGGAGCTTCGCCAATCCATTGCGGGTATCTTGCGTTCCGCTTCACTCAAGCGAGCGCGCGACCGCGAGCAAGTGCTCTTGCTCTATCAGCTCTACTGGGCCTCTGCCCACTATGCCGTGCTCACCGCACTCAACCCTGCCGAGCTGAGTGCCCTGCCGCGAGAGATCCAAGACGACCTCCTTCTTGCCTGGGCTGGGATCAGGAGCTCCAATCTGGGCGTCTTGGTGAGAAGCCTCTGGGCCACCGGACGTGCGGGAAAGCCGATGATGCCCTCGCTGCGGCGCGCGTGGGCGGCCTGCCTGACACCGAACAAGTATTACCTTGGCGTCTTTGGGATGCTGGCCGTGGCCCTGCGCCATTCGAGCTTTCGCGCCGAGGTCTTACGCGCTTTCAAAAGAAAGGAGCTTCCACCCACGGCGTCCCCCTACTTCGACGCCATGCTTCCCCGCGAGTGCTGCCCCATACTCCAAGAGCAGGCCTCGCGCGTGATTCTGGACGAGCTGCCCGGTCTGAAGGACGCCTATCTCAAAATCTTCAAGGACGCAGTGCCGCCCGAGTCTTGGGAGGCATTCTGTGTGGATGGCGAATTGGCCCCGGATCTACGCGATTTCTTCCTCTCTGGCCACGACTGCATCTTCTCCTTTCCCGCGGACACCCCACTGGTGCTCCTGCTGCTGTCGAGCTGCCTCGGGTTCAGCCCCGAACGACTGTACCTTCCACGAGTCTACTGCGACAAGATGCGGGAGATCCCCGATGCCTTTCTGCTAGCCTTCATGCGCGAGCAGTCGCTGCAGAACGCGACGCCCTCCATCGTGCGCAAAGCTTCGGAACCGGGCCGCAATCAGCCTTGCTCATGCGGCAGCGGCCGCAAGTACAAGCACTGTTGCATGAACCAGCGCCCAGAAGGAGCGTCATGAGCCACGACCTCCACTTTCTCCAGCGTCTGAGCCGGGTCACCGAAGAGGACCAAAGCCTGGCGCTGTCGCTCTACTACGATCCCGATCTCGTACGCGAGATTGTCGCCCTCGCGCCCATGCCCGAAGATGCAGAGCGTCTGGCGATGGCGCTTTGGTTCGAGCCTGAGGGGCCGCACGTGGTGGTGAGCCGAGCGGGGCACTTCGTCACTTGCCTGGGAGAGGGCATGAGTACTGGTGCGCTGCCGATTCTGACGCGACACCAGCTCGAGGGGCTCAAGCGTCGCGTCACGCGCGTGAGGGAAGCGCTGCATGTGGCGCAAACGACCAACGCCAAGCGGATTCGAGCCATGTTTCGCCGCCTCGAGAGCAGCGCTGCTCACTTCTGTCGAGAGGACTTCCTGCTTGGTGCCGCGCTTGCGCCGTTGCTCTCGGATCACTATCTCGAGCGGTCTTTTCGTGCCGCGGCGCTGGCCGTCGAGCTGCGTAGCTCGATGGCTCGTGTGCTGCGGGCCGGTTCACTCAAACTGCGGCGTGAGCGGCAGCAGGTGCTCGAGCTGCATCAATACTTCTGGACCGCAGCGCACTACGCGGTGCTCTCGGCATTGAGTCCCTCCCGCATCGACATCCCCGACGAGCTCGCCGACCGCTTTGCCCTGGGATGGACTGGCATCAGGAGCGCCAGCGTTGGTGTGCTGACGCGGACGCTCTGGGCGGCGGCTCGCTGGAGCGATTTCTCGATGCGCTTGGCTCGGCTCGCCTGGAGTCGATGTGAGACACCGCGTCGCTACTACCTTGCGCTCTTCAGCCTCGAGGCCCTGGCGCTGCGCCACTCGGGACTGCGCGCGGAGGTTCTGCGCGCCCTCAAACGACGAGAGCTCCCAGCGACGTCCATCAGCGTTTTCGACCAGCTCCTCCCTCTGGGCTTGCGCGTCCAGCTCCAAGACCTGACCGCTTCGCTCGTGAGCCAGGGGAAGGCCTGGAAAGAGAGCCAGTTCGAAGTTCTCAGGCAAGGTCCGCATCGCGAACACTGCTTGGTGAATGGTGAGTTCAATCAGGACCTGAGTGACTTTCGCATCTCGGGAGAATGCGAGCTCTTCAGTCTTCCGCAATTCGCCCCGATCGTTCCATTGCTCATCGCTTTCTGTGTCGACTTCAAACCGGAGCAGTTCTATTTGCCTCGCTCACTGCTCGAAGGCAGAGCGGGAACGCTCAGCGATGAATATCTGCACGCC
>JAVFAO010000549.1:0-4046 GCA_034002465.1 Myxococcota bacterium
AACGCAGGACGCCACCCCCACCCAGCAGCGAGAGCAGCACGGACTTCAACGCCTGCGACGCCATCGCTCCCATGGCACAGGCTGCGACCGCTTCCTCCGACGCGAAGAGGCCCACCAGGCGAAGGCGTTCGAGTCCAGGCGTTTGCTCGAGAGCTGCGACCCAGCGCGCGAGCTCACGCGCCCTGCTTCCAGAGCGCCGTAGACCGTCGAAGAACAGGACGAGCTGCCGCTCGGTCTTGGTGATGCGCAGACACTCGTTGAGCATCGACACCAGGCTGCTGCCCTTGACGAAAGGCAATCGTTGGCGGAACACCTCCTCCAGGGGTCTGCTCGACCTCAGCTCCGCAGAGGTGAAGAACAAGGTAGGCCATTCGCGGCGAAGACATGCGCGCGCCAGCGCGACGCTCTGTGTGGCCCCTGCCTCGCCAGTGTATTCTGTCCAAAGCTTCTGAGGCAATGCGAGCGAATGCAATGGCCAAGCGCTCTGTCCCTCCAGTGGTTCGTGTTGCTGCTTGAACTGCTCTCTGACGAAGGCGAACCAGCTATCTGGTGAAAACGACAGTCTCTTTTCGAGCTGCTCGACACAGCTCTCGAGCTCGTCGGACGGTGCCCGCAGTTTCGAGGAGGCCGTCTCGTAGAGGAGTTCTCGCTTGTTGGCGTCATAGCCTGCGAGGACGGCGAGCTGTGCTTCGCCTGTCTCGCTGTCCAACACCCGACACAGCGGAGACAGGGTGATCTCGTCGTGTGAACGGCTGCGCAGCAACAGCGGCTCTCGCAACTTGGTCTTGGGCCAAGGCGCACCGTGCAGTCGCTGCGCACCACAGCGGAGCTCGTAGCCTGCGGTCTCGAGGAGCTTGCCCAGACGCTCTGAGAGCGCGTTGGCTTCAGCAACCAGGCGCTCTGCTTGCTTGTCGTCCGGGTGTTCACCCGAACGGCAAGAGTGGGCCCAGTCGTTTCGCAGCTTCACGACGGTTTCGAGCAGCGAGGCGTTGCCTTGCTTGGCATCCAGAGCTCTCCACTGCATCGCGAGCTCGCCGCCCTGCGCCGCGATGAGTCGTCGGGCGCAGTGGGCCCACTGGCTGAGCGAGGCCTGTTGCAGGTCTTGCAGCACGAAGAACGCTGACGGACTGGGCTGAGCTGAGGCGAAGTTTTCGGCCAAAGCGGCGAGCGCGAGCCAACGCAGCGCTGCCTCGACGCCGCGGCGAGCAGGGTCGGCGGCTTCGCCCCATCGCAGTCGAGGATCGTGCGCTGCCTTCAGCGTTTCGGCGACGAAGCTTGGAAAGGCGTCGAAGCGGGGCAGGGCGGCAAGCGCCTCCTGGTGGCACATGCGACAGAGCCAGTGTCCACGACGCTGCTCCTCGAGCTCGCTGTCGTGGCGAGGACAACGCAGACGGCCTGTCATTCACGACCTCCCCGATGGGCGAGGCCGCGTATCCGCCGTCGACACGGGGCCACACCTGTGTGCCGCAGTATCGCAGGAGCGCCCCGCGGTCGCCAGAGCGGGTCGTGAATCATGCTTCTAGGGGTGAAACTTGAAGCGGTCCCAGGTGGTGTGGAGGAACTGGGTGGCCAAGTTGCGCCAGCCTGCGCGCTCCACCGGCGCTTCGAAGCCTCTGGCGAGGGCGTCGTCGATGGCCTCCTGCGTGGGGACGAAGCGACGCTCGCGCACGCGATACTCCTTCGAATGCCTGAGGGTGGGCATGTCGGCATGGAGGAGCTCGTGATACATCAAGAACTCCATGACGAAACGCGGGATTGACGGTGAGTCCAGGAGCGGGTGCACATGGATCGCCCGATCGCTGTGTCGGTAGAAGGCCCAGTACTTTCCGACCGGGGTGTTTGGCGGATCGTAGACGAGCTCACCCAGCTCGGGTGCTCCCCCAGGAAAGTGACCTGGAATGCTGAGCACCGCTTCGCGCAGCGCGATCAGGTTCCAGCTTTGGCCGTCCGGCCACTGCTCCAGCCGCTCGGTGGGAAGCAGACGGAGCAGCACCGGGTCTGGTTGTGGACGGGAGCGCGCTTCGCTCTCCAGCGCCTTGTAGAGCTTCACGTCCTCCAGGTAGTTCTCGAAGACGTCCTTGTAGACCAGCCGCGCCACGGCGTTACTCTCCCAGAACGCCCGCAGTTGCGTCTCCTGATCGCGCTCGCCCACGTTGTCCTCATAGAACTGTTGGGCGAAGTGGCGTGGATCGATGGCGTCGCGCTCGGGGAAGCTGTACCAGAGGATTTCGCAGCCCTTCTGTTTGGCCTGCAGCAGTGCCGCAATATCCTGCCAGCGCGGTCGCGGATCGGGGCAGTCATCGAAGAAGAGCCCGATGAGCTGGCGTGCCTCGGCTTCGTCGACGAGCTCTGGGATGGGCGACTTTGGCTTGTCGAGGAACTCGTCACGGAGCAGGTTGTAGCCCAGTCGCTGGTTGTCCCAGATGAGCACGTGGCGCGTCTGGATGTCGTCTTCGTACTCTTCTTCCCAGCTCGCCCAAGCTTGGGGGATGCACTCGTGGACGCCGACGAACTCACCCTTGGTGTTGCTGCTCAGCAGCGCATAGAGCTCGCGTAGCAACGCCGGGGAGATGTGCTGAAGCTCGACGGGCACGGTTGCGACGCGCTCGGGTTCGAGCAGCTCTCCCAGTTCGGACTGCCGAAGCTCCTGAGAGACGTCGAGCGGGTGGAAGTCCTTGAAGGTGTCGACGAAGGTGACGAGGTAGGCGTCTTTGGTGCCGTTGGCCGCCGGACCACGCAGCGCTCGGCCGATCATCTGCCACAGCAGCGATTTCGATTGCGAGGGGCGCGCCAGGAAGACGGTCTGGGTGTGCGGCGCGTCGAAGCCTTCGGTGGTCATCTCGACGTTGCACAGCACCTTGACCCCCCGCTTTTCGGAGTATTGGCGCAGCACCTCTCCGGCGTCTTTGGTCGAGTACGAGGCGTGGGCGGCGGCGACGCCGTGCTTCTTGAATTCGTCAGCCAGCGTTGCGGCGTGGGCCACGTTTGCAGCGAAGACGATGGTGTCGCGATAGCGCTCCTGGTGGGCGAGGTAGTGTTCGACGATGAGTTTGTTGCGGGGCGCGTTCTCGGCGAGCCTCTGCAGGACCTTGCTGCTGAGATCACCGCGTTGTTGCACGGCCTGGATTTCGTCGGCCTGGAGATTGACCTCGACGTGCGTCTGCACGGTCTCGGTGGTCGGCTTGGAGAGGATGCCGTCGGCGATGAGCTGGGTGGGGTCTACGCTGAAGAGCTGCTCATTGTCGAAGAGCCGCCACATCCGGTTTTCGTCGGCCTCGAGCATGCGTGTGGGGGTGGCGGTGAGGCCCAGGACGCGACAGGGGTACTCGCGAAGTCGTTTGAGCACGCGCACGTAGCTCGGGGCGGAGGCATGGTGCGCCTCGTCGACCACCACGAAGAGCCCCTGCTTGGACTGCTGCACGAGCACATCGAGGTAGCCCAGGGTGTCCTCGCGTTGGGTGCTCTGGATGCTGGCCAGGATCAGGTCGTCCGCCGTCGAGACGTTGCTCCAACGGGCCCTGTCGCCAGCCACGGTGACGCAGCGCAGCTCGGTGCGGGGTTGGGCCAGGGCGCTCTGTTTGGCGAACTCGCGCTTGGCTTGGTCGAGTAGGAAGCCGCGGTGCGCCAGCCAGAGCACGCGACCGCCTTTGGCGACATGGTTCTGCAGCAGCCAGCGGACGGCGATGGCGGTTTTGCCGCCGCCGGTGGGAACCCGCAGGATTCCAGCACGTTTGGGACCGAAGGCGCGGCTGAGGGCGTCGGCGGCTTCGACTTGGAAAGCGTAGGGTTTGAAGTGGTCGCTTTGGGCCACGACGATGATGGACTTGGGATCGGCGATGGAGGACAGGGTCTGCTCGTTCATGCTGCTTTCCTCGGTGGCTGGTGTCGAAGGCAGTTGCGGGGGCGAGCGTACGGAGAGTGCGCGGCACTTGGCCTGTTCGTTCAGCTCGTCACTCGACCGCGCGATTGGCGCGATGGGGAATCAACACCGCAGACTCCTGGCATGTGACTGTGGCGCTGAACTTTTTTGCTCCGCGGCAAGGCTG
>JAVFAO010000550.1:0-4041 GCA_034002465.1 Myxococcota bacterium
AAATCCGAGCGTCCAAAGGGGGCGAGCTCCAAGCCGCGTGTGGACAGCTTGCTGCTTCCACCGTCTCCAAGACCAAGACAGGCGAGTGATGACGGCCCTTCCCGGCCACGGCTCCGTGAGGGCGCGATCAATCGCGCCCTCACCCATGCCCCTCGTTCCTCGTTCCTCGTTCCTATCCCGGCCACGGCACCTCGCGGGCGCGATGAATCGCGCCCCTACGCCCTCGCCCCTACACCCTCGCCCCTCGTTCCTCGTTCCTATCCTGGTCACGGCGCGAGCAGGCTGCTACTTTGGTTCCTGCAGCAGGAGGCTTCGGCCCCCACAGAGGCAGGCTGGAAAGCCTGCCCCACACGTTTTGGGAAACAGGCCAAGCGCCCAATCAACAAGTGCCCAATCGACAAAAAACGCCGGAGAAAGAGATGAAGATACTGGTGCTCAGCAACCTCTATCCACCCGACATCCTCGGCGGCTACGAAATCCTCTGCGAACAAGTGGTGGACAGGCTGCGCGCCCGCGGACACCAGGTCGAGGTGCTCAGCACCCGCAACCCACAGCGCACCGGACCCGAGCAAGCTCAGGTCCATCGCCTGCTGCAGCTCTACACACCCTTCTCCGAGAAAGCCGGATTGCAACGCCACCGCAGGCTGCGCGCCGACCTGCACAACGCCCGACAGGTCCGCGCCTTCTTGCGCGGCCGAGACTTCGACCTCGCCTTCGTCTGGAGCCAGCTCCGCCTTGGCATCGGCGCCTTGCGCGCGCTGCAGGACAGCGGCCTGCCCACCGCGCTCACCCTCAACGACGAGCACCTCGCCTCCTACCTGCCGATCTCTTTCAAGACAGATGCTGACTGGGGCCTCGCTTCGCTCGCTTTCAAGTTTCCGCTCGCTTGCAAACCCCAGGCGCGGCGCCTCGCCTCATGGACCCTGGATCGCAGCATCTTCGCCCAGAACACCCTGCAGGGCATCTCGCTCGACCACGTCACCTGCATCAGCCATCGCCTCAAGGCCGATCTGCTCGCCCGAGGCCTGCCCATCCCCAACGCCAAGGTCATCCACCAAGGTATCCCCATCGAGCGCTTCGACCCCAAGGATGAACCCGGCGCGCTCGGCGTCCCTGCCAAGGTGCTCTACGTCGGACAGCTCCACCACTACAAAGGCGTACACATCCTCATCGACGCCATGCACCGGGTCGCCCAACAATACCCCGAGCAGCCCCCACGCTTGAGCATCGCAGGCGGCGGCCCCGAGGAATACCTCGCCGAGCTACATCGCCGCGCCGACGAGGGCCCTGCACAGATCGACTTCCTCGGCAAGCTGCCCCACGCACAGCTCCCAGCGCTCTACCGCGAACACGATATCTTCGTCTTCCCGTCGAGCTGGGCCGAGCCCTTTGGCCTCACCCACCTCGAGGCCATGGCCTGCGGCACCCCGGTCATCAGCACCGCCGATGGAGGACACGGCGAGCTGGTGGTGGATGGGCAAAACTCGCTGGTTTTCCCCAAAGAAGATGCGGTCACCTTGGCGGCCCACCTACAGCGCCTTATCGAGCATCCCAAGCTGGCCAAGGGGCTCGCCGAGCGCGCGCTGGAACAGGTTCGACGAGAATACAGCATGGAGCGCTACGTCAGCGACCTCGAGCTCTTTCTGGCCGAAGTCAAGGCGGCAGCGCCAGCGAAGCCCCCGCGCGCATCGTGGAGGCAACTGCTCGACTCACGAAAACGGGTGCGGACAAGGGGGAAAGCATGAGCTGGCCTCGACGAACAACAACTTGGGGGAACAGGCCAAGCGCCCAATCGACAAGAAAACGCCCAGACGCGCCCATCCACAGCGTGCAAATCCCTCGACGCTTCGAGGCCAGCGCCTGGGGCGGCATCGAGACGGTCATCCTCGAAACCAGCCGCCGACTCATCGCCGCCGGGCAGCAAACTTCCATCCTCTGTCCCAACGCCCTCAGCCCCAAGGATGTCGAACAGCTAGGCGGCGTTCCGATCCGACGCACGCCCTACTTCTACCCCTATTTCGGGCTGCACGAGGAGGCCAAGACCGAGCTCGACCACCGAGGCGGCAACCTCTTCTCCTTCTCGCTGATGCGTGAGCTCTGGGCCATGCCCGAGCTCGACGTCATCCATCTGCACACGGGCAAGCGCCTCGGCGGCGCCGTGCGCACGGTCGCGCGGGCCCGCGGCATCCCCTATGTGGTGTCGCTGCACGGCGGCTTCTTGGAGGTCCCCCGCGAGGAGTCGGCGCGCTACACCAGCCCGACACAAGGCGCCTTCGAGTGGGGACGTGTGCTCGGCTGGCTAGGTGGCTCGCGCCGCGTCCTCGACGACGCAGCGGCGGTGCTCTGTGTCAGCCAAGCCGAGCTCGAGCGGCTGAGTGTCCGCCTGCCCAAACAGCGGCTCATCCACTTCCCCAACGGCGTCGACACCTCGCGCTTCGCCACCGGTGACGGCGCGGCCTTCCGCGACCGCTTCGGCATCCCTCGAGACGCCTTCCTGCTCACCATCGTCGGTCGCATCGACCCACAAAAAAACCAGCTCCTGGCAGTCGAGGTGCTGCACAGGCTGCGCGCCCAGGGATTCGACGCACGGCTGGCGCTGGTCGGCGCCAACACCAACCAGAACTACGCCGACACGCTCGATGCCAGAATACAGGACCTCGGGCTGCAAGCCTTCGTCACGCTGACGGGCAACCTCGGCGCAAGCAGCAACGCGCTGACCGACGCCTACCATTCGGCTGACCTCTTCATGCTGCCCTCAGTGCACGAGCCCTTCGGCATCGCCGCGCTCGAGGCCTGGGCCAGCGGCCGCGCGGTGCTGGCTTCCCGCGTCGGCGGTATTCCGGAGTTCGTCGTCGACGGCAAGAATGGGCGCCTCTTCGAGAGCGGCGACGTCGACCAAGCCACCGCCCTCGCCCTCGAGCTCGCCCGGGATAAGCCCCAGCGAAGAGCGCTGGCCGAGGCGGCGAGCGAGGACGTCAAGCAGTATTCTTGGGATGCGGTCACGGCGCGTCTGATTGCGCTCTATCAAGAGCTTTGTAGGCGCTGAGCGAGCGGACACCATTCTGCCTCGCACTGACCTCGCGCGCCATCCTCTGCCCGCCTTGCGGCGCAAGGCCAGCCTGGGACCGCCAGCGGCTCGCCAGCCCCACAAACCGGTCGGCCGGCTGGAAGCCGGCCCCACGTCTCTTCCTGCGCTCACCGCCATCGACTCGGCCGCACCGCATCGCGGGTTCCCCCGCAATGCGGGGAAGAGCTGGAGTGAACGCCAGCGAACGACAGCTAGGGGTCAAACCAAAGGTGCTCACGCGCTCGACCCGGGTCTCGCAACCACTCATTCGAGAGCCAGCATCGCGGCCAGCAGCCCATTGGAGACCAGCAGCGCGCTGTTTTCGAGGGCGTCGGCGGGCAGCACCAACGCAAACGCTTGTCCCAAAGCTGCGTTTTCAGGGAGTTGTGGCGCTTCACCGCCCACGCGAAAAAGTAGCGAAAGCGCGTGTCCTGCCCGCTCACTTGGCCAGACCAGAGTCAGGCTCGCCAGAGGGGACTCGCCGTCGTCGATGAACTCCATGCCGTCCGCCGAGAGCCAGCTATCGTGCCAGGCAAAGCGCGGCTCGAGCGCGTCGAGCACGCCCACGACGAGCACCTGCTCTGGTGTCAACACAGGCAGCGACAGGGTCTCAGGGTCGAACTGCTCCTGAGCGAAGGGCCTGCTCACGACGGGTGAGGGCTCGGTGGGAGGCGCTGGCTCCGACGGCGTCTGTGGGGCAGAACAGGCGAAGGTGAGACACGAGAGCAGAACGGACGAGAACACGCGCATCGCAGCCTCCGATTGGGTGGTTGGAGCCGGGTCGCACCGGCGATCGCCAACGGCCATGGTACCCGTATCGCGCGACGATGTCAGCGAGCGAAGACGGGCTGCGAACCAAGCCCGAAGGGTGCGCGCCAAGGACGGCGCGCGCTCCAACTTGGGGGAACAGGCCAAGCGCCCAATCGACAAGACCTTGGGAGAACAGGCCAATCGCCCAATCGACTAGAACTGGG
>JAVFAO010000551.1:0-4024 GCA_034002465.1 Myxococcota bacterium
GCGATTACTTCGCCGCCCTCGCCTTTGCGCGGCTCTCCGCCATCGGAGCAGACAAGGCCAGCGAGCTGAGCACGCGCCTCCGCCCTGCACCTGCCGACCTGAGCCAGAGGCTCGCCCAGCTACAGGACCCCAAGCGCCTCGCCAATGCATCCTATCAGCGCGCCATCGCCTTCTCGCGCATGGGGCGCTACGAGTGGGTCGAGGCTGAAGCCAAGCGAGCAGGCGACGAGCTCGGCGAGCAGGACAGCATCCCTTGGCTCATGCTCGCGCTGCAAGAGCAACTGGGTGCGGTCAAAGCCAGCCACCGCGCCGCAAGCTTGGCTCTGGGCGACGCAACGAGCTGTCTGACCCCCACCGACTGCGAGCGCTGGGCCCTGGCCTATCCTCGTCCCTTCGCGTCACTGGTCGAGGAGCACGCAAGCAAGCAGCAGCTCTCCACCGAACTGGTCTATGGTATCATGCGTGAAGAGAGCGGCTTCGACCCGCGCATCGAGTCCTACGCCAATGCGCGCGGCTTGATGCAGCTCATGTTGCCCACCGCCGAGTCGACGGCCAGCTCCCTCTCCCTGCCCAAGCCCACTGCCGCCTCCCTCTTCGAGCCCGAGACGGCGATCCCGCTCGGCGTCGGCTACCTCGCCAAACTCGCCTCGCTCTTCGGTGGCAACGAGGGGCTGGTGATGGCGGGCTACAACGGCGGTCAGGGGGCCGTCGGCAAGTGGCTCGAAGAGCGCCCGCAAGAGCCCTTCGACCTGTGGGTCGAGGGCATCCCCTATGGACAAACGCGACACTACGTCAAACGGGTGTTGAGCAACGCCTGGACCTATCGCTGGCTCTACGAAGCGGAAATCCAAGCAAGCTTCGACCCCGCCACGCCAGTCTCCACCCTGGCAGGACTTCCATGACCTCTATTCCCCTGCTCGACCAAGTCGCCCTCATCTGCGTCATCGCAGTGGTGGTCAGCGTGGTCTTGGCGCGACTCAAACTCCCTGCCGTCACCGTGCTGCTCGCCGCAGGGGCGCTTGCTGGTCCTTACGGACTGGGCTTGGTCGAAGGCAGCCACGCCATCGAAATGCTCGCCGAGGTCGGCGTGGTGCTGCTGCTCTTTACCATCGGCCTCGAGCTCTCCTTGGACAAGCTGCGTCAAGGTGCAAAGCAAGCCCTCTGGGGCGGCTTGTTCCAGATCGGTGCCACTGCGCTCGTGACCCTGGGCATCGCGCAGCTCATCGGCTACAATTTTCGACAGTCCGTCTTCCTTGGCTTTTTGGTGCTCATGTCGAGCACGGCCATCGTCTTGAGAGCGCTCGGCGCGCGCGGAGAGCTCGACGCCCCACATGGGCGGTTCATCGTCACCACCCTGATTTTGCAGGACCTCTTCGTGGTCCCAGCGGTGCTCTTGGTGCCACTGCTCGCCCACGGCGGCAGCCCTACTGAGGCAGGTATCGAGATCGGCAAGGCGCTTGGCAAGGCGCTGCTTCTGGTGCTCGTGGTCTGGAACGTGGCCAAGTATCTGGTTCCGCGCGTGTTGAGGTGGGTTGATGCCACCCGCAGCCGAGAGAGCTTCTTGATGGCCGTCATCGCGCTCTGCATGGGCACGGCTTGGTTGACCTACCTCGCCGGGCTATCGCTCGCATTGGGGGCTTTTTTGGGCGGTGCCATCGTCGCGGATACTGATTTTCGCCACCGCGCCATGACCGACGTGATGCCACTACGAGACATCTTCATCAGCATCTTCTTCGTCTCCTTGGGTATGCTCTTCGACGTGGAGATGGTGATCCAGCACCCGGTGGTGGTGACCCTGCTCTTCATGGGATTCCTCTTTGGGAAAGGGGTTGTTGCGGGACTGGGTGCACTGCTCACTCGCCTCCCTGCGCGGTCGACCTGGCTTGCAGGCGTAGGGCTGGCGCAATTTGGAGAGTTTGGCTTCGTGCTCATCATTCTGGGACAACGCAACCAGATCCTCGATGCGCCATCGGTTCAGGTGGTACTGAGTGCAGGCATCGCCAGCATGTTTGCAACCCCGCTCTTCCTCAAGCTGGCCCCACGCGCGCGCTGGGCCGAGAAGGTCATCACCCCTCTGACCCGCCTCTTTCACGCTCGCAAGGAGGTCGACTCAGCAGAGCATGAGACCGTTGCAGGGCACATCATCGTCATCGGCTTTGGGGTCGCAGGAAAGATGGTCGTGCGAGCCTTGTCTTCCTTCGAGCTACCGCACCGCGTTCTCGAGATGAATGCGCGCACGGTGCGCTTCGCCAAACAGCGAGGGATCCCCATCGAATACGCGGACGCAACCAGCACGGAAACCCTGAGACACCTGCATATCGAGCAGGCCCGCGCAGTGGTCGTCGTCATCAATGATCCCGGCGCAGCGATGCGCGTGGTGGACAGCATCCGTCGCATCAGCCCCGAGGTACCTCTCTTGATCAGGACCCGCTACATGGGAGAGCGACAAGCGCTGCTGCAGGCAGGCGCCACCGACGTCGTCGCCGACGAGGTCGAAGGAGGTGCCGAGATGGTCATGCGACTCTCGTCGCTGCTCGAAGTCCCCCGCAATCTCGTGGATAGCGCAGTCGAGCGCGAAAGAGCGCTGTCGATGCAGGTACAACGCCCACTCGTCGCGTCCCCAAAAGGCTTTTCGCAGCATCGAGAGCTCGCCGCCCTCAACGTCGACAGCGTGGTGGTCCACGAAGACAGCCGGGGCTTGGGGCGCAGCGTCGCAGAGCTCGAGCTGCGCTCGCGCACCAACGCCTCAGTGGTCGCCATCCGAGATGCGCACGGCCAGCTCCTCAGCGTCGATCCAAAGCGCCCTCTCTCGCTGGGAGATGTCGTTTTTCTCGCCGGCTCGGCGTCCGACATCGACGCCGCCATCGAGCTCATCGACACACCCGTCTCGGGCTCTTTCCCCACCGTCGAGGTCTAGGCCTCGTCGACGACGCAACAGCAACCCAAACTCCTAACGTGACTGCGTTCAGTCTCCTTTGCGACGACAGGAGCAGCGCAATCTGGCTCCTGCGGGCATCCCAAGTTTGACGCCAGCCCAAGTTGCCTCTAGCTTTTGATCTGGAGCATGGCCGAACGCTTGGCGCTCGCTGTGCCGTTCGATGACGCTCAGGCTCCTCGAGACGTTGTCTTCGTCGCGGTCTTTGCTCACGCTCACTGGCCACTGCTCGGTGCAGGTCCATCGCACGACGCTATCGTCGCTCAGGAGAATCAGGGGATGCGCGCTCCATCATGGTTCGTTCTTTCACTCTGTTTGGGCCTCATCATCGCCTGTGACGATGAAGATGACCCGCGACCCCCTCCCACCCTCGGAGACTTCGAGATCATCGATCTCGTCGACGAAATCGACGACACGGTGCCCGTCGGAGCGCCCATCGTCGAGATCCTCAGTCCCGTCGACGCAGTGAACATGAGCGCGGAGGAGCTCATCACCACGCCGTTGACGCGCGTAGAGTGCCTCGTCAACGAAGGGCCCAATGGCCGCCGCATCGACAAAACCTCCATCCTCATCGAGCTGACCAAACCGGATGGACAGGTGCTGAGCCAACCCGGACAGCCGGGGCTGGCCGCAAATCGCTATGTCTCGGACTTCAACCTCGAAGACCAAGTCAATGGACCTGTCAGCATCACCTGCAAGGCCAGCGACATGGGCACGCCAGCGATCGAGAGCAGTGACACCGTCGAGACCTTCATGGATCTCGGGCCCTCCATCCTGGTCCTCAGCCCACAAAACGACTTCTCGTACGCCAAGCAGCTCAACGTCACCTTCCGGGTCGACGCCAACGCTGTCGCTGAAATCGATCCTGGGGCAGAGATCGACACGGAGAGCATTGCCGTTCAGGTGACAACCGTGCCGCTGCCCGGCCTCGAACTTGACGAAAATGGCAACTGGAACGTGGACTTCCAATTCGATGATCCCAACCTCTTCGCCACCCCTCTGGACGGTTCCAGCACGCTGCTCATCCGGGCCGCCAACCAGCGTGGCGTGAGTCGTGAGGTCACGGTGGTCTTCAAAGCGGACGCCGAG
>JAVFAO010000552.1:0-4011 GCA_034002465.1 Myxococcota bacterium
GCATCAATCCGGGTGACGAGGAACACTCCCTGGAACACGTGGTCAAGGTGGTCGCCGCAGATTCGCCACCCAGCCTCGAGCGGGTGGTCGAGCTCTACGCCCCCATCGTCCCAGCCGGCCTCTTTCGGGCCTCTTCCATTCGGGTCGCAGAAGCTGCAAAAGTGATTGAGAACGTCCAGCGCGACCTCAACGTCGCCTTGATGAACGAGCTCTCCATCCTCTTCGAACACCTGGGGTTGGCGACCCACGAGGTTTTGGCCGCAGCCAAAAGCAAATGGAATTTCATCGACTTCTGTCCCGGATTGGTGGGGGGACACTGCATCGGCGTCGATCCATACTACCTGACCGCAGCGGCGGAGGCGCACGGCTACCACCCTGAGGTCATTCTAGCCGGACGTCGAATCAATGAGTCCATGGGGCGACACGTGGCTCAGCGGGTCGTAAAACAGCTCATGCGCCGCTCCTTCGCCAAAGCGCCGCTTCGAATCGCTGTGCTGGGGCTCGCATTCAAAGCCGACACCCGCGACCTGCGCAACACCAGAGTGGCCGATCTGGTCGATGAGCTTCGCCAGTTCGGCGCTCAGGTGATGCTGCACGATCCTCTGGTCGATCCCCAGGAGGCAGCCAAAGTCTGTGGGGCAGAGCCCTTGGACTGGCGTGAATTGGAGAAGCTGGATGCCATCATCCTGGCGGTGCCCCACGCATTCTACCGCAACATGACCCTCGAGTCGCTGTGCTACCCCTTGGGTAGACCAGGCTTGCTCTTCGACGTCAAAGCACACTTTGCTGGGCTGCCCCTTCCTCCCGGAGTGGAATACGCAGCTCTGTAGAATTGCGATGCGAAGCTATTCAGGCAACAGGTCATTCACAGCGGAGAGGACCTGCGCGTGTACACTCCCAGGCGCTGCGCTGCCATCGATGCGCTGGAAGAATGGAAAGGCGCTGCAGAGCTCGAGGTAGATCTGGCGGGAACGCGCAAGCAGGTCGGAGCGTTCGAAGTCATCAACACGCCCTCCCCGCCCCTGTCGAATCCTGGTCAAGGCATCTTCGACAGGCACGTCGATGAAGAGCGCCAGGTCTGGGGCAGGAGCGATAGCTTGGTTTTGGCGCAACAATTCACTGCGCTCGAGGCCTCGTGCTCCTTGATAGGCAACCGTGCTCAAGTAGTAGCGGTCACAGAGGATGATGGCCCCACGGCTCAGCCCTGGACTGATCAACGATTCGACGTGCTCGCGCCGATCGAGCAAGAAGAGCTCCGCCTCTCGCCGAGCATCATGTCGCCCAGAGGCGGCGCTGCGACGCAGCTCCATCCCATGCGGACCTTGGGTGGGCTCACGCGTCGTGATCACATCGGAAAAACGTTGACGCAGGGCTGCGGCGAGCAACGCCACTTGAGTGGACTTTCCACTGCCATCAATTCCCTCGAAAACAATAAGCAATCCAGTTTGCATGGGGCTGTTGGTCGTGCTCGAAAGGGTACTCGGAAACGCGCGAATAGACACGCATCCTCTGGATCCTGCAGGAATCGAAGCGTTCGAGAGGTGTCCGAGAGCGAAGGCGTGCAAGCAAAGTGGGCGAAATCAAACTGTTGAGTTCGCCGTCGCGGGCGGCATCCTGCGCCGTGGGCTCCCGATGTGTCAAGCAGCTTCGGCTTCACCTGGGCTGGCGCGTCTGACGCGGCATCGGACCTTGGCGCTTCAGGAAGTGTTGCACCGCTTGTTGATGCTCCGGGTAGGTGCGGGAAAAATAGTGTCTCCACGTTCCATCGTTTCGCGCCACGAAAAACAGGAGCTGCTCCGCGTCCGGGCCTTGATAGGGTTCGAGCACAGCACGTAGACTTGCTTCGGAAGCGCAGGAGATGGGGCCCGGGGGCAGGCCATCAATGACGTAGGTCGAATACACATTCGCGGGATCTTTACAGCGCCGAGGGCCAGGCTTTTCATTGGTAGTGAGCGGCGGGTACACACAGCTCGGATCGGACTGTAAGCGCATTCCCACCACCAGGCGATTGTAGAATACGCGCGCAATGACCGCACGCTCGTCGTCGACCATCGCCTCTCGCTGCACCAGGCTGGCCATGGTGATGAGCTCATGGTCAGCCATGGACAGGGTTTGACGCGCCCATCGCAGGTGGGCATCATGGTCCTTGCTCTGCTTCGACCAGAAGGCGAGAAAACGCTCGTGCATCTGTGCGAGCAAGGTGTTGACGGAAGGGGTTTCTGGCAGCGCGTAGCGACCTGGGAGCAGGTAGCCCTCGAGGCTTTGTGCGGGAATCCCAAGTTTGGCGAGCAAGGCGGGATCGCGAGCGGCGGCGAGCAGCTCGCCTGGGTTGGCGATACCCAATCGGGCGCACTGCGCGTCCAGCTCATAGAGGTTACTGCCTGGAACTAGGTCGAGCTGGGCTGGAGCCTGCGCGCCACCCTCCGAGAGGAGGGAGACCAACGCGATGACGTCGAGTCCTGGCTGAAGTTGATAGCGGCCGGAGCGCAAGCCCTTGGCCTGACCGGAACGCCAGAGATAGAAGCGCAGATAGTTGGGCGACTCGACCAAGCCTTGTTGGACCAAGAGCCGCACGATGTCGTCGGCACCCATCCCTGCTTCCACCACCAGAACTCGCTCCTCCTCAATGGGGAGGCGGCTCTGCAACCACTGCCGATAGTCCCGATAGACCCATAGCAAAGCGCTGCCCAAGATGAGCAGGAGGATGAGCAGGGCGGCGAGCAGTCTTCGTCGGGTCACGGTCTCAGTGGTTCATGCACCAGAGGGTGAGGTAGACGTTGAAGAGCGGATCGAAGATGCTGCGGCGACCCTCAATCTTGTTGTAATGCAGAAAGTTATAGAGCATCCCAAGAGCGTGCTCGAGGGGCTCCATGAGCACATCGAAGCGATCGATGAGGCGCAGGCCAGCGCCTCCCAAGAGCCGCGAGGAGATGGCGATGAGGGGGATGGCCACCGTCAGGTACAGGAAATAGGCAAGCAGCTTGGGCAGCAACAGTAGGATACTGCCCACGATGATCAAGGCAAAGCGGAGCTGCCGCCCAAAGGGCAAGAACACCAGTGGCAGTGTCCGCGATGGCCGCGGCTCACGATAGCGAATGAAGAGCTCCAGGCCCAAACAGAGGTAGCCAAAGACCGCCAGCGCGCCCAGCAAAGCACTCATCGAAAAGCTGTGATCGATGTAGGGCTTGGCGCGTAGCGCCTGCGCGAGCAATCGATCGGCGAGCAAAGCCACGGCGACGCTCTCTGCGAGCTCGCACGAGACCACCAACAGGGTCGTCCATCTCGATTTGGCCCAGCGGCTCAGCCTGCTCTGCTCGAGGGCGACGGCAGCGCGGGCATTGACGAATCCGGACGCTGTACTTGTCGCTTGGATAGCTCTCTCCATGGCCTGGCACCCTGTCAACGGCGCTCCACCGCAGGCGAGTAGCACAGGGCAGGCGCACGATCCAGCTTTTCAAGCCAAACAGAACGCTTTTCGAGCTAGGGAGGGCTCTGGCGAGCTAGGCTCGAAGCATGCCTTGACGAGCAAACCAGTCCAGCGTGTCCCGCAGGGTCTGCTCGAGCGGACGCGGCTGGTAGCCAAGCTCATCGGAGGCTTTTTGATGGCTGATGTAGCGGTGCATGCGCACCGCCCTGATGGCCGCAGGGGTAAATTTAGGCATCTGTTTTCGGTACTTGGCGACGGCGAGAGAACCCCAGGACGCCATCCAGGCCAGAGAGATCGGGGTGGCCAAGCGCGGCGTGCGCCGGCCACTGATGCGCCCGATGAGGGTGGACAGCTCCGTCAGCGACGCCCAGTGCCCCGTGAGGAGGTAGCTCTGCCCACGGCGCCCCTTTTGCTCGGCGGCGAGCATGCCTTGAACCACGTCGCGGGCATCGACCCAATTGTACCCCCCATCCACGACGGCTGGGATGTCGTGGTGGTAGAGATCGAGGATCACTGAGCCCATGCGGGAGGGCTTGAAGTCCCAGGGTCCAAGAACCGCACCGGGATTGACGATGACCGCATCG
>JAVFAO010000553.1:0-4008 GCA_034002465.1 Myxococcota bacterium
ATAACGTTGTTACTCGCCAACAAACCAAAGGGCAAGTAGAGCTGGAACCAGTCGGGGGAGGAGAGGAAGTAGGAGACGAAGAGGTCGGTGATGACCCGGGTCTCATCGAGACGACCGCTCTCCTCATAGCGCGCAAAGAAATCGACGGCCAAGCCCACAGCCCAGTCCGGGTCGAATCGCCACCGAAAAATGAAGCCGAGCCCGCCGTAATCAGCGGTCCCATCACTGTCTACCCAATCGTCGAAAGCGGAGGTGGAGCCGAAGCGCATGCCGAGCTCGAGGCCAGTGGGATCGAAGCTGGCTTCGCTGACCAAAACCTCAGGCAGGAAAGGCTCGGGCTCCGCAGTTGATGCGTCGTCTTCGGCAGCCGGCTGAGGGGGTGGGCTCGCCCGTTTGATTCTTGGTCCAGCCCAAGCGGTGGAAGCGAGCAGCAGCAATACGGTGATGAGCAGCAGCGCGAGGGCCGAACGAGGAATGCGAAGGGTGGCTGCTTTCATGTCAACTCCGATGTCTGCGAGGCGAGCGCGTGGGTGTCGAGCTGTCTTCGTGCCGCCACTGTCGCACGCCATTCACAGTGCAAGGGGCGACGCGAAGACCTCGACGACAAGCCAACGGAGACCGAAGCAACAGTCGTGCCTCACTACTCATCCATGCTGTCGAAGCGCCCAACGGGGACGCTCTGCCCATCTCCCAAGCGGTAGGGATAGAGGACCCGCTTGAAGTAGCCCGAGACCAAGGCATTGGGGGTACTCTTGACGATGATCTCTGCGCCAGTGCCAAAGGGCTCGATGGTGACGAAGTGCCGGATGGTCTGGTAACCAAGCGCAGCGTTATAGAAATTGGGCTGCGCTCCGGTGGCGACGCTGGTGATGACGAAGTCGCCCAGTGGGGTCTTGTCTTGGCGCATTTGGAGTAGGCGCTCGTACACCACGGTTGGACTCTCGGCGACCCGCGTGTGCTGAAAGATGTTGTTCTCATCCGAATCGGTGAAATAGTCGGTAATTGTAAAAGGCCACTGCACGAGTTGCTTTTCTGCGTCACTGAAGTCAGCAGGCACTTGAGCTGCGAGGGAGAGCGGCAAGAACAATAGAGAAGCCAGGGAGAGCGAAAAAAGTGCTTTGTTCATGAGAAGCTCCAGACGATCTTGAAAGAGCGGAGCGAGCTGCGAGCCAGCGTATGCATCCAATCTGTGCCCTCTGACATCTCGATCAGGGAGCCCACTGACAGTTTGGTGCAAGCTGCGTGCACGTGCAAGCTCGGCGCGAGCAAGCGCTGATTCACGGCCGACAACCCGCCCGCGAAGATGAACCATATTATCGCGCCAACGCTTTCTCGTCTGGGGTGCAAACCGGCGACGAGCCATTCGACACCATCCACCTATTCGCGCCGTTTGCGCTTGACCTTGACCCAAGGGGAGATGCGGATTTTGCGAATCCTACCCTCGAGCGCGTGCCACAAAAGGAGCACCCCCAAGATGCTCAGCGCTCCTAGAAACGCAAGATAGCTCCAGCCCGTCGGAGAGCCCCCTTCCATGCTCAGGAACGCCCCGAGGATCAGTGCGCTCGCCGTCATCCCCATGACCAACCGCAGCGCGACATTGGAGAGGCTCGACTTCAGCTCATTGAGCCCAGGGTTGTCCACATGCACCCGTACCCCCTCGTACTCCAAGTCCATGAAGAACTGAGTCAACTGGAGGGGCAGGTCGTGCATGATGCTGCCAGCGTTGAGCGCGCCATTGAGCAACGAAGGCGCCAGTCTCTGAGGCCCATAGCGTTGAATGAGCAAGCGCCGAGAGTAGGGAGAGAGGGCCGAAGGGATGTCGATGTCAGGGTGCAAATGCCTGATGATTCCCTCCAAGCTAACCGCTGCTTTGGTGAGGATGGCATACTCAGGTGGAATCCGGATGCGGTGCCGTTGGCCCGCCTCCAAGAGCTCCATGACCAGCGCCGAGACGTCGACCTCTTCGAGTGAACCACGCAGATAGCGATTGCGAATCGTGATGATGTCTTCACGCATCTCCCGCAAAGGCACGCGACCAAGCGGTCGGCCAATCTGCATGATGGCGCGGGCCACCCCATCGATATCCCCAGAGGCCACCGAGATGACGAGGGACATCAAGGCGTCCTGTTGCTGCTGCGTCAGCCGCCCAATCAGGCCGAAGTCGATGAGGCCGAGTCTGCCGTCGGTGCAAGCGATCAGATTTCCAGGGTGCGGATCGCCGTGGAAGACGCCGTGCTCGAACATCATGCTGTAGGCCAGCTCGACGAGGCGCAGCGCGAGGCGCTGCCCTCGCTCTGAGCCAGGCTCGATGTCGGTGATCTTGACCCCGACGATGCGCTCGAGCACCAGCACCTGTCGCCGCGAGAGCGCCTCGAAGACCCTTGGTATCCAGAGATCCTGCTGCTGCGCATACTGCTCTCGAAAGGTTCTGATGTGCGCCGCCTCTACCCGAAAGTCGAGCTCGTCGAGCAGGGCCAGCTCGAACTCATCGACGATTCCGGTTGGCGAATACAGGCTCATCTCCTCGATGGTGGCTTCGAGGAAGCGAGCGAGCAAGCGCAGCAGGTCGAGATCGCTGCGGATCAACTCATCGAGCCCAGGCCGCTGAACCTTGACCACGACCTGAACCCCGTCGCTGGTGACGGCGAGGTGAGTCTGGGCGATTGAGCCGGTGGCCAAAGGCTCTACGTGAAACTCAGAGAAGCTCGACGAGAGCTCGCACCCTAGGGCGTCCTCGACCTGCGCACGAATCTGCTCGAAGTCGAGTGGAGGGGATTGATCCTGAAGCTTGGCGAGTTCGAGGATGAACGCCGCTGGCAGCAAATCAGGACGCGTCGAAAGAACCTGCCCCAGCTTGACGAAGGTCGGGCCCAGCTCCTCGAGCACAAGCCGCAAGCGCCGCGCAGTATCAGAAGGGTTCTCGGCCAGCTCTTCAGGGCTCTTGTCGGCGGGCGACCGAGGCGACAATCCAGTTCCTTGAAAGAGAGCGCCGAAACCGTGCTTGGCGAGCACTGCGCTGATGCGACCGAGTCGGCTGATGTCATTCACAGCACCTCGAATGATGCCGGGTTTTCGAGCCTTCAACGCGCTGGATTGCATGATGTTTCCGCAGAAAAGGTGGAGTCAGGCAAGCCCGCTGCTCTCACGCCAATCGGCACCTGCTCTGAGAGCGTCGAGAGCGTTGACGAAATCGGAGGGCGGCGGCTGCTCGAAGAACAGCGTTTCCTGCCGTACCGGATGCTCGAAGCCGAGCTCGACGGCGTGCAGTGCAGGCCGAGCGATCAATGCAGTGCGCGCACAAACTCGGGTGCCATAGACCGTGTCCCCCAACAGCGGCGCACCATGCTCGCTGAGGTGGACCCTGACTTGATGCGTGCGACCGGTGTAGAGACGACACTTGAAGAGCGCCGCGCCAAAGGCGAACGACTCCAGCCTCTCGTATTCCGTAATCGCCCTCTTTCCAGAATCCAGGCGACTACTGAAGCGCTTTCGATCCTTGGGGTGACGTCCGTAATACGTGTCGAATCGCCCCTTCTCCGGCAAATGAGGGGCGTGCACCAAAGCGAGATAGGCGCGCTGGGTCGAATGGACTGCGAATTGAGCCGCCAGCGCAGCGTGAACGGCAGGGGTCTTCGCAACCACCATCAATCCAGAGGTCTCGCGATCGAGGCGATGCACGATGCCAGGGCGCTGGGCAGCGAGGGCGTCCTCCTCCCAGGCGCTCAAACCATGGTACAATAAGGCGTTGACCAGCGTCCCATCACGATGACCAGGTGCAGGATGGACCACCATCCCAACCGCCTTGTCGATGACCAGCAAGTGCTCGTCCTCAAAGACAAGCTGCAACGGAATCGGCTGCGCCTGCAGAGGATCGATGGTGCTCTGCTGCGGCGTGAAAAGCAGCTCATCACCCGCCCGCAGCAGGTAACCCGCCTTCTGCTTCTTTCCGCAGACCAAAACCTCGCCTCGCTCGATGGCAGCCTTGACCTGACTGCGCGTCGGCCCATC
>JAVFAO010000554.1:0-4001 GCA_034002465.1 Myxococcota bacterium
AGCGAGGCGGTTGAGGATGCTGTCGAGGACGCCGCCGACCTCGCCGGCGGCGACCAGGTTGGTGTAGAGATTATCGAAAATCTTTGGGTGCTTACGCAGGGCGTCGGCGAAGGTGGAGCCGGTCTCGACCTGCATCTTGATGTCTTTGACGACGACCTTGAAGTTGGGGTTGGGCTCCTGGCCGCCGAGCAGGTCGAGGGCTTGGACGATGGGCAAGCCGGCGTCGATCATGGTGGCGAGCTGGCGAGTGAAGACCACTAGGTCTTTGAGCGCGACGCCAGTGGAGCCAGGGAACTTGAGGACGATTTCCTTGGGTTTTTTCTTGAGCTTGACGATGGTCAGGCCTTGGGATTCGAGGCGCCGCTCGACGTCAGCGAGGGCTGGGGCCTCCATGGTCCCCTTCTTGAGGTCACCAGAGCGAGTGCGAGCCTGCCAAAGGAATTCGGGCATGGAGAACCTCCGCGCGCGAACGCGCACCAAACACTAGCGAACACTGACCCCCGCGGACTGGAGCATGCTGCGAAACTCTGCGACATCGCTGCAGCGCATCATGGCCTCCTCGAGGGTGATGATGCGCTTGACATAGAGATTGAGCAAAGATTGGTTCAGCGTGACCATGCCGAACTGCTTCTGCCCGACCTGCATCTGGCTGTAGATCTGATGGATCTTGTCCTCACGGATGAGGTTTCGGATGGCTGGCGTGGGGACGAGCACCTCGAGCGCCATGGCGCGGCCCGAGCCTGTGGCTTTGGGGACGAGCTGCTGGCAGCAGATGCCCTCGATGACGAAGGAGAGCTGCGCACGCACCTGCTCCTGCTGGTGGGGCGGGAAGACGTCGATGATACGGTTGACCGTTTGAGCGCAGCTGTTGGTGTGCAAGGTGGCGAAGACGAGGTGGCCCGTCTCGGCGATGGTGAGCGCTGCCTCGATGGTTTCGAGGTCGCGCATCTCGCCGAGCAACACGACGTCGGGGTCCTGGCGCAAGATGTAGCGCAGGGCTTGTTTGAAGCCAGCCGTGTCGGAACCCACCTCGCGCTGATTGACGAGGCAGTTCTTGTGCTCGTGCAGGTACTCGATGGGGTCTTCAATAGTAATGATGTGCTGGCGACGGCTGCTGTTGATGCTGTCGATGATGGCAGCGAGCGTGGTGGACTTGCCCGAGCCGGTAGGGCCCGTGACGAGCACCAGGCCACGCGGCCGCTCGGACATTTGCCGGACCACTGGGGGCAGGTTCAGATCATCGAAGCTGCGGATTTCGAAGGGGATGAGACGGAAGACGCCGCCGACGGCGGCACGCTGCATGAACACATTCCCGCGGAAGCGGGAAAGTCCTCGAATGCCGAAGGAAAAGTCCAGCTCGCTGTGCTCTTCGAAGGAGGCTTTCTGCGCGTCGGTGAGGACGCTGTAGCAAAGGGCGCGCGATTCCCTGGAGCCGAGCTTGGGGAGCTTCAGCGGAACGAGCGTGCCATCGATACGAAGCTGTGGGGGGGAGCCCACAGTGATGTGTAGGTCACTGGCCCCCTTTTCGACCATCAGCTTGAGCAACTGGTGCATGTTCACACCGAGTTGCACTCTGTCCTCGTCCATTCCATCCTCCTCGCTCTCCCTCGTTGGCGGAGAGAGCCTCCCGAACCTAACACGGCAAGGCCTGTTGTTTCAAAGATCAAATGCATTCGCTCGCTCCCGCGAGCCCCTCGCAGCGCGGCTGCTGTGCGTGTGGCAGAGCGCCGATTCCTCAGGAGTGCTGCCAGGATGCCTGACTCGTTCGGGTCGTCGAAGGCCGGGCGGCTTCGAGACTGCAGCTGCTACCGCTGCCGAGTAGCGACAAGCCGAAGGATTCGCGTTAGCATAGCGCCGCGGCAGTTGCCGTGACGGCTGAGCACACAAGACCTGGCGAAACAACGCTGAGCAAGGAGCCTTCAGTGTCGCCGAGTCCGAGGGCGCGGAGTTGAGCAATACATGGACTTGAGCATCGTTGTCCCTGCTTTCAATGAGGCAGAGCGCCTTCCACAAACCTTGCCGCAGTTTGCCGAGTGGATGGAAGGCACCGGGCTCGAGGTCGAGCTGCTCGTCGTCGATGACGGTTCGACAGATGAGACAGCGTCTGTGGTGAAGGCTTTTGCGCAGGGTGAGCCTCGGGTGCGGCTGCTGAGCTACCAACCCAACCGTGGCAAGGGACACGCAGTGGGCGTTGGCGTCGCTGCCGCGCAAGGTAGAGAAATCCTCTTTAGCGATGCAGATTTGTCGATGCCACTCAGCGAGGTCTCCAAGCTTCGGCAGGCGCTGCAAGAGGCCGAGATCGCCATCGCCTCTCGTGTGCAGCACACTCAGCAAGATGCACCGCCGCGTTATCGGCGGATCATGGGGCGGCTGTTCAACGCCTGGGTGCAGCTCGTGGCCATCAAGGGTATCCAAGACACCCAGTGCGGCTTCAAGCTGTTCCGCGCCGATGTGGCCAAAAAACTCTTTTCCCTTCGCAAGCTCGATCGTTTCGCCTTCGATGTCGAGCTGCTCTACCTCGCCCAGAGGCTTGCGATGAGGGTTGTTGAAGTCCCGGTTATTTGGTCGCATTCTGGCGGATCGAAGGTCATGCCCTTGCGGGATGCGAGTGAGATGTTCGTCGCGGTATTGCGTATTCGAAAAATGCATAGAAGGATTGATTTAGGGTCTTTTCGTAGCGGCTGATGCGCAGAGACAGTGCACCCCCCATCCACGCCGGTACCTCGACCAGCAGCAGAACGCCTGCTGCCGCGCGCGTTCAGTCCCAGAGCAAGCAGCACCATGCAAGAGCGAAGACAGTTCATCCTCACCGTTTCTTGCCCCGATACCGTGGGCTTGGTGGCCGCCGTCAGCGGTTTGATCGCCTCCTGGGGTGGTTGCCTCGACGAGGTCAACAACCACGCCGACAAGACCACCGGCCGCTTCTTCATGCGCAATGTGATCGATGCAGAGTCACTTGCTCTGGGCCTGGAGGAGTTTCGCGCAGGCTTCGTGCCGTTGGCTCGCCGCTTTCAGATGGAGTTCTCCGTTCGGGACAGCAGCCGCCCCAAGCGGGTCGCCCTCTTGGTCAGCAAGGAAGAGCACTGTTTGGTCGATCTGCTGCACCGCTGGAGAACGGGGGAGCTGCCCTTCGAGCTTCCCTGTGTGCTCTCCAATCATGAGCGATGCCGAGAGTATTGCGACGCGGTGGGCGTGCCCTTCCGACATGTTCCCTTTAGCCCCGAGACCAAAGCCGAGTCCTTCGAGGCGGTCGTTTCGTTGCTCGAGCAAGAGCAGGTCGAGCTGGTGGTGCTCGCCCGCTTCATGCAGATCTTGCCAGCCTGGGTCTGCGAGCGGTTTGCTGGGCGCATCCTGAATATCCACCACAGTTTCTTGCCCTCCTTCGCCGGCTCCCGTCCCTACCGCCAGGCCTTTGAGCGCGGCGTGAAGCTGATTGGCGCGACGAGCCACTTCGTGACTGCCGAGCTCGATGCAGGCCCCATCATCGAGCAGGATGTGATGCGGGTGGACCACAGCCACAGCTTGGCAGATCTGGTTCGTCTCGGCCGAGATGTGGAGAAGACGGTGCTCGCCAGAGCGCTGCGCGCCGTGCTCGAAGAGCGGGTTCTGATCGATGGCAACAAGTGCATCGTCTTTCGCTGATGGTGCCACATGACGAATGATCGCCAACGTCGCAATAGGTTTGGAACTTCGGCCATTGTTCTCGTGCTGAGCTTGTGGTTGTTTGCCTGTCGGCCTTCGCCGACGGCGCAGCTCGTCGTCGAGATCGAAGCGCTGAGCAGCCTTGCAGAGCAGCACCAGAGGGATTGCCGGGCCATGTCCGAGGCCTTGGCGCGTCATGTCGAGCAGCGCGAGGAAGCCCTTGAAGCTTTGGCTGAGCGCTTGAACGATGATCCACCGAGTGCGCGGGAGCTGCAGGAGCTCAGCGCGGCGATGGGGCGATTTCAGCGCGCGAGCGAGCGTTGCATCGAGGCGCGTCTGAGCATCGTTGCATTGTTGGG
>JAVFAO010000555.1:0-3999 GCA_034002465.1 Myxococcota bacterium
ACCTCCAATTTGGTTAGGTTGCCTCACGGGGCCGGTAGCATTCATGCTCGCGTCAGTGGCCTTTATTCGTCAATTCGGCCTGATATCACTGGTTCGACGTCGCTAACCATCAGAAAGTGGCTTGAACCGCAGTCGTTCGAAGCGCAGTCTGCTTTCGGGCGGAGGGCACTTGAGAACCTAGACAGTGGGGTTTGGTAACGAAATGAAACGAATCGAAGCACTTGTTCAGCGGTTTGCAGACAACGTTGCAGCCCAGTCAGAGGCTTTGCTTCGCGGAGATGCAAGGGCGGGCAACAAGCATGCGAAGCAGTATATCGCAGCGTTCAAGGCATTGCGGGCGATCGGTGATGAGGGGCGCGAGGCACTAGTGCCATTGATGTTTGAAGGCCGTGACGATATCCGTCTCATGGCCTCAGCATTTCTTCTGCGCTTTCGTCACGAGGATGCGAGGAGGGTGCTGGAAGGCCTGGCACGTGGCACAGGGATGACTGCGTTCTCGGCAGGAGAGGCGTTGAAACGGTGGGACGAGCGAACGTGGCAACTGGATCCAGAATAGAGGCCGTTCGACGTCTTGGGGGAGAGGGTTCGAGCTGTGAGAGTGTGTTGCGAGCCTGCAGCATAGTGATACGGCCAAGTTCAGCATCAACCTTCACAAACGAGTCTCGGCCGGACTGACGCTGCAGGTTGTGCCTCTGTCCGATCGTCACCCAGACGCCGCGGTGGTCGATGCCGAGGAGGGTGCAAATCAAGAGTGAAGGTGCTCCAGTCACCGAACTGGAACTCGAATGTCTGAGAGACGCAATCGGGTCCGAGCCGCCGTCCGACTACGTCGGCTTCCTTTCATCGAGGAATGGATGCCGAGTTGATGTTGGCAGGGTTATCGCCGAGAAGGCTGCTCTGGGCGGCCAGCTTTCGCGGCATGCGTGGCCGGTCGCCGACGCTGAAGGCGGCAACTATGTCTGCTTGCGACGGGAGGAAGCCGGGGTCTGGTGCATAGTCTTCTGGGATCATGAGCTTGAGACGGAGACTGTGCTTAGCTCGACGTTCTCGGCATTCCTCGAGTCCCTTGAGAAGTTCGACCCGGCTTCGGTCGAGCTGAAACCGGGCCAGGTGATCAGCGCATGGATCGACCCCAGCTTGCTCACGGAGGACGAGGAGTAAGACTTGCCATCCCGCCCGCGCCACGCCGTAGTCCCAAGGATGGCCAACGACGGCGACTCTACACATACCTCCGAACCAATTGCCGCGTCGTGCGAGCTTCGCAGGCAGCACAGGCCTGCCACATCCGGCCTGGGACACAGCGAAGCCAAACCGGACGGCATGAATGGGGCCCGAACGCAGACTCTCGCCCTTGACCGTCGCTATCACCAACGGCATCCTTCGCCTTGGACAGGGATCCCTGCACCAGCAGGGGACACAAAGGCTTTCCAAGAGGATGGGTTCTGAGTCAATGACCTCCTCTGCGCAACCACAGCGGCGCTGTGGCCTGCTCGCCGCCGCGCTGCTGCTCTTCAGCCTGACTTCAAGGTAGTCGGCCCTCGCCGCCGACGTGACAGTCGGCGACGCGCTGGGCTGGGAAGAGCTGCGGGTGACGGCGATTTCAGGCTGGCTCGAGGGGGGCTCTGCGTACGAGGCGAGCTTTGGCTATGACGCCTATCTGCCGACGAGCGTGGCGTTGTGGTCTGCTCAGCAGCGCTGGTTGGAGAGCGGCACGCAGTACGATGCGCAGGGCCGAGCGCAGGCGCGTTGGTGGCAGTCGCAAGTGAGCGAAGGCCACGACGCCAATGACCGAGCTTCTGGGCAGCACGTCACAGACGCAGAGCAAGCACAGGTCGGGGGCCGGAGAGTGCACCCTTCAGCCGCGCACCGCGCGAACAGGGCACTCGCGACACCAAGAGACAGGCTGCGCCGTTTGCACCGCAACGCTCCCCACTGCAAGAAGCCCACTGCAAGGCGTGCAGCTCTCTCCGGAGCGCTCCGGAACCTGGTACACGACGTGTACTGGGCTTGGGATGCGTGAGGGCAAGCTCGTGCAACGCTTGCAGCAGGCTGGGCTGAGCTCCGATAGCCCCATTCATGCCATGCACTGAGCGCCGGCGAACAACTGGAGTGCGCTGCACACCTCGCATTGGGCTCCGTTACGTCACTTGTGCCTGATGCAGGCCGTGCAGTGCAGCCCTGCACCCGTTTTCGCTCCAATGCACGGCGAACGGCGCGGATCCGAGCACACGTGATGAAGCCAAGACCTCACTTCGCTCGTCTCTCGCACCCATGGACAGTGGCCTCGCTCGTATGCTATGTCCTTTGCTCGTGGGCAAGACCATGGCGACTGCGCGTGATGACGACGAACCCGATGACCGCTCTGGCTCTTCCCGCGTCACAAGCGATGCAACCCAACCGAAACTGAGCGATGGGCACTTCATCCCCACGCGTCATCGAGTGGGGCCCGAGGAAGAGTGCAACGCGCCAAAGGAGGACACCTCATGCCGAGACAATTCGATGAAACGACCACCCTCGCTGACATGGAAAGCTCCTGCATCTTCACCATCGCAGCCGTCACCGCGGACCCCGCCGCCAGCGCCCTCGCCGAGCGCACCCAAGCGTGGCTTCCACTGCTCGATGCTGAGCGGGAGCTCACCCGCCAGGAACACCTCGCCGAGGTGACGCTGCGCGCCCAACATCACCTCGCGCACTGGCATCTCGACGAAACGTGTAACGATTTTGGCAACCATTTGCTCCTCGCGTTGGCGAAAGACACCAGCAACCCTCGCTGGCGAGCCCACTTCGACCAGCGACTGAGCAGCTTCGTCCGACAGCCCCTGCACGCACAGATGCTCAAGGTCAAGAGCTGGCTGAGCGCCTCCAGTGACCCAGTTCTGGAGACCTTTCGTGAGCGTCTCAGCAGCACCGTCAGCGCCGTCGAGAGCAGCCTCGCCAAGCTCGAGGAGCGACGGCTCATCACCGCTGCTCGCCATCAACGCCGCATTCAGCTCGCCGAAAAGCTCACCGCCGAACGCGATGCCCTGCACGACGAGCTCTCCAGCATCGCGCGAGAGAAGGGCCTCGACCGCAACTGGCCAAATGCCTTCTTCTACGTCGAGCCGCGCCGAACGAAAGTGAAGGACGAGCCGAGCGAGGACTGAGAGCGAGCGGCGGTGTCTCGCCGCCTCCGGCTCACTGCGTCGAGAGCCCCATCACCGTTTTTCGGAACGCCAAGAAACTTGGCGAGGAGTTTCGAGTGGGCTCCAGGTGGGCCGCGATGGCTTTGGCTGCCTCGAGCTTTCGCAGGCCGGTCTTGAAGTAGCCAGCGCGTTGAAGGATGCGCTCGAAGGCCTCCCAGGTGCCACCCTTGATGGCGTCCGGGAAGCGGTAACTTGCCTGTTGTGCAACGTTGGCCTTCACCCTTGGGTACGCCGTACGTACAGCTTCCCAATCCCCGAAATACCAGGCCTCCAGCTCTTCGATGGGAAGTTGGGGGAGCAGGCCAAGCGCCCAATCGACAAGAAGTCGATTCACGATCTGTGGAATGCCAGGGAGGTCGACAACGCGCACCGCTTGGGTGAAGCCGCGTTCGTCGCGGTACAAGGCGCGAAGCTCCTCCGCACGAAGCGTGTTCAGGAAGAAAGGCGAACGGGTGGTGACCAAGAGCTGTGAGCGCTCTGCGGCAGCGCGACACTCCTCAGTGAGCTCGGGCAGAAGGCGCGGATGGAGGAAGTGTTCTGGCTCCTCGATACCCACGAACTGTGGTGGCTTGGGATCCGTGGCGCGCACCCTTCGGGCTTGCTTCGCAGCGAGTCTTCGCCTCCTGGCTACGACTTGTTGCAGGTATCCAAGGAGGGTGGACACGCAGGTACACGCAGGTCCGCCCCTCCTTCTTGTCGATTGGGCACGAAAAGCGAGAAGAGCATGTCGGGGCGTATGGCCATACGCCCCCCATATTGCCAGGAGGGGCGTATGCCATCGTATTCCATACGCCCCTGCGGTGTTGGGAAGGCCAGG
>JAVFAO010000556.1:0-3993 GCA_034002465.1 Myxococcota bacterium
CATACACGTTGCGGTGGACCTGTTCGCCGCAGGTGGAGGCGACGTGGAGCGAGCTCGCGGCGATGGAGCTGGACCCTTCGGTGTATACGGCGCTTCGGCCGTCGTTGGAGGGGGACGGGGCGAGCTTTGGGCTGCTGACGGACCTGCGTGGTGACGTGGTTGGCCTTGTCGACGCAGCGGGCTTTGTGGTCGAGCGCTACGACTATGACCCCTATGGTGCGCGGGAGTTGCGCAATGCAACCGAAAGCGAGCGAAGGGCACTCCATCCCCACGAGTCATCGAGTGGGGTCGGTGCCCGAGAGCGAGCGAATTCCAATCGCGTCCTGGTGTGCAGCACGTCGGCGGCGCAGGCTTGTGGCTCGTCGTATGGGAACACGCAGGGCTACGCGGGTCGCTTCTTGTCGGCGTTCTCGGGTCTGTATGACATGCGGGCGCGCTCGTATTCTCCGTACCTACGTCAGTTTGTGAGCCCAGACCCGCTGGGGTATGGGGGTGGCGGCTTTGACCTGTGGTCGTATGCGAACGGGGACCCTGTCAATCTGTGGGACACTTGGGGGTTGAGGCCGACGGATCGGTCGCGGGCTGCGCCCGAGAGGGGCGTGACAGGGGGCATTGGACTGCTCAGCACTTCCAGCAGGCCTGAGCCGACGACGGGAGAAAAGGTCGGTGCCGTGCTCGGCGGTGTGTTTAAGGCTCGAATGTCTGCACCGGACAACCCCATCGGGGTAGGTCTGGCCGCGATTGGTGCCTTCGAGCACCTGCAGCATTGGGGCTCTCGGGTCATCGACAACTACCAGAGTGGCGAGGGGCTGGGCAGTCAGCTCGCTGGTCACGTCAAGCTGGCGGCGAGCCATGTGGGGGACGTGGTTGGGATTCCGATCTATGACAACGCGTCTCGCATGGTGAGCGCCGCTGAAGACGACGATTGGTGGGCGGTTGGCGAGAACCTCTATGGCTTGGCGAACGAGGCGGCGGCGCTGATTCTCCTCACGCGAGCTGGTGGGGGCAATGCTGCGAAGAAGGCACCGGGTGCTGTTGGAGCGGAGGAGCTTGCTACAGGGGGGGCTGGCGATGCGCTCAAGGATTTTTCGAGCGTGGTCACGCGTAAGACGCGGGACGGTGGTCAGGGCGTTCGTCTAACGCGTCCTGATGGGAGCGTGATCGATATCACAACGAAGCGTGTGAAGGAGTTTGTTCCATCGACGCATCCGAGTGCGCCAGCAGGCACGCTTCAAAAGGTGAAGTTTCCGAATGCTCAGCCAGGGACAAAAGGGTTCAAGCGCGATCCAACGCCTGGGGAGCTTCGTCTACTTGAGGAGGCGTTCAAGTGAAGACTTCGTTTGATCAGGTTATGAGGGGCTATGCGCAGTTCCTCACTGCCAGCTGGGATGCGGCGTGGACGAATGCGACCCTGATGAAACATGTCAATCCGAGCGAGTTCATGGCGGATTGGGCGCAGAGTAACTGGGAGCTTCTCGTGGAGACCGCTGTGCGCGAAACCTTTGCTGATGGCCAAGGGTATCTTGAGGTGTATGGCGAAGGTGCAGACTGTAACGATGCGAGTTCTCGTGTCTGGCGGCCTCAGGTGCTCCCCACTCATCGCGTGATGTGTCGTGCAAGAGAGAACACGATGGTGGTTGACTTGCTTACCGGGCGACGCCTCGGGGCGAGTCAATCCTTCATTTTCGATCACTTTGCGGCGAGGTCAGGTGGGGGTTGGTACATGCAGACTCCTCCCTTTGATTGTGTTCTTGGGTATTTGGACACACGGGAGGTCCTCATCAGCATCGAGGCGGTTTCCTTTTTCATCGACGCAATGGTCGAACCAGATGCATAGACGACCAGCAGGTCGCCAGCGAACTGGGACAGCAGAGATCGCGTGGAGAGCTTGGCAGTGTCGGCTTTGGCGCTGAGCTGGACGGGTGACGAGTTCTTGTCGATTGGGCACTCGGGCTGTTCCCTCGACTTCTTAGAGCGGGTGTCTTCTGAGCATGGGAGCGAGACGCTACGCTGACTCGCGCCTCACTTCGCTCGCTTCGCCTTTGGTCGCTTGGTGTCGGTGCAGGTGCACGGCGAGGAGCGGGTTTCGGAGTATGTCGGCGCGTTGCTGTTGAGGGAGAGTGTTGGTTGTCTGGAGCGGGTGTGGTGGCCGTCGTTGGAGGCGGAGTCATCGTCTGCATACACGTTGCGGTGGACCTGTTCGCCGCAGGTGGAGGCGACGTGGAGCGAGCTCGCGGCGATGGAGCTGGACCCTTCGGTGTATACGGCGCTTCGGCCGTCGTTGGAGGGGGACGGGGCGAGCTTCGGGCTGCTGACGGACCTGCGTGGTGACGTGGTTGGCCTCGTCGACGAGGCAGGACGCAAGCGAGCCGAGCTCTACGCCAATGACTGAGCTTCTGGGCAGCAGGTCACAGACGCAGCGCAAGCAAGGGTAGGGGGCCGGAGAGTGCACCGTTCAGCCGCGCGCGGCGCGAACCGGGCACTCGTGACACCAAGAGATAGGCTGCGCTGCTTGCACCGAAGCGCTCCGCGCTGCAAGAAGCCCGCTGCAAGGCATGCAGCTCGCTCCGGAGCGCTCCGGAACTTGGTTCACGACGTGTCCTGGGCTTGGGATGCGTGAGGGCAAGCTCGTGCAACGCATGCAGCAGGCTGGGCTGAGCTCCGATAGCCCCATTCATGCCATGCACTGAGCGTCGGCGAGCACCTGGAGTGAGATGCACACCTCGCAATGGGCTTCGGTACGCCACTTGTGCCTGATGCACGGCGTGTAGTGCAGCGCTGCACCCGTCTGCGCTGTAATGCACGACGAACGGCGCGCATCCGAGTACTGGTGATGGCCGTATGGCCAGGGCTCGCTCAGGCCGGGCCTTGCCAAAGTCGACGAAACCAGCGAATGCTCGGTCAGACGGCGCGGTGCTTCACTGCGCAGGACTCGGAGGGTGAGATGAAGTTGGCTTTGGTGGCATTCGAAGGAGAGCCGATGTGCTTCGTGCACGTGCTGATCAATGCGCTCGATGCCCAGCAGCGGGGCATCGAGGTCGCCGTGGTGATCGAAGGTGCAGCCACCGCCTTGGTGCGGACCTTTCACGAGGAGCCGACGGCGCCCTTTGCCGCGCAATACCGCAAGGTCAAGGAAGCCGGGCTGATCATGGGCGTTTGCAAGGCCTGTGCGGCCAAGATGGGCGCGCTGGAGGCGAGCCAGACCGAGGGGCTCAGCCTGCTCGGCGAGGCCTCGGGACATCCCAGCCTGGCGCGTTTGGCGATGGAAGGCTACCAAGTCATCACCTTCTAACCCAGAGTGGCCTATGCGTACGGGCAGACGATGCGATCACCTGTTGCTCGAGCCGAGCAAGGAAGCCGAGCAGATTCTCGGGGTCTACGGAGAGCTCGCCGCTTGTTTGAAAGCGATTGGCGGTGAATTTGCGGTGCTGCAGCAGCGTACCCAATTGCTGCTGACGCTGGGGACCTTGAGCCTGACCATCACTGGCTTCTCGGGTCCAAAGATTGCCGCGAGCGGCGCTTTCGCGCGCTGGAGCATGGCGGCGGGCTTGGCCTTCTCTTTGGCCGCGATGGCGGTGGCTTTGCTGGGGACCATGCGGATTCGCTGGATCACGCAGTTCGAGCTGCGCGATCCCATGCATACCCTCACCGAAATCATCGCCTATCGAAACGCCAAGACCAGGCTCTTCAAGCTCGGTGTGGTCTTGCTCGTGCTGGGCTTGAGCCTCTATGTTGGGAGTGTGCTCAGCTACCTGGCGATGGCTGAGCCCTTCTGAATCGAAACCAAAAAGGAAAGGGTTTCCAAAGGGCTAGCCCTTTGGCGGGGTGTGGGGCAGCGCCCCAAAGACCATTCGTTCGCTCTCACGAAACCCTCGCAGCGCTGGGCAGGCGCACCGGATGCGCCCGCGACAGACGCTGACTCCTGCCTCGCTGCGCTCACTTGTTTGCTTTTCTGCAAAGCGTTCAGCACTACGGAGGGACAGTGGTCATGAA
>JAVFAO010000557.1:0-3992 GCA_034002465.1 Myxococcota bacterium
TGAGGGAGCGCCAGCAGGACGCCCCCTCATCCACACACGCCAGGGAAGGCCATGTCCAAAGAATCGCTCGCGTCTTCGGGATATCCCGAGGGCTCACTGGCAGCCGCCATTCTATGTGCCGGATTCGGCACCCGTCTGAAGCCCATCACCCAGCATCTCCCCAAACCCTGCCTGCCGCTGCTGGGCAAGCCCTTGGCCATCCACTGGACCGACCGCCTCGCCCAATGCGGCATCCGGCAGCTCGGCGCCAATGTGCACCACCTCCCTGAGCAGATGACCCGATGTCTGCACGAAGAGGCGGCCTGGGCGCAGTGGAGCATCAGCCACGAGCGCGACGTCATCCTTGGTACAGGGGGGGGCGTGCGCGAAATCTGGCGTCGCATTGGCCGCGAAAAGACCTTGCTGCTCTGCCACGGAGATGTCATGGTCGCCAGCCAGCTCGCCGAGCTCTTGTCGCTGCATCGCAGCAGCAAGGCAGCGGCGACGCTTCTGTTGGTGCTGCGCACCCCGGAGCAATCACTGCGTGGGGTCTTCACCGATGCCAGTGGCAGGGTCGTGCAGCTTTTGCGCGCGCGCAGCGCCGCGCAGCTTCCGCCGCTCTTCGAGCATGCGTTTACAGGTGTTCAGGTGCTCGAGCCAGAGGTCTTCGACATGATCCCTCCCGAGGGACCGGCTTGCCTGGTCACTCAGGTCTATGCCGACATGCTGTCGAAGGGGATGCCCATCGCCGCCATGCTGAGCTCGGCCTTTTTCGCGGATCTGGGAACCCCCTCTCGCTTCCTCGACGCCCAGAAGCAAGTGCTCGATGCACCAGCTCTGCAGGTGGCGCTGCTCGGTGAAACACTGCAGCCCTGTGCCATCTCCGCACAGGCCATCATCGAAGACGGTGCCGAGCTGCTCGGCCCAGTCAGCGTGGGGCCTGGTGTTCGGGTGCGAGCAGGAAGTCGTATTGGACCGCATGTGGTGCTCACGGGCCAACTGGACGTACATGCGCAGCTCAGCAATGTCTCGGCCTGGGGACAAGGGAAGCTGCACGCCGACCACCATGACACGCTGCTCTTCGTCAAGGGTGAGCAGCTCATTGGAGCAGCGGCATGATCTTTGGTGTCCTGCTCAGCGGTCCCAGCTCATGGGCGCTGCTGGCGTCGCTCATCGGTTGTCTGAGCGGAGCTTGCGCCTCGAACGCGCCTGACCCTTCGTCGATCCATGCCGATCCGGCCGCTCAGCGCGCCTGGCAGCAGTGGCTCGAGGCTGGCCAGCCCACGCTCGGCGCTGGTCAACATGCGCTGCGTGGCAAGGCCTCATGGTATGGGCCAGGGCTGCACGGCAACCGCACGGCAAGCGGCGAAGCCTTCGACATGTACGGCATGACCGCGGCACATCGCAGCCTCCCCTTCGGCACCATCGTGCTGGTGCGCCGCCCCGACACCGCCCAAGAGGTGGTGGTGCGCATCAACGATCGCGGCCCCTTCATCGAAGGACGCATCATCGATTTGAGCTACGGTGCGGCCCATGATCTGGACCTACTGCGCAAAGGCGTGGTCGAGGTGCAGCTCACGGTCTTGCATCTGCCACCGTCGAGCTGAGCGCTGGCCCACCGGTCGGCCGGCTGGAAGCCGGCCCCACGTTTCATCCTGCGCTGTCGGACCCCCAGCAAGCGCGCAGTCTGCAGTGAGCGCGTTGCCGCTGTGCTGTGAGTATCGCCGACAGGGCGCGCGATTTCTTCAGCTCATCCCACGCAACCAGACCGCCTGGGCCCAGGAAGAGTGCGAAGATGAGCCCTGCAGTCGTATTCACAATTTACGAAATGAGACATGTCTCAGCGCGCTGCTCAGCGGTGGTGAAGCAGCAATCGGGCCAAAGCAAATTTTTTCGGAACTTCTTGCGCCCCCCATCCGTCGGTTTGGCGGTTAGAGGAAGTAGACCACTGCCAACGTGGTCAGCACCCAAGCCAGGAAATTTGCGAGAAAGAGAGGATCACGGAGCATTTGATCGGTGGGACTTGCTGGCCGTGTTGAGCTCGCGAGTTTGTAGAAGCGGGCGACGCCCAATGCAGCAAAAGGCACGGTAGCGAGCAAGCGTGGTGCCTCGAATCCGAAGAAGCTCTGAGTATGAGGCGCGAGGGTATAGGCCGTGTACGCCAGAATGGTGAGCACGGCGACCGAGAGGGTAGCGACGCGCAGGTGTGAGAGCCGATAGCGCTCGAGCACTGTGCGTTGTTGTCGTTTTGTGCCGGTGGCAGCGAGCTCGTGTAGGCGTTTTCCAAACGCGAGGTAGAGGGACAAGAGGAAGGTACAGCTCACGAGATAGATGGACAGCGGCACGTCGATGGCAAAAGAACCGGCGAGGATTCGCAGGATGAAGCCAAACGCGATGATGCTGACATCGAGGTAGGCGACGTGCTTGAGTTTGAAGGAATAGGCGAGGTTGCTCAGGAAGTAGAGGGCGGTGACGCCCGCTACCCAAAGCTCGAGGGAGAGCGCCAAAGCCAAAGCCGACACGACCAAGGCAGCGCAAGCCCAGCGCGCAAAGGATTCGCTGATGAGGCCTGCTGCGATGGGTCTGCGGCACTTCACCGGATGACGACGGTCGGCCTCGGCATCGACCACGTCGTTGAGCAGGTAGACCGCCCCGGAGATCAAGCAGAAAGCCAGCGTCGCGAGGCCTGCGCGCAGCAGCATGGCCGGCTCGTCGACATTGAGCGAGAAGACCAGCGGCGCCAGCACGAAGCTGTTCTTCACCCATTGGTGCGGGCGCAAGCTGCGGATCAAAGCAATCAGGGTCTTCAACGTCTCGCTCCTTGTGCATCGGGCACAGCACTGCGCGCTGCGCTCTGGGCCAAGCCCTCTTCGCCGCTTGTTAGCCTGCAAAGCTGGGCGCGGTCAAGCGAGAGGGGTGCTTTGGGAGCTGAGCACCGAGAGGATTCGACACGGCGTCTCGGGCGCGCGTCCTGGCTTGACGCCCCCTCACAGATACACGTAGAAGGCGTGGCGGCGGCGGCCCTGGGTCGTTGTGCGCGCCGCACGAGCCGCTACGACTCTCTCCAATGGGGAAAGAGAGTGCGTAGCAGTGAACCGACCACCCCGCTGCGGTTCGACACATGCTGCGCATCGGGATGGCTGGCGTCCGAAGGATGGTCTTCGGCGACTGAAGGATGAAGCATGGCTGCTTTCGACATTGCGTTTCTCATCGTCTACTTTTCCATTCTCCTGATCCTGGGTTTCTATGGCGTGCATCGCTATGTGATGGCCTACCTCTATCGCAAGCACCGCAACGACGTGCCCGTGCCCAAAGCACAGTTCGAAGACCTGCCCACCGTCACCATCCAGCTCCCGACCTTCAACGAGCAATACGTGGTGGAGCGTCTCATCGACGCGGTGTGTCAGATCCGTTACCCCCGCGAGAAGCTCGACATCCAGGTGCTCGATGACTCGACCGACGAGACCGTTGAGATCGCCCAGCGCGCCGTCGCCCGCGCGCGGGAAAAAGGCCATGATATTCAGTACATCCATCGCACCGATCGCACCGGATTCAAGGCTGGCGCCCTCGAGGCAGGGCTCGCCCAAGCCAAGGGCGAGTTCGTGGCCGTCTTCGACGCCGACTTCATCCCCAACCCCGACTTCTTGGAGCAGTCCATCAACTTCTTCACCGACGAGAAGGTCGGCATGGTGCAGCTGCGCTGGGACCACATCAACCGCGACTTCTCGCTGCTCACCCAGGTGCAGGCCATCCTGCTCGACGGCCACTTCGTCATCGAGCACACCGCCCGCCATCGCTCGGGTCGCTTCTTCAACTTCAATGGTACCGCCGGCATCTGGCGCCGCAGCACCATCGGTGACGCAGGCGGCTGGGAACATGACACCCTGACCGAAGACCTCGACCTCTCCTACCGCGCCCAGTCCAAGGGCTGGCAGTTCGTCTACGTCCGCGACTCGGTGGCGCCCGCCGAGGTCCCCGTCGAAATGTCCGCCTTCAAGAGCCAGCAGCATCGC
>JAVFAO010000558.1:0-3987 GCA_034002465.1 Myxococcota bacterium
TGTCGCTGAGCGCGGTGGTCGAGCCCGAGCGCTCCACCCTCTGGCTCTCGCGCCTGGATTCAGGCCTGGCGGTGCCACTCGCCGAGATTCAGGGCTTGGATGATGAGGGCAAGCTGGTTACGCTGGGCAAGACGGACGCTCAGGGATTCTTGACGCTGGAGAAGTTGCCGCAGGCGCTGGTCGCGCGAGGTGACGACGACGTGCTCTTGCTGCCGACCGAGCTCTTGCCCAGGGTGAATCGCGAGGTGGACGCCTATTTTGCGTGGCATGTGGTCGACGACCGCAGCCTCTATCGGCCGGGTGAGAAGGTGCAGGCCAAGGGCTGGGTGCGGGAGCTGGGGATGCAGCGAGGCGGGGACGTGAGCGGCGTCAGTGCGACCCAGGTGAGCTATCGTTTTCTGGATGCGCGTGGGATTGAGCTGGACTCTGGGCAGGTCCCACTGGGAGAGCACGACGACTTTACGATGTCGACGACGCTGCCTGATTCCCTCAATTTGGGAAGCGCGACGCTGGAGCTCAGCCTGGAGGGGGAGACCGGGGCTGGGGCTTGGCACAGCCACAGTTTCTTGGTGGAGGAGTTTCGCCGTCCCGAGTTCGAGCTCGAGGTGGGTGGCGCGGGTCCGTACTTCGTGGGTGAGACCATCGTGGGGCTGGCGGCGCGCTACTACAGCGGTGGTCCTTTGACCCATGCCGACAGCACCTGGCATGTCAGTGCTCAGCTCAGCGCCTATGTGCCGCCGGGGCTGTCGGCCTATAGCTTTGGAAACGCGCTGCCCGAGTGGTTGGGCGTCCAGGCGTCGTCACCGAGCGCGATCCAGAGTCGAGAGGGCAAGACTGGCGCTGATGGCATGCACTACCAACAGGTCGAATTCGCGCAGCCGCCGACGCGTCCGGTGCTCTTCACGGTGGAGGCCAGCGTCGCCGATCGCAACGCGCAGCGCTTCTCGACCACGGGCAGCTTCGTGGTGCATCCGGCGAGCCTGTATTTGGGTTTGAAGCCGGAGCAGCTCTTCGTGCGGGCGGGGGAGAGCTTCAATGTGGACGTCTTGCTCAGTGACCTGGAGGGCGGCTGCGTTTCGGGGCAGAGCTTCGAGTTGGTGGCGGCGCGTCTGGAGCGCCATCCGGAGACGGCGGCACCGATACTGGTCGAGCCTCAGCGGTGTGCTGCCAGCTCGGAGGATGGGGCGGTGCGCTGTCGTTTTGGGACGCAGGAGGCAGGGACCTATGTGTTGACCGGCAGCGCTTGGGATGAGCGAGAGCGATTGGTGCAGACCCGTGTTGCCGTTTTCGTTGCAGGGGAGAGTCCGGCGCTGCTTGCGCCTGGGCACGAGGCGGTGTTGTTGTTGGCGGATGCGGACAGCTATCGCTCAGGTGAGAAGGCGACGGTGCTGATTCAGTCTCCTTGGGAGAAGGCGCAGGGGGTGTTGACGGTGCGTCGCAGTGGCGTGGTGGAGCGCCGCCTCATCAGCATCGAGGACTACGCGGCGCAGGTGGAGCTCGAGCTGTTGGATGCCTGGGTACCGGGTGTCGGGGTGCAGGTGGATTTGGTGTCGGTGGCAGCGCGTTTGCGGCAAGGCGAGTGGCTCGAGGAGTTGCCTTGGCGTCCGGCCTTTGCGAGTGGCTATCTGCGGCTAGGCGTCGAGGGCAACGCGCGTCGTTTGGTGGTTGAGGCGAAGGCCGCCAAGGACGTCTTGCAGCCTGGAGAGGACACTGAGCTCGAGCTGCGGGTTTTCGATCCCGAGGGGCAGGCGGTCTCCGGTGCGGACCTGACGGTCGCTGTGATTGACGAGGCCGTCTTGGCGCTTTCGGGCTATGAGCTGGCCGAGCCGCTGCACAGTTTCCTGTTGGAGCGCAACGACGACAGCGAGAGCTTCAGCTTGCGTGAGCGTCTGGAGATTCGCGATTGCGACGCGATAGATCGCACTGCTTTGGTGGCGCCTCGTCGCAACCCCGCGCCAGCGGTTCCGGGCTTTGGCAATCGGCGTCTCAACGATGAGTTGGTGGTGCGTGAGGTCTATCAGCTCGAGACGACGAGTGAGCGGCACACGACATCGGAGTCTGGGCGGCTACCGGCGCCGTCTCCGGCGGATAGCGTGAAGATGCCTGATGCTGCCGCTGCTGTCGAGCCGAGCGCTTCCGCTGCACCGATTGCGACCCGCAGCGACTTCGAGGCCTTGGTGACCTTCGTGGCGAGCGCGCGCAGCGATGCCGAAGGCAGGCTTCGTCTGCCTGTTCACATGCCGGATAGCCTGACGCGTTATCGCATCATCGCGGTGGCGGCGGCAGGTGAGCGCTACTTTGGCAGTGCAGAGGGGACGCTGACGGTTCAGCGCAATTTGATGCTGCGTCCGAGTTTGCCTCGTTTTGCGCAGGTCGAGGATCGTTTCGAGGTGCCCGTGGTGGTGCAAAACCTCAGCGACGTCGCGCAGACGGTCAGCTTGGCCGCGCGTGCCTCCAATGCCGACTTCGAGAACACACACGGCTATCGCTTCGAGGTGCCTCCCAACGATCGAGTCCAGCTCCTCTTGCCGGTACAAACTCGGCTTCCTGGGAGGGCGCAGTTTCAGTTCGTGGCGGTCGCCGGCGGGTTGTCCGATGCGAGCAGTCAGACCATCCCGGTGAGGACCCCGGCGAGCACAGAGGCGTTTGCTGTATACGGGGTGATCGATGAGGGGATGGCCGTGCAGACGGTCCTGCCGCCTATGAATGCGAGCGCTGAGTATGGGGGGTTGGAGTTGAGCACGTCTTCGACGGCGGTGGCGGCGTTGACGGACGCGGTCTTGTATTTCGTGGACTATCCTTTTGACCAGAGCGAGGCGATGGCGTCGAGGGTGTTGGCGATATCGGCCTTACGTCCGGTGTTGGAGGCCTTCTCGGAGGGGGTGTTGCCGGGGCGCGAGGCGTTGGAAGCGCGGGTTGCGGAGGAGCTCGAGGAGTTGGCGCGTCGGCAGCTTGGGGACGGTGGTTTTGCGTGGTGGAGTGACTATTCGGAGCCGTTTTTGAGTGTGCATGTGGCGCATGCGTTGTGTCGGGCGCAGGCGGCGGGATTTGCGGTACCCGAGCGGGCGTTGCAGCGTTCGATGCAGTATTTGCAGGAGATCGAGGGACGGATCGCGGCCTTTGAGGCGCGTTACCATGGTATGGGCGAGGGGCGTCGTCGGGCCATTATTTCGTATGCTGCCTATGTGCGAGCAGTCATCGGCGAAGATACGTCGGAGCTGGTCTTGGGGCTGATTGCTGGGGGCAGTTTGGAGCGTTTCGAGCTCGACGCTTTGGGGTGGTGCTTGTCGGTGTTGGGGCGCAGTCCTCGTCGCGAGGAGGCGGCCTTGGCGGAGGTGTTGGGCGAGGGGCAGCGCTTGCTGTCGATGCGGGTTGAGGAGACGGCGAGCTCTGCGCATTTCGTGAGTGCTTGGGAGGGCAGTCAGGAGGACCTGCTGTTGCGGTCGGCGCAGCGTACTGACGCGATTTTGCTGGAGGCCTTGTTGAGCATGGGGGTGGAGGAGGAGCTCTTGCCCAAGCTGGTCCATGGCTTGTTGGCGCATCGTCGCAAGGGGCATTGGCGCAATCCGCAGGAGAACGTGTGGGCGCTGTTGGCGTTGTCGCATTACTTTGCGCGCTATGAGGCGGTGGAGCCGCGTTTCGTGGCGCGGGTTTGGCTGGATGAGCTCTATGGGGGGGAGCAGTCGTTTCAGGGGCGGAGCGCGGAGCGTCAGGAGCTTCGCCTTCCGATGTCGGTCTTGCTCGAGAAGCCGGAGAAGCGGCAGTTGCTCGTGGCGAAGGAGGGTGAGGGGCGCTTGTATTATCGGCTAGGGTTGCGTTATGCGCCGAAGGACCTGTCTTTGGAGGCGCTGGAGCGAGGGTTGATGGTGAGTCGCAGCTACGAGGCGCAGCCGGAGGCGGGCTTGTACCAGGACCAGGAGGGGGTGTGGCATGTGAAGCTGGGGAGCACGGTGCGGGTGCGGGTGAAGGTGTCGACGCAGTCTCGGC
>JAVFAO010000559.1:0-3969 GCA_034002465.1 Myxococcota bacterium
GTCCACACCAAGGTCGAGGGCGCGTGCTCGCCGTAGACAGTCCTCGAGGCCTTGGCAAGGCTCGGTCTCTTCGGCGAGCGATGCATCGGCGTGGAGGGCAGGGGGCCCAGGCTCTGTGGCTTTTGCATCGCCAGGCTGCTTGGCGGGCTCGGCGTCGGGGATCGAAGGGCCGCGACAGCCGAGGAGCAGGAGCAGGAGCAGCGCAGCGCTTCTGCCGAGAGTGGGATGGTGGAGGTGGGCAAACGGGATGGAGCTGTGGGTGCGAAGCATCGGACCTCCTTGGGGCACCACTCTATCGCTGGTGGCCGAGCGAAGCGAGGGTGAGGCCAAGCTCACGCGCAAGACAGTGCGCGCTAGGCGTTGGTTGTCGGAGATTGCCTGTAAACGACAGGGAGCGAAGGGCACTCCAGCGTGACGTGAGGTTCGCAGCGGCGGCCGTCGAAGCTCCCTCCGGTCCAAAAGGTCTCACTCCTTTGCACGTCGAAGCTCCCTCCGGTCCAAAAGGTCTCACTCCTTTGCACGTCGAGCCGCCCTCCGGTCAAAAAGGTCTCACTCCGTTGCACGTCGAAGCTTTCTCCGGTCAAAAAGGTCTCACTCCTTTGCACGTCGAAGCTCCCCCTGGTCCAAAAGGTCTCACTCCTTTGCCCATCAAGCCTCCCTCGGAGGAAAACACGCTCACTTGTTTGCACGTCAAGCCTCGATGGGCGCGAACTGTCAGTCATCTCCCGTACACCGAAGCTCGCTTGCGTCCGAAGTGCTCGCAGTTTTGCTGGCGACAAGCCTCGATGGCGGCGATCTGTCAGCAATCTCCGTCGCTGAAAGCCTTGCTTGCGTCCGAAGTGCTAGCAGTTTTGCTGGCGACAAGGCTCGATGGGCGCGCAATGTCACGGATTCTCGGGCTGACAAGCGTCGACGGACACCGAAGCTCAGGTTTTCGGGCTTGGCGTCGCTTTGCCTGACGCAGAGAGCCCAAGAAGAAGAAGAAGACGGCGAGGCACACAACCCGCGACCTCTGCGCCCCTGCGCCTCTGCGAGAGATTCAAAATCAGAGGTGTCACACAGCGACAGAGGCTGAGGCGACGGCGCAGAACACAACGGCACGATAGGGCGCACCGAGGACACCACAGCTCGTGACGGCCACCCGCTCTCCGCTGATCCTCGCTGGCACTGGGAGGCTGGGCTGATTGCGAGCTTGGGTCTCTGGTCTGAAGACGGCCTCAAAGACGAAACGCTGCGCTTTCGCTTTGGTGGCGACCTCCGCTATGGGGTCGATACCAGAGCTTGGCAGGCAAGACCGTCTACTGTGGGGAGGGTTCGCCCGCAGAGCGGGTAGGCGGCGGGAGGGAACGACACGTTTCAGAGCGCGCGCAACGTCTCCCTCAGGGTGTGGCCGAACACTGGCCCTCCAAGCAGCGCGGGGCCTCTGACGGGCAGTCGTCGTCGCCGACGCAGCCCACGCAACTGCCGCCGTCGCAGAATGGAGCTGGCTCGCTGCAGTCGAGCTCGCTCTCGCACTGGACACATCGTCCAGAGGCGCACCAGCGCCCTCCTTCAGCGCAGTCCTCGTCAGCCAAACACTCTACGCAGAGCCCTTCGAAGCAGCGCCAAGCCTCGGCGGCACAGCCCTCATCGTTGATACACTCGGCACACACACCATCGTAGCAGCGCTGCCCCTCTTCGGTACAGTCGGCATCGGCGGCACAAGCCGCACAGCTTCCGTTGACACAGATGGGCGTCGGTAAGCCACACTGTGCTGCGGAGATGCATGCGACGCAGCTCCCAGCGACACACAATGGAGTCGAGGGCATGGCCTGGGCGCACTGCTCATCGCCAGAACAGCTCGAAATACATCGCCCGTCAGCACAAAACGGAGCTTCAGGATTGGAACATGCGTCATCGCTTTCGCACTCTCGAACGCACATCCCTTGCCGACATCGCCCGCCATCACAATCGCTGTCCCCGAGACACTCTGCGCAGGAGCCTTGAGCCCCGCAGTGTGGAAGCTCCTCGGGACAAGGCAGCTCGCCGGAAGCGCAGGACGTGCACAACAGCGTGATACGGTCTGCACGGCACACCGGCGAAATGCTGTTGACCACAGCCGTCCCGATGTCGTCTCCGAAGCAACCCGAGCAGAGCCATGGCAGCACGAGCCACAGTACGGCGGACTTCTTGTTGATTGGGCGTTTGGCCTGTTCCCCGAACTTGTTGCGTGCCATCCCTGGCACGCACCCTTCGGGCTGCCTTCGCAGCGAGTCTCCGCCTCCTGGCTTCGACTTTTTGAACTCACTCATCACTCATCCTCTTTGGTCAACGACTTTGCTCTGAAGCTGACGGAAACTGCTCGAGAACACGTACGCGGCGGCCAACAACTTGGGGGAACAGGCCAAGTGCCCAATCGACAGGTTCGACAAGTGTGCGAGCCTGGGGCAAGCATCGAAGCGTGAAGAGAAGAATCCGGCTTTGGCAGTAGCAGTTGCACGCAGCAACGAACCGGCTCTGACGTTAGCAGGCTGCGTCGTGTGTGCAAGCGTAGGTCGACAAGGCCGGTAGATGCTGATGCTGCGCGGAAGCTTTGGACGCTGTCTCTGAACTCAGGTCGCAATACCCTCGACGCCAGGGCGCGAGTCTTGTATCCAAAGGGTCCGTGTCTCGACACGGATGCACGACCGCCGCCGCAGGAGTCGCCCATGTCGCTCGAGAGCCGTCAACATCAGCACGTCCACGACGTCAAATTCAACACCGACAAGCGCTACGACCTCCTCCTGCGCTCTTCGAACGTCGGCTTTCGCCTCGCCGATGGCGCGGCGCGGGCGCTCATCCTCAACCTGCGCACCAACTACCTGTTGCTGCCCGAGGAAGAGACCATTGGCGAGGATTTCGTCGAGGTCCACTGCAAGCCTGGACCTTCCGCACACACCATCTTCACCCCGCGCGGCTTCCCTACCGAGCTCACCGCCTTCCATGACGCGCTGGTCTACTTTGGAGAGCCAAGAGAGCTCGACTATGACGGCGGCGTCCGCTGCGCCTTCTACATCGAGTTTCGAGGCTGCCTCTTCAACGAGCTGATGGGCGACTTCAAGCGTCAGTTCAAGCAGATCCTCAACACCAAGACGCTGCTCAACCACCGCGCCCACGTCCCACAGCCTGAGACCACCGAGGCGCCGGCCGACAGCGACTGAAGGAAGGGGCCAAACGGTCCCTGAAGCAATCGCAATCGAAGAGATTCCGACTGGCGTTGCCCTTTGCCAAGGTGATTCACCGAAGCTCCTTGCGCTCAGACCACCCTTGCTCAGGCGCTGTTGACGCCCCCAGGCCATCATCACTACTCTTGCAGAGGGACTCTCGCGCCCGAGGCCGATTGCACGTCAGGCCAAGAGCCGGCAGCCCTTGACCAGGAGCAGCACCAATGATCGCCAAGGTCCAGAGGAAGGCAAGCTATCAGGACATTCTCGACGCGCCCGAGAACAAAGTGGCCGAGCTCATCGACGGGGAGCTGGTGCTCAGCCCGCGGCCAGCTTCGCCGCATGCCAAGGCAAGCTTCTCACTGGGCATGGACCTTGGCCCGCCCTTCGATCGCGGGCGCGGTGGGCCTGGTGGTTGGTGGATTCTCTTCGAACCGGAGCTGCACTTCGGCGCGAATGTCTTGGTTCCGGACCTTGCCGGCTGGCGACGAGAGCGGATGCCCGTCGTTCCGAACGTGCCCTTCTTCACGCTGGCGCCCGACTGGGTCTGCGAGGTGGTGTCACCCAGCACGGGGCGCCTCGACAGGGTGCGTAAGCTGCCGATTTACCTGCGTGAGCGGGTGGGCTTCGTGTGGCTGGTCGATCCGCTGTGCAAGACCGTCGAGGCCTATCAACACAATGGCGAGCACTGGGTGATTGTAGGGGTGTGGAGCGAGGAGCAGACGGCGCGCATCCCACCTTTCGATGCGGTCGAGCTCGATCTGACGCTGTGGTGGCTGCCCGAGGA
>JAVFAO010000560.1:0-3959 GCA_034002465.1 Myxococcota bacterium
CGAAGAAGTCCGTCATCTCGGCGCGACCATTACGGATGGCGTAGCCGACGGGCTCTTGCATGAAGGAGTTGGCGACCAGGATCCAGAAGGCGGAGAGGTTGGAACCGATGGCGACCACCCAGGCGACGACGGCGTGCATCTTGGGCGAGAGGCGATCCCAGCCGAAGATCCAGATGCCGATGAAAACGGACTCCATGTAGAAGGCGAGCAGGGCCTCGATGGCCAAGGGTGCCCCGAAGATGTCGCCCATGAAGCGGGAGTATTCGGACCAGTTCATGCCAAACTGGAACTCTTGCAGGATGCCGGTCACCACGCCCAACGCGAAGTTGATGAGGAAGAGCTTGCCCCAGAATTTCGCCATCTTCTTGTAACGTTCGTCACCAGTGCGCACGTAGGCTGTCTCGAGGATGGCGATGAAGATCGTCAAGCCCAGCGTCAAGGGCACGAAGATGAAGTGGTACGCCGTGGTCGTCGCGAATTGCAGGCGTCCCAGAAAGACCGAATCCATGTGTGTTGCCTCCCTCTTCTGATCTCGTCGGCCCCTCGATCACTCCTCAGAGTGCCGACAACTCCGGAAATCGCTTCGAGGTAGGCATCGCGACGCGCGAGCGCAAGCCCCAAACGGCGCTGAGCGCGCATTTCGGAAGAGGGATGCTTCACCCGAATACGACTGGGTCATGCAAGCTTCCTCTTGCGGCGAATGCAGCGGCTGTGAACGAGCTTCTCGCCGACTGGTGGATTTGCTGAGTTTGGAATGTGACGGGTGGGCACTGCAGGGGGCTAGGCCAGAGTCCTGCTGGCTTGGTGCCAACGTGGTTCTTTCGGAAAGCGACGGAAGACCAGCACGACGCCGAGTAGCGCCAACACCGTCGCCAGGCCGAAGTGCCCAGCAAAGCCAAAGGCTTGGGCGCTGAAGCCTGCCAGGGCTGATGCTGCACCCGTGGCGATGACCACTGCGCTTGCCTGAACGGTGTAGTCCGTGGCGCTGCTGCCGGGCCGGCACCAGTCCATCATGCAGGTGAAGAGCGCGGCGGTGGCCATGCCGCCAGCCAGGTGCTCTGCGGCGCAGAGGGCGTAGATGGTGCCCAACGACGGGGTGCCCAATGCCAGCAGCGCATAGCCAGCGACGCTGAGGGCTTGCAGCAACCCAAAGGCGAGCAGCGCCCGTCGTCGTCCCAGTCGTTGCACCAGCGCTCCGCCCAGCAGCGCGCCGAGAAGCCCAGCGACGAAGCCCACCGTGCCGATGAGCCAGCCAATGTCGGCCATGCTCAGGCCTTGGTCGACCAGGAAGGGCCGAAGCATGGCGGTGGCGAAGGCATCGCCCACTTTGTAGCTGACGATGAGGCCAAGCAGGCCCCAGGCCCCAGCGCGTCGAAGAAAGTGGGGTGCTGCGCTCGAAGGCGCGCTCCTGGGCAGCGGTGTCGTTGCGCTTGCGCCCTGCTCGCCTGTTCTCGAGCCCAGTTTGGCTTGCGGCGTGAGGCCTAGCGGGAGGCTCGCCAGGACAGTGAGGGCGGCCATGCTGAGGTAGGTCGCCTTTGCTCCGAGCTCTTGGAAGAGGATGAGCAGCACGCCACCACCGACGAGCATGCCGATCCGATACCCTGCCACTTGTATACCGTTTCCCCACCCTCGCTCTCTCTTCCGAAGGATGTCGACGGCGAGCCCATCCGTGGCGATGTCTTGTGTGGCGGCGATGAAATTGAGCGTAAAGAGGACGATCATCAGCGCCTGAATCGATTCGGTGTATGCTGAGACGGCAGGTACGCAGAGCACCACCGCGGCGGCGAGCTGCATGGCGAGGATCCAGCTTTTCTTGTGGAATCTCTTGGAGGCCTTGGCTTGGGTGCTTCTGTCGATCAGCGGTGCCCAGAGGAACTTGAGTGCCCAAGGTAGGGCGAGCAGGGTGCTCAGTCCGATGGCCTGGAGTGAATAGCCTTGTTCGCGCATGAGCACGGGGAGTGCTTGGGTGAAGAAGCCGAAGGGCAGGCCTTGTGAGAAGTAGAGGGTGGCGAGCAGGCCAAGTTTCTTGCTCATGGTCGGTGGCTCCAAGCCTTGGAGACGCTACGTCGCCTTGAAGACATCGAGAGGGCGAGTGGGGGCGAGCAGTGCGGCGCTCATGAGGCGTGCCGAGTGAGCTGCCGAGCCTTTGGGGATGAGGCTGCGGGCGCTTCCAGCGAGGGACAAGTAGCCTTGGATGAGGGCGATGATGGCGGTGCTGATGGCGTGGGTGTCCTGGGGAGAACAAGCGAAGCAGCTCGCGTCGATGCCGCGCGCGATGATGGTGCTAAGCTGAGCGCGGAGGGCTGCCATCGATTCTGCGAAAACGAGCCGGATGTCGGGCTCGCGGAGGGCTTCGGCGCTGATGAGGAGCCAGCAGGCGAGGGCCTCGGAGTTGGCGTGGGCGCCAAGCCCAAGGTGTAGGTCGAGGAAGGCCTCGAGTTCTGAGATGGGGTCGCCCTGGGCTTGGGTGAGCAGCGCTGCGAGCTGGGCCTGGTGCTGCGAGACCAGTTCTTGCAGTAACGAGAGCAGGATTTCTTGTTTGTTTTTGAAGTGGTAGTGGACCAGGCCCGGCGTCAACCCAGCGGCGCGGGCGACATCTTGGATGGACGCGCGGTCGTAGCCGCGCTTCGCCATGACCTGCATCAGGGCCTGGGTGATTTGGACTTTGCGTTCGGCTGTGTTGGACGGTCTGGCCATGTGACCTCCTTCTAAGTTGGTCAACCAACCAAATAACAGTGGCTCACTGCGATGTCAAGCCGGCGAAGCTCGCTTTGGCAGCGCAGGGATTGCTTTTCATTCGCTGCGGGAAGGCTATCATCACCACGCCGAATGAGCAGCTCGTTCTGAGCACCCAGAGCACCCGGCAGGAACAGGACATGTCGCAGAAGCACGAAGCCTCGATGCATCTGGAGTTCGTCGTCGACGAGCTGCTCCTGGAGAGTGACAAGCCCGCTGGCGAGCGCTTTCAGGCGCTGCGCCGCGAGCTCCTGATGCTCGCTTTCCAGGGCCACTCCCTGAGCACGTATGCCGAGCGCCTGTTTGCAGTACTCCCGGACTTCGCCGACTGGCGCGACGCCATCGACCTCGTCCGCGCCTTGTCCTACTCCGCCTTGCATCATGGTGAGACCCACATCCTCACCCAAGTTCTGCACCTCGAGGAGAGATGGCGTAGGTCCCTCTTGCGCCTGGACTTCCGAACATCCATCCACCCCGCTGCCATCGACGCACTCTTGCAAGGCCTCCCCCAGTGCAACGAGAGCGCCGCCGCCATCTGCGACGCCTACAGCATGCTCTACAGGCTGGTCCAAGAGGTCCCTACCCATGCTGCCTTCGACCCCATCATCCCCTGGAGCATCGCCCACCTGGGCGCCAAGCCCGAAGGCCGTGGCCTGAAGCGCCGTGACAGCTCCGCAGCGGCCGAGAGCTTCCTCCTGCAGCTCGCCAAACACCCGCAATGGCAAGCCGTGGTGTTGCAGGGGCTGGCCCAGCGCCTCGAGCGGCGCTGCAGCAAGGTCGAGCGCAAAGTGTTGGAAGCTACCCGCGAGCGCTGCTCGACTACAACGACAGGCTGACTCCAGCTCTGTGAACGTCGCCAGAAAGCCCAGTACAACGCGTGGGGCCGGCTTCCAGCCGGCCGACCGCAGCTTGTGGAGAGACACATCCAGTATGGATGCAGAACACGGGGAGGGCGAGCGGCCGCTCGCCCCTACTGGTTAATATTGCGCATCACCTGTGCCGAAGACGATACGAGGTTCCCAGACCTCCAGCCTGTGAACGTCGCCAGAAAGCGCAGATCAACGCGTGGGGCCGGCTTTCCAGCCGGCCGACCGCGGCTTCGGGAGAGACACGTCTAGGTTGGATGCAGAACACGGGGAGGGCGAGCGGCCGCTCGCCCCTACTGGTCAATATTGCGCATCACCAGTGTCGAAGACGATACGGGGTTCCCAGACCTCCAGCCT
>JAVFAO010000561.1:0-3955 GCA_034002465.1 Myxococcota bacterium
GTGGGTGCGTGCTGGCGGTGCTTCCCGTGTGCTGGGGTAGGGACGGGGATGCGGGTGATGGCCAGCAAACGAAGAAACCGCGCCGGAGCGCGGTTTCTCATTGTTGGTTCAGGATTTCGACCGCTTCGCTCGTGTTTCAGCTGCGCGAGGGTTTCCGAGCCGCTGGCTCGGAAAGCTCAGGCATCAGTTGAAGCAGAGACCGAAGTAGGGCTCTTCGGGGATCTGGAAGAGGTCGGAGCACTGCACGCCAGTGGTGCAGTCGGGGTGCGGGGGAACGCCGTAGCCCGGGGCGACGCGAGCGTCACAGACTTCGACGCACTGCACTTCCGTGTCACTGACGTACATGCAGAAGCCACCGGGGCGGCAGAAGTAGCCAGAGAGTTCTTCGGGGCAATCTTCCCAGACATCGAGAGGCGCGCCGATGAGCTCGGGAGCGTACTCGGTGCAGAGGTCGAAATCGACGCCGAAGAGGAAGCCGGGCTGGCAGACCTGGCCGCTGGGGCAGGGCTGAGTGGGGTTGAAGTGGTCGGCGCGGTTGTAGATGCAGGCGTCATCGCAGATACCCCATGCCAGGGTAATCTCCTCGCCGTTCTCCTCGTAGGAGAGAGGCGAGCAAGCGCGATACTGACCATTGTTGGGCTCGCACTGTCCGGGATCGTCGCCAGTGGCGGCGATGTCGCACATGGTGAAGCACTCGGAGACGCCGTCGCCGACGCCAATGCACATCAGGTGGTCGGCGCAGTAGCCGAGGGCCTGGCTGCACTGCTCACCCTCGAGGTTGCCCGTGGGGTTGGACTGGTAGCACTGGCCAACGCCGCGACGCTCGTCGTCGGGGGCGCACCAGGTGCCGCTATCACAGCCAGAGATCTCTGCCCAAGGATCGCAACCCTCGAAGCAAACGCCCCAACCGGTGCTGCTGCCGTCGTTGTATTGCAACTCGTTGCAGAGGGAGCCGTCACCGCAAGAGCCAGCGCCAGTGGTGGCCTCGGGATCACAGAACTTCTGGCACATCGGGCCATCGGAGTAAGGCACGCAGAAGGAGCCAGGCATGCACAGCTCGGCGGCGGTGGTGCCTTGCGGATTGCAGGTGTCGCCATCGGCAACGGTGCCACTGGGCATGGCCTCACACTGACCGTAGAACTTGTTCGTGTTGGGATCACGCTCGATGGGGAAGCACTGCTCACCGGTGCCACAGGTGTTGGCGCCAAAAGGATCGCAGGACTGGAAGCAGAAGCCGATATCAATGGGCTCACCACCATAGGTGAGGCCACCGCACATCTGGCCAGAGGGGCAGTTCTGAGCGGTGCTCAAGGGGGAGCAGTCAGGCGCTTCGCATTGTCCCATGCAGATGAGGCCAGCGGCGCAGTCGAGATCGCTCTCGCAATCGGCGCCTTCGACGGCCATTCCGTTGGGGATGCAGAAGTTCGCGCCGTTGCCCAGCGGGAAGCACTTCTCGCCGTCGCCACAGTCATTCTGGAAGAAGTGGGTGCACTCGCTCGGCGCGCAGGCACCGCCCTCGCCTTCGACTTCCTCGAAGCAAAGCGAACCGGTGGGGCAGGGATCTTCGCCATCGACAGTCTTGCAGGCCTGCAGGCAGATGCCAGCGCTATCGCCATCGCCATCATCTTCACACACGAAACCGACAGGCTGCGCCACCGAAGTATCGCAGACGTCGTTCACGCGCAGACACTCACCAGCGGGCGGATCTTCGCACAGACAGGTGGTCTCGTTGCAGATCTTGCCCTGGGCCAGGCACGTGCCATCGGTGCAGCAAACGTCTTCATCGGTCTCGTCGGGAACCTCGTCAGGAATCTCATCGGGCTGAACGTCGTTGTCAGGCACGATGTCCTGGTCGGGCTGCACGTCCTCGTCAGGCGTGACGTCCTGATCGGGGGTCACATCCGTGTCAGGCAGCACGTCCGTATCGGGCGTCACGTCGGTATCGGGCGTATCGGTGGTTTCCGTCGTATCTGGAACGGGTTTGGGGTCGTCCTCGCCACAGCCCGCCACCAGAAGGCCTGCCGCGAAGATGCAACAGAGCACAGGAATCAATCGTTTCATCGTGTTCGTTCTCCTTTTCCTGATTGTGGAACGTCTACTCGTGAGCGCACGTCGAAAGGGCGGCTGCCCTAGACTCGACAAAACCATGCCAGCTTAGAAGAGAGCAAAGCTCGCGTCAAGCGCTCTCTTTCCCTCTACCTTCGACATCTTCGACGATCGCGCGCTTGGATTGCAAGTGTCTTCTGGGAACTCCAATTTTACACATCTTTTCAACAAGATAGACAGCATCGGAGACAGCCCGTCCGGTCGCTGGGCGTTCTCGGACAACGCGCGACTGTCAAGTTTCCCTGACACAACTTGGGGAAGCAGGCCAAGCGACCAAGCGACAGGACCCCGCGCTGACGATTTGACAGCAGCTCCATCCGCCCTCTGCCATTCTGACACCGCTCCAGCACTTTCCCATTCCCCGTCGTTCACGTCCTCGACCGCTCCCAGGCCCAGCATGCCTCGTTTCGAACACGAAGCGCCGCACTCGCCTTCCACCGCGCAGCATGGTATGAAACCTGCCCGGTTGTGGCCGCCGTGGCAGCGCAGGCTCTCATGCCCTGCCACGCACCCGAGGCGCCCACACCGCTTCGCCACCGCTTCGAGATTGCAAGGACGCTCATGAGCAAAGCACTTTCAGCGTTTTCTCCCAAGGGTGCACGCGTCGCCATCGTTGGTGCCAGCGGCGCCGTCGGTCGCGAGATGCTGCGCACCCTCCACCGGCGCTGCTTCCCCGTCCAATCCCTGCTGCTGCTCGCCTCCGAACGCAGCGCCGGCTCCACCCTGGCTACCCCCTGGGGGCCGCTCCCCGTTCACAATCTCGCCAGCACCCGCTTCGACGACCTCGATATCGCCCTCTTCAGCGCGGGAGGAAGCGTCAGCCTCGAACATGCCCCCCGCGCCGTCGAAGCCGGCGCGGTCGTCATCGACAACACCAGCGCCTTCCGCATGCGCGACGAGGTGCCCCTCGTCGTCCCAGAAATCAACGCCGCGCTCATCCCCGACAGCCCGGCCATCATCGCCAACCCCAACTGCTCCACCATCCAGCTCGTGCTCACCCTGCTCCCCTTACACCGGGAAGGCGAGCTGCTCGACGTCTCCGTCGCCACCTACCAGTCCGTCTCCGGCGCCGGCCAGAAGGGCATCGACGAGCTGCTCGACTGTACCCGCGCCGCCCTCGATGGCGCCCCGGCCCCCACTGCCAAGGTCCACGCCCGAAACATCGCCTTCAACGTCGTCCCGCGCATCGGGCCCTTCGCAGACTTCGGCTACTCCCAAGAGGAGCTGAAGATGGTCCACGAAACCCGGAAGATACTCGATCTCCCGCAGTTGCGCGTCATGGCCACCTGCGTGCGTGTCCCCGTCATCCGCGCCCACAGCGAGGTCGTCCACGTCCACACGCGGAGACCCATCGACGTCCCACAAGCCCGCGCCCTCTTCGCCGAAATGCCCGGCCTCATCCTCCTCGATGACCCCGAGCATGACGCCTTCCCCACCCCCTTCGACGCCACCGACCGCTTCGAAAGCTACGTCGGCCGCGTCCGCAGCGAAATCGACAACCCGCACGGCCTCGCCTACTGGATCGTCAGCGACAACCTGCTCAAAGGCGCCGCCCTCAACGCCGTTCAAATTGCCGAAGCCTATTGGCAAAAGAGGACCAAGCATGCATAAGCCCCTCACCTCAACGCCAAACACACGCTTGGCCCTTCGTTGGGCCGCTGCGGCCAGCTCGCTCGCCGTGATGCTCCTCTCCTCTCAGGCCAACGCCCAGACCACCAGTAGCAATTGGGAGGTCTCTACCAGCATCGCACCCGACCTCGACGACAGTGAGCTCGAGTACACCGTCAACGTCGGAGACTGCCGCGAGCTCGTCGACGACGGCGACGCCCACAGCTTCAGCTTCCGCAAG
>JAVFAO010000562.1:0-3952 GCA_034002465.1 Myxococcota bacterium
CAAGCAGCCCCTCGTGCTACCTTACAAGGAGTCTACGAAAGCATGGCTATGACAGTCGTCGAAAAAATTCTGGCCAGAGCCGCCGATATGCGCTCGGTCAAGGCTTTGGATGTGGTGGAGCCGCGGGTTGACCTGGCCATGTCCCATGAGAACGGGGCGCTGGTCATCAACCAGTTCAAGGCGATTTATGAGGGCACCGGCATCGCGCCCAAGCCCTGGGACCCCAGCAAGATCGCCATCATCTTCGACCATCGGGTGCCTGCCGAGAGCCCGAAGACGGCCACCAACCAGAAGATGATCCGCGCCTTCGTCAATGAGCACGGCATCACGAAGTTCCATGACATCCGAGGGGATTTGGGCGGCATCTGCCATCAGATCCTGCCGGAATACGGTTATGTGCGGCCGGGAGCCGTGGTGGTCGGGACCGACAGCCACACCACCAGCCACGGCGCGCTCGGCGCCTTCTCGTTTGGCATTGGCGCCACCGAGATGGCTGCGGTGTGGACCCTGGGTGTGGCGCTCAACATCGAGGTGCCGCCCACCATCAAGGTGGTGGTGACGGGTGAATTCCAGGATGGGGTGGGTCCCAAGGACCTGATCCTGCACATCATTGGGACGCTGACGGCGCAGGGTGCAAACTTCCGCGTGCTCGAGTTCCATGGAGAGACCATCGCCAAGATGAGCACCAGCGGCAGGCTCGTGCTGTGCAACAAGAGTGTCGAGGCGGGGGCCACCAGTGGTATCGTGCCTGCGGACGCGGAGACCGAGCGCTATCTGCGTGAGGAGGCGGGCGTGACGGACCCGATCGAGGCGGTGCTGCCCGACGCAGACGCGGTCTACGAACGCGAGGTTCACTTCGACGTCTCCACCTTGGTTCCTCAGATCGCTTGTCCGCACACCGTGGACAACGTCTGTGAGATCGGCAAGGTGGCTGGCAAGCAGGTGCAGCAGATCGTGATTGGTAGCTGCACCAATGGTCGTCTCGACGATCTGGCAACAGCCGCGAGGATTCTGGAAGGCAAGCGCGTCGCGCAGCATACGCGGATGCTGGTTTTCCCGGCGTCTGCTCGGATCTACAGCCAGGCGCTGGAGGCGGGCTACCTGCAGACCTTCATGAAGGCTGGGGCGGTGGTGATGAACCCCGGCTGTGGGCCCTGCCTGGGCGTGCACCAGGGCGCGCTCGGCGATGGCGAGGTGGCGCTTGCCACGACGAACCGCAACTTCAAAGGCCGGATGGGCAACCCCAAGGGCGAGGTCTATCTGTGCAGCCCTGCAGTGGCTGCGGCCAGTGCCATTACCGGTGCGATCACCGATCCGCGTGAAGGGGGACGTTGACATGGGCAAAGTGGTATTGAAACTCGAGCGTGACATCAGCACCGACGACATCTATCCCGGCCGCTTCATGGCCACCGTGTTGCCCACTGAAACACCGCAGTACTGTTTCTTCAATCGCACGGAGTTCAACGCAAGGCTCAACGCCAAAGAGATCCCGCCGGGCAGTGTCGTGATAGCCGACGAGAATTTTGGTTGCGGGTCGAGCCGCGAGCAAGCGGCGAGCACCATCCGTGGTCATGAGCTGGTGGTGATCGCCAAGAGCATCGCGCGCATCTTCATGCAGAATGCGATCAACCTTGGTCTCGAGCTGGTGGTCTGCCCAGACATCGAGGCGGAGCTGGGGGACGACATCGAGGTGCTCCCTGGCAAGGTGCGCAACCTCAGCAGCGGCAAGGACTTCGCCACCGTTCCCTTGCCCCCGGCGCGACAGGCCATCGTCGACGCAGGCGGTTTGATACCCTACACGCGCAAGAAGCTGCTCGAACAGCAGGCAGGTTGAGGCGCCGCGCGCCCCACGTTGGGCAACAGCTCGCTACTTGGAGGCCTTGCTCTTGAGCGCCTCGGCGTAGCGCCGTTCGACTTCAGGCCAGTTGACGACGTTCCAGAAGGCGTCGATATAGCTGCCTCGCTTGTTTTGGTAATTGAGGTAGTAGGCATGTTCCCAGACATCGAGGCCCAGGATGGGTGTGCCCCTCTGCTCGACGACGTCCATGAGCGGGTTGTCCTGGTTGGGTGTAGAGCTGACGAAGAGCTTGCCCTCGCAGTCCACCGAGAGCCAAGCCCAGCCGCTCCCGAAGCGGGTGGCCGCCGCTTGGTTGAAGGTCTTTTGGAAGTCGGCGAAGGAGCCGAAGCTGGCGTCGATCGCCTTGGCCAAGTCGCCGCCGGGGACGCCGCCACCTTTGGGGCTGAGCACCTTCCAGAACAGGCTGTGATTGTAGTGGCCTCCGGCGTTGTTGCGCACGGCATCCGATTGTCCACTGGCGGTCTTGAGAATGCTCTCGATGGGTTCGCCGTTCTTGGGATTACCCTCTAACGCGGCGAGCATCTTGTCAAAGTAGCCTTTGTGGTGCCGGGAGTAATGAATCTCCATGGTTTTGGCGTCGATGTGCGGCTCCAGCGCGTCGTAAGCGTAGGGGATCTCCTCGAATACGTATTTGGACTGTGCGGACGCGATGGACGCGTGGCCAAAAACCAACGCGAAGGCCGCCGTGGCGAGAACGGCCAGTAAGATAGAATGTCGAGTCATCATTGTTTCCTCCAATCGAGCGACCGTGCGCGAGGCTGCGCGACAGGCCTCAGCGAATCAGTTCCGATACGCTCTGGAGGGAAAGCCAGATCACCTGATTTTTTGGTGGGCTTGCTTGCGATTCGTCGTACCCGTTCACCGCAGCGCCACCAGGCTTCGCCTCAGCCTGCTTCTCGCACTGCGTCCACGAGCGCGCGGGCGAAGACGGGGAGGTCGACGGGAGTGCGGGAGCTGATGAGGTGTCCGTCGACAACCAGCGCTTCGTCCACCCAGTCGACCCCGGCGTTGACCATGTCGTCTCGGATTCCGACAGTGCTCGTTGCCCTCCTTCCATTGAGAATGCGCGCAGAGATGAGGATCCATCCGGCGTGACAGATGAAGGCGATGGGTTTGGCGGCTGCGTCGAAGCCTCGAACCAGTTCCAAAACCTTGGGGTCACGACGCAGTTTGTCGGGCGCAAAGCCGCCGGGTACCAACAAGGCGTCATAGTCGGTGGCCTGAACCTCAGCGATGGCATGGCTCGAGACGCAGGGGTAGCCGTGTTTGCCGACATAGCGCTGTGCAGTCCGTGGGCCCGCCACATCGACCTGCCAGCCCTCCTCTTCCAAGCGCAGCTTGGGGTACCAGAGTTCCAGATCTTCATAAATATCGTCAACCAGGCTCAAAATGCGTTTCATGGCTCACCCTCTTGTCTTCGTGTCGAGGCTCCGTGCTGGCCGAAGCACTATCAAAGCCTTGATTGCGCATCGGTCACAGACTTGACAAGGGCGGCACGCTCGGACTCAGTATCCCTGTGGGCGTCGTCCCGTTCACGACTCGCTGCAGCCATCGGCTCCGAGGACCTCGGCACTGAGCGAAGGGTACGCCTCCTTCTGCCATTGTGCAGGACAACGGGATGGCCACTCTTGCGCTGTTGTGGCTGGCGCGTACCAGAGCATTCGCTCGGATACCTTGTGAAGACGTCTCGAGCAAGAGCCGCAAGGCAAGTGACGGAGCCAAGTCATGAATCCTCGCCTCCTCTCCTACCTCAACCTGTTCGCTCTGCTCTTCACCTTGGCGCTCAATGCCTTGGCCAATGCGCTCCCCATCAATGGCATCACCACGGGGCAGGTCTCTGCACGCTATCCGGTGCTCTTCACACCGCCCGGCTATGTCTTTTCCATATGGGGCGTGATCTACCTGCTGCTCATCACCTTCGGCGTCGCGCAGCTACGCAGCAAGATGCACCCTGTGGTGCAGCGGATCGGGCCATTCTTCGCGCTCTCGTGCCTCTTCATCGGTCTCTGGCTCCTGGCATGGCACCACCACTGGCTGTTCGTCTCATGGCTGCTGATCGTCGGGCTGCTGCTTTGTCTGGCTGTGATCTATCGA
>JAVFAO010000563.1:0-3868 GCA_034002465.1 Myxococcota bacterium
AAGAGGCTGAACAGGACTACGAGGTCCACGCCATCCGCCCTATGTACGGTCGCATGCTCCATGACGCCGATTCTCTCCGATGGTGCCCAGCGCGTCAACGAATTCGCACTCAGAATCTCCGAATCACGAGACACTCCAGCCCAAGCACAGGGCGAAACAAAGTTCATGCCCCTCGAATGCACTGTTTTCACTTCGACCTGAGAACGCTATCATTCGGAGTGATGGCTTCGGTGTGCGCCAGCAGAGCTCAACAGGCTCTGTCCATCAACTCGCCCATCGTGCTTTCCAGCCGCTCTTCGAAACGAAATAAGCACAAGGATTTCGAAAAGATGCATCCTGGCGCCAGAAACCGAGCGCGTGTTCTCGGCGCAAGCAGTCGAGTGCGAGTGCAGGGCATTTGCGTTCGTTCGCTCGAGGGCACCGAGCTCTCGACAGCAGCAATGGTCGCCTGCCCACCCTGGCGGGCACCCTTCGGGCTTGCTTCGCAGCGACTCTCCCCCTCCTGGTTCCGAGTTCCTTCGGAATGTCGGGAGGATGCGCGCCCCGCGCTCACTTTCGATTCGTCCCGGCGCGCCATCTTCTGGGCTCGGTGCGTGCTCGTGCCCCTCGTCTTGCTCCTGCTCAGCGCCGCTGCCCAAGCCAAAGAGCCTGAGCCAATCTATCTGGCCCTCGAACCCAATCCTGAGCTCTGGCAGGCAACAGCCCCCAGCTCTCCCGAGGTCGAACGCTGGACGCACAGCTCGCTCGACCTCAGCGTGGGCATCCTGGTCGTCGACAGCGGCGACTGCGCCCGCTCCCCTGAAGCGGCCCGACAGACCTGGCTCGATGAGTTTTTGCGCATCGCCCCACCCATCGAGCTGCGTGTGCATGACACGCGCCAACACGCCGCGCTCGAGGGAGACTGGATCGAGCTCGTCCACGTCAGCGACGCCGAGACCCGAATGGCCCTGCTCTTTGCTCCTCGGGTCGAGCAGTTTTCATCGAATTCCTGTCCTCGTTTGGCATACTTCGTCTTCGCCGAGGGCCCTGACACCCAACAAGCCCACGACGACGCCGAAGCGGCACTCCTCACCCTCCATCGCGTCTCGCGCTGAGCTGCTTCTTGCAAACTCGAATGCCCCAAGAGCCGGTTGCGGCGACCTACCTCTGCCAATCTGTGATCGGCAGCGGAGGCATGGGTGAGGTCATGCTCGCCGTCGACCTCAACCGCGGACAGCAGGTCGCCCTCAAGCTCGTCCGCGCCGACCGCGCTCGCAAGCTGCGCGCACTGCGCCGCTTCAACCGTGAGGTCCGCGCCATGGCCCGCCTCGACCACCCCTCGGTGGTCGCCGTCTACGACTATGGCGTGCACAGCGACGACGATGGCGTCAAGCGCCCCTTCTTCGTCATGGAATTCGTCCAGGGACAGAGCCTGCGCGGTTTCCTCAACTCGAAACCCACCCTCGAACAAGCGCACCCCATTTTCGACCACATCCTCTCCGCCCTCGCCTACGCCCATGCCCGCGGGGTGGTGCATCGCGACCTCAAACCGGAGAACGTGCTGCTCTCGGAACGCGATGGAGAGCTCATTCCTCGTATCCTCGACTTCGGCATCGCCCGCATGATCGACGACGAGCTCTTCGAAGATGTCGGCACCTTCGATCCCGACCCCATCGCCTTCCGTATCCTCGAGGACATGAGCACCATCGACGCGTCCTTCGACGAAGAGAACACCCAGGCGATTGAGCTGCGTTCGTCGATCAGCCGACCCGACGCCGACGAACCAGGGTCCAACCGAATCACCAGCCTCAACCAGTGCGTCGGCACCCCTGCGTACCTCGCCCCTGAGCAAATTCGTCCCAAAAGACAGGGGGTTGGACCTAGTGCCGATCTCTACGCTTTCGGGGTGATGCTCTTCGAGCTGTGCGGCGGACACCGCCCCTTCCGCGCCCGCACGCCACAGGAACTGCTGCGTCTTCACCTGAGTCAGCCTGTGCCTGCCATCCAGGCCCAGCCTCACATCCACATGCCTGCGGGCTTGGCCGAGCTCATCCACCGACTGTTGGCCAAGGATCCCAACGAGCGCCCCTTCTGCGCCGCCGACGTGCGCCGCAACCTGCGCGCCATCTTTGCTGGTCGGGGCTTGCCGCCACCACCGGTCCCCTCCTACGACGCGCTCAGCAACAGCAGCCTCGGCAACTCGCAGCTCAGGCGCACGCGTCGCCTCAAGAGCGCCTTGCAGCCGAAGCTGGGTACGGGGCTGCTGCGCTTTCGCGATCCCCCTCTGGTCGGCCGCGACTCTGAACAGCACAGCATTTGGCAGCGCCTCGTGGGAGCCTGCGAGAACAGGCAAGCGCATTTGGTGGTGCTCGACGGCGAGGCCGGCATTGGCAAGACCAGACTGCTCAATTGGATGCGAGAGCGCTGTGAGGAGCTCGGTATCGCGCGAACGGTCAACGTCAGCTGTGACGCCACCCAGCTCGGCTTTGGGCTGCGCGAGGGGCTTGGTCGCTTGCTCGGAACCCGCTCGCTCGACGCAGACGCCTTCGAGCAGCGCTTGCGCACCGAGCTGGAGCGTCTTGGCTTGCAACGCCAAGAGTCGATTCTTCGTAGCTTTTTGCATCCCAAAGGGGCAGCGGTCAATCGCCTCGCTCCGGTCTATGCGGCTTTCGATGCAGTGCTGCGCCGATTCAGCCAGGAGCGACCGCTGCTGCTGCAGCTCGACGATATCCACTTCACCTCGGATGATGTCTTCGAGCTGTTGCAGACGCTGCTCGAGTCCCAGCTCATCGATCCCTATCCGGCACTGATTGTCGCGAGCTTGCGCGGTGAGTACCTGTTCGAGCCTTCACTGGCGGCACAGATCGACGCGATCAGTCTGCGTGAGGATGTCACTCGCATCACGCTCAAGCCACTCTCTCGTGAGGAGATGGCGCGCCTCGCCAGCTCCATGCTGCCCCTGGAGGCAGCCACGCTGGCGCATGCGGTCGAGCGCTCGGCCGGTCATCCCTTGTTTCTGGTGCAGTTGCTGCGGCAGTGGGTCGCGAGTGATGAGCTCGACGCCGACTCCAGGGGCATGCTCTCACTGCGCGTACAGCCGGCATCCAGTTCTTCGCGCATCAACGAGGTGGTGGAGCGGCGCATCACCTCTTTCATCAGCTCCTTGCATCGTCGCAGTAGGGTGTCGAGCAGCGTCATCCGCGCAATGCTCGAGTGTTTTGCCGTGGTTGGAGAGAACATCTCCTTCGACATGGTCTCGGCGATTGCACGTCGCGAGGGTATCAGCCAGCTCCAGATCCAAGAGGTCTGGGAGAACGCCCTGCGCGATGGGCTGTGCTACGAGACCACCACGGAAGACTGCGTGCAGTTCACCCATCCGCTGGTGCGCTCCCAGCTCATCGAGTGGGCGCGCGCTCAGGCTTCCTACGCTCGGCGACACCTCTTGTGTGCGAGTGCGAAGCTCGAGCGCGGCGCAGGCGATCCGGCGCAGCTTCACCTCGAGCTGAGCGAACACCTCTTCGAGGCTGGGCAGGCAACCCGAGCATGGCGCCACTTGGTGTATAGCGCGCGCTTCGCCCTCGACATGAACCGCTATCGTATCGCTCGCTTGCGTCTGCGTCGCGCCCTCGATCTACTGCCCACCCTACCCAACGAAGAGGAGCAACCCATCAGCGCAAGCGAGCGCTTCGACGCGCGCCGCGCCTACATCGACGCCAGCCTGCGCCTCTCCATGCATGAGGACGTGGGTGAAGAGCTGCTCGCGCTGTTGCACGATGCAGGACAGGAATCCGAGCGGATCGCCTGGGTGCGGCTCTTCCAATCGGAGTGGGCCTCGAGCTCGGACCACAGCGAGCGAGCCATTCAGGGCTTCAACGAGGCACTCCAGCGC
>JAVFAO010000564.1:0-3868 GCA_034002465.1 Myxococcota bacterium
AGCGGCGAATCGTGGTATCACTCACCCCGAGGAGCAACTCCATCTTGCCCCAGCTCAAACCCAGACCGCGAAGCTCGGCCGCAAGAAGCTGGCCGCAATGGCGTTGCTCGTCTGAGAACTGCTTGCTGCTCCTCGAGCTCATCTCGACACGAAAGGCCTCAACCCTCTGCGACAGTCTCTCGTCCATCAGTGCCTCCATATGTTGTCAGCAGCTTATGACTGCTGGCGATAGGGGGGCACAGTGGCGAAGACACTGAGAGGGGGGCACAGCGAGGTGTTACCAAAAGACGGTGCGGAGCGCGCTCTCGTCCGGACTCCTGCCGTTACGCGCCACGCAACGGCGCAGACCATGCACTGCAAAGATGCGTGTGAGCAGGTCTCGCCCGAAGGGCAGGCGAAGCCTCGTTTTGCGCAGAAGGCCCAAGCTGCCATCCCAGCGAGAGTAAGCGTCGAGCACGGTTTGCATCAGCGCACTCTCGAGGTCGTGGGCATTTGGGCCGTCTTGGGCAGCTGGGGCGTCTTGGGGGGTCAAGGCGTCGGGGGCAGCCGTCAGCCGCAGCCACGCCTTGAGCGTGTCAAGCGGCACGGCGAACGCCTCCACTTCGAGCGAGGGAAACTCGGCACGCAAGTCGAGGATGAAGCACCGAAAGGCGTCGGAGTAGTACTGGCGAGCTCTGCCACGATGCACGCAGCCTGTTTGCAGAACGTAGCTCAGGACCGCCCGCGTCAGCTCTAGGGGCCCATCCGTCGCGGCCGCCAGCCGCTTTGGCGGGCGGCCGAACGGCCGCACGAGCGTGGGTCAAAGAGCCGCAATCACCTCGACGCAACCAGGTGCATCACTCACGGATGACGAACCGCGTCTTGCCTCGGTCACTGCAAATCGCAGACACAAACTCATACCCAACGACGACCTGGCCCCGCGAACTCCGCCGCAACAGCTCCACAGCATGTTCGGAAGCGGCAGCGGCCAAAACGACATTTGAGTGTGGGACCACGCGGATGATGATGCTCTGGTCTTTCCGCTGCACAACCTGAAACGATGCAATCACCTCCGTGTAATCATCAAACAGCGTCGTCACAAACGCCCCAGTAATCACTGAGCCATCTGGAAGGAGCAGATTGTCCGTCACTCGACCGAGAACCGCACTCATCCGCGGCAACGGCGATCCACAGCCACAGCCCACCGGCTGAAGTGCCGCACGATCACCATTTTCGTAGCGAATCAAAGGAAAGGCGTAATTCTCTAGGTCCGTCACAAGCACTCTCCCTTCCTCCCCGATTGGACACGCAGCCCCTGCCTCGTCCACGCACTCCAGATGAACCGCATCCGAAAAGACGTGCAGATGGTGCTTCTGGCGACACTGCGCCGCGATATACGGCATCTCCGCCGAACCATACTGGTCATAGACCGGACCGGAAAAGGCGCGCTCGATCAGCCCACGCTGCCCAAGCGCGAGCGGCGAAGAGGTTACCCAAATCGCCTTCGGTGCAACCACAGCCAGCCCTGTCTGCTCGACGAACTCCGCAAGGTGGGCAATAGCGCCAGTGTACCCCTGCAGCAATGGAGGCCGAACAGTGTTATAGAGGCTCAAAAAGGCTCTAATCCCCTCCGAACTCATGGACGAAGCGTCAAAACGAAGGTGCCTCGTCGGCCACCACATCGCCGCATTCAGCAAACGGGCGCTCGGTGAAGTCCGCAACATCCTCCAACAATACGCCCCGTCGTCAGCTGGCGACAGTCCCCACCAAGACAACATCCTCCAGGCAAGTGTCTCCCGCGGATAATCAGGGTCATAGTAGACCTTGACAGGAACTCCCGTGGAGCCTCCTGTCGTCGCCACCACCAGCCGCCGTCGAGCCGCGTCGGAGGAGAGGATATCGTTGGGGGAGCTGACGAGATCACTCCGGGTCAACACCGGAAGCCGCTCCCAATCCGCCTCACCCAACACCTCTGAGGGATGAATTCCCGCTGCCTGAAGTCTTCGACGGTAGAATGGAGCGGTCTGATAGGCGTGAATAAGAAGCCTCCGCCTCTTCGCCCAGTTCAGTTCCCGCAGGGCCTCCACTCCAAGCTTCTCATTCTCTAACAGTGCCCTATAGGTTCGGATCGCCCTACGCCGAAAGACGTTTTGCTTCGCAAAAAACGCAAGCTGTTTGTACTGGAATCCCATGGGAACTATCCCTCATCCAATCGGTGGACCTCACCAGCCCGTTCGGCGAACGCCCTGCCTGGTCAGACAACTCGACGAGCACAGGGGAAGTATCGCACCTGCTGAAAGACCACTGGTGAGCCCAACCGTATTCGAACAAGGATCCCCACCGACACCGCCAGAAGGAGCAGCGCAAGCACACCGGAAACTGAGACCGCTAGATCAAATGCCCACTTCCCACGTCGACGGTACCAAATTGCCATCATGCCCCCTCGGAAAGCGCGGGTGCGCCCCTTCGCCCGAACCAGAACTTACCCTCGCAACCATTCCGCTCGCATTGCTCGTTCGAGCGCAGCCGCCCGCGGGGCATCGCCGCCCAACTCGAAACACCAGCTGCAGCATTTTAGCGAACAGGCATCGCAGGTCAAGCCGCTGCCACCACCGCCACCACCGCCACCACCGCCACCACCGCCACCACCGCCACCACCGCCACCACCGCCACCACCGCCACCACCAGCTGATTCTGGGTCAAAGGTGTCGCTTCGTGGTGATAGCTCGCTGGTCCGTCTGCTTTGCACCAATTGGACTAGCACCCACACTCCGCCTGAGCACCCCGACGAACAGCACCAGTACCAACAACCAAGGCGCGCGCTGCTGCGCGCTGCCGAACCGACAGCCGCAACCCCAGACCCACTCCTCGCCTGGTGCGACGAGTGCGTCCTTGAGCTCACTGGCCTCGAGGGAAGGCTCGGACAAGTCCTCGGCAAGGTCCACCTCTACCCAGGCGTCAAGTTCCGGAGTAGCCTCCAGTTCGGCGTCGGGCTCGTACCAGTCCTCCACATGCTCCTCTTCGACACCCTCCTCCAGCCAGTCCTCCGCCGCGTCAAAAGCGTCGACAGGCTCATCAAGAGGCTCTTCTTCGACCTGCTCCGCCTCCTCGACCAGCTCCAGCTCTTCGAGGGGAATCTCGAGCAGCGTCAAGCTCAGCTCGCGCTGTCGGCTCAAGCCCGAGAAGTCCCGAACCAGCAGACTGAGCACGTACTCGCCAGGAGGCAGCGGCACGCCATCAGCGTCACGGCCGTCCCAGCTCGTCTCCAGACGATAGCGAGCCGTATTCAGAAGCTCTGCCTGCTCGAGATAGACGCCGCGCTTGTCGAAGATGCGCAGCAGATAGCTCTCTAGGGGCGACGCGTCATCCAGTTGCGCGATGATCTGGGCGCGCTCGAAGCCTGGCACAAAGGCCATGGGTGTCACCTGAAGTAGGATCTCAGGAGGCCGCATCGGATCGACCAGCTCTGCGCCGTCGCTCTGGAAACGAGGGCTCGCAGCGGCCATCGCACCTGCCCCGACATAGGCCTGCACCTCGACAGCGTATCGCCGCCCAATGCTCAAGCGCAGGTTTTCAAAGACCACTTCGGTCTCTGTGGTAGCCACCCGCTCGGCCATTCGGGCGCCTGTGGCTTCATCCAGCAAGGTCACGACGTAGCCCTCGGGCGGTGTTCCGGTGAACTGCCAGGCGGCACAGAAGACGTCGCTGCGCTCCACCTGATCGACGTCTCCCGGAGCAAAGCAGTTGGTGTCGGCCACGCTGAGCACGGTCTGTAGAGAGGGCTGCTCGAGGACGCGGGTCTCTCCATCGAGCTGCGGCACGAAGAGCTCCACCGCCCCATCTCCGTCGATGTCGGCCGCTGAGAGCTCACCCACCGCGGCGCCCAGGT
>JAVFAO010000565.1:0-3864 GCA_034002465.1 Myxococcota bacterium
TGGAAAGCCACATGGGAAGCCACAAAGCTGCTCCAGACCCCATCAATGACAGCTTCTGTCTACCCGCCATTTTTTCCAGTTCCCATTGCTTAGCAAACTGCCTTAGCTCCGAACACTCGGCACTCGAGCCGTCATGACCTCGGAGGATACAATGGCAATGCGGACCAACAGAGTCGTCACCATCCCGCGGTACGGTGGACTGATCGGCATGTTCTCCAGCCGCGCACACGTTCTCGGCTCCCAAATTGATCGCTACAACAATGAAGGCTGGAACGTCGTCCAGGTGCTCGAGGCCGAGAAAGGCAACCTCCTCGTGACCATGCTCAGCTTGCTGGTGCTCTGCTTTACCTTCTTCCTGTGGACCTTCATGCCGTCGTACATGGTCATCCTCGAGAAGGACCAGTGAGCAGTAGCCTCGCCAACCAAGCACCAGCTTCTCCGAGCAAACAGGGGACTGGAAGCGGCGCCGAGAGCAGCACCTGCGGCCCCATGCACACGGGCAGCGTGTCGAAGTCGACGAGCTCCACGAGCCTCTCCTGCAGCAACCGGAACAGCCCCAGCGCCTGCGGCTCGAGCGTTGGCTCCGGAGCAGGGACCACCACCAGCTCGACGCCGTTGGACGCCAGCGCAGCCAAGGGCACCCAGACGACCATGATGGGGTCGAGCTCGAGCTGGACGATGCGAACGAGCATGCTCATGACCACTGCTCGCCACTCACCCAGGTCGGCGTCGAGCCGAAGTGCAGACGCCCTGCTCGTGCAGCCTCGAGGGTCTTGCGACACTCGCGAGCGATGGCCTCAGCGGCAGGAGGAGGCACGGCATTGCCGATGCGCTGCCGCCAAGCCTTGTGCGATGCCCCATCGAGAACGAGCCATTCGCCTCTGTGCCTCGTCGGGAAGCCCTGCAACGCTGCGAGCTCGAGCGTCGTGAGCGGACGATGCCAGGTGCCGTCCGCAGCGCGGATGATGATGTACGTCGGTTGAGGGTTCGCCAGGTCGAGCTCGCCGTTGATGGACACTCGCCGTGGGTCGGCGACCGAGGCCCCTTTGCACACCCGCGCATCGCCGATGATCGTGTGGCTAGGCTCAGCCCAGCCGTGCACCTCGTGCCCGCCGCGCCGTGGGGCGTGCTCGAGGCGTGGATCTGCGACCTGCCATGGCCCGTTTTGCACGATGCCAGCGGCGATGACGGTGGTGCTTGGCGAGTTCCATGGCGTCACGCCCATGGAACCCTCTCGGCGCTTGCAGGTCACGCGCGGGTCGGCAAGCGAGTAGGTGCCGTTGTCATGTCGAGAACAGCCAATCACTGTGGCCGAGGGCTCAGACCACCGCCCGACGCCTAGCACCGTTGACCGTGGTGTGCAGTGCAGGGTGACCTTCTCTGGCAAGTCGCGCCAGTCACCGCCAGCCGGGATAAGGGCGAGACGCAGCCAGTTGAGCGAGGAGAGCTTTGGCAGCGCGTGCATCGGACCTCCCTCGCCAGAGCCTGGCAATGGCACAGGCAGTTGCTCGAGCACCGCAGCCATGGGTCGCAGCGGCAGCCGACGCGGCTCATACAAGACCTCAGGCACCTGTTCGACCTGGCGAGCCACGAGCAGGAATCGCCTTCGCCGCTGGGCCAGACCGCCGAGCTCGCCGCAGTCGTGCGTCGTCTCCCGCACCGCATAGCCGTAGCCGCGCAACAGCCCCGTAACTTGGTCGAGCCAATGCCGCCCCCTCGACAGGATGCGAGGCACGTTCTCCAAGACGAACATCGCTGGCGGTGCCGACGCCCATGCCTCGAGCGCAAGCCAGATGCCGCGGAGCGCAAGCGAGCTCATGTCTTGGTACTTCTCAGTCCGTGACACCCCCATGGGGAGACACCCAGAAAAGGCCTTGCAGGGAGGGCTGGTGAACACGACGTCCGGTCGCCCAGTGCAGGCTTCACGAAGCGCAGCGGGTGAAATGGCGCTCAGGTCGGCGACGGTCGCCTCCGCGCCGGTGAGGTATTCCAAGTCCCTGCAAGCGGAAGGGTCGGAATCGAAAGCCCCCACTGAGGTGAAGCCGGCCCTCGCGAAGCCCAGTGCCCCTCCGCCCATTCCACAGAAGAGATGCAGCGCTTTCATCACACGTCCCCAAACAACGAGAGCTGACGCGCCCTCACCAAACAGGATGTCGGCACATGACGACCATCCTGCAGTCGCAACAGATACCCCGCGCAGCCCCAGATGATGCGCTCGACGACGCCAGCACGCTGCACCCGCGCCAGACCTCGCCAGCTCCAGAACTTGACCCTCTGTCCCACCTCCACCTCGCACTCGCCTGAGTCGCTCACCTCGCCCTCCTCCCGATGTCGTGAACACGAGGCAAGTCTAGCTCATCAGGGACGCCTCCCAACGACTTGGGCCACCAACCAGGCTCGCTACACTCAACTTGTGCCAAGCGGGCCAACATCGAGCCCACAGCAAGCGGAGGAAGCATGCCAGCCACACCAGAAGACAACCTGAGCTGCACGGTCGAAGAGGTCGCCGCCATCCTGCGTGTCTCAGCATGGACGGTGTACCGCCTCGTGGCCGCCAACGAGATCCCCCATCGCCGCGTCGGACGTGGCAAGCGCGCCATTCGCTTTTCGCGCGAGAAGATCCTAGCCTGGCTCGGGGGCGAGACCGTCGCGAAGGAGAAGAAGCGATGACGGTCCGAAAACGAAACGGTCGATGGCAAGTCGACTTCGTCTGGCGATACCCCGATGGGCGTCGCGAACGGATTCGGCGGGCTGTGCCCGTCAACACCAAGCGCGAGGCGGAGCTCTTCGAATCACAGCTCCGCACACGCTTGCTCGCAGGAGGTTCCATTGAAGAAGAGAGCGAACAACGACTCCGCTTTCGAGACTGGGTGAGCAAAGCCATGGCTCACGCCGAGCTCCACAACAAGCCACGCACCGTCGCCTGGAAGCGCGACATCTTCGAAAGGGTGCTCACGCCTCACTTCGGCGCCATGCGTCTCGACGAGATTGACACCGAAGCGATCGAAGACTTCAAGGCCGAGCGCATCGCCGCTGGGCGACAGCCAGCGACGGTCAACCGCGAGCTGCAGGTGCTCTCGAAAGCGCTCAGCCTGGCCGTCGAGGCCAAGCTCATGAAGGTTGCTCCCAGGATGCAGAAGCTGCGCGAGCGGCCAGCAGAGAGGGAGTGGCTCAGCGACGAGGAGGCTAGCGTGTTCCTCGAAGCCGTCGGCGCGCGCTGGCGTCCCATGGTGCTCTTCGCGCTGCGCACCGGTCTTCGGATTGGCGAGCTCATCGCGCTGCGCTGGAGTGACGTCGACAAGCGCCGGCAGAGCATCACCGTGCGCCGCTCGATCTCGAACGGCATCGAAGGCACCCCGAAAGGTGGTCGCTTTCGAACCATCCCGCTGAGCACGGATGCACTCGCCGTGCTCGAGCAGCAGCCACGGCGCGGGGTGACGGTGTTCTGCGGCGAGGATGGCAAGCCCTGGTCACAGGTCTCGGCGCAGTGGAGCTTTCGGCGTGCCTCGAAGCTGCTGGGCAAGCGGGTTGGGTGGCATACGCTACGCCATTCGTTCGCGAGTCAGCTCGTCGAGTCGGGCGTGCCGTTGCCGGTGGTCAAGGAGCTGTGTGGCCACGACGACATTCGCACGACGATGCTGTACGTGCATCTGGGCGGTGGCTCGCTGCGCTCGGCGATTGAGACGATGGAAAGAAAAAATCCCCTCCGAGCTGGTACCTCGGAGGGGATTCATGTCACCAGCAAGGCACAAGGCCTGAGGCTGGTTCCGCAAAGCTAAGCGGGATACGAGGCTCGAACTCGCGACTTTCAGCTTGGGAAGCTGACGCTCTACCAACTGAGCTAATCCCGCATTCGGTCCATCG
>JAVFAO010000566.1:0-3841 GCA_034002465.1 Myxococcota bacterium
GTCAGCCAGGAGCTTCGCGCGCAGCGCGTGCACGTCGGTGGGCAGTGAGTCGGCAGGCCCTGGCAACGCACTTTGGACCTGGGCCCAGCTCAGCAGCTCGGCCTGCGGCAGTCGCAGCGTCGCATGCACCAGGGCAACGGCGGAACGCAGATCCCGCGCGTTGGCGCCGCTGCCAGCGTGCATCTCGCGGGTGGCCTCGAGGGAGACACCCAAACGCTTCTCGAGGATGGCGACGGCCTCTTCCCAGCTCACGCCGACAAGACTGTCACCACAGCGGATGTTGCCGTCGAGAAAGGTCAGCTCGGGACGCACGGCCTGCTGCACGGTCAAGGTGAAGAGCCACAGGGCGAGCTTTCCCAGCTCGACGGCGAGTGGATTGATGTCGACGCCATAGCAGGCGGTACGCACGAGCTCGGGCAGCAGCTCACGCACGCGGGCCCGGAAGCGCTGCCGCAGCAGCTCGTCGTCGGGCAGCCCTTCCTCGGGATCGGGGTGTTCGACAGGTTCGTGATGAGCAAAGTCTCGCGCTTGGCCAAGGATATCGACCCAGGCCAGCTCGCGAGCCAGCTCGAGGGCCGCTACGGTGAGGAAGTGCGCGCTGCCCATCGCGGGGTCGACCACTCGCAACCTAGCCACGGCTTCTCGATAGACAGCCAGGTCGCCATCGGCTTGGCGCCAGCAATGGCGAAAGAGCGCACCCAGCGCGGGCCGCACCACGGCCTCGACGAGCTGTTCCGGTGTGTAATGGGCTCCCAGGGCGGCGCGCTCGGCCGCCTCGCCAGCCGCGCGAACAGCCACACGCAAACAAGGCTTGCCATGCTCGCGGGTGGGGCGCATGGCGAGGATCTGCTCGTAGACATCGCCCAACACGCGATGGGCATGTTCGGCACCGCCAAAGCCGACCGCGCTCGCAGCGCTGCGCGCCGTCTGGTCGCCAATCTGCCCACTCGCCACTGCGGCTGCGTGGGCGAGGGCCCGATCGAGCTCTCGCTTCAAGTCAGCAGGCGTCGATGCTTCGATGGGCCCCAGCCAGCGCGCGATGCCGGGGTCGAACTCGGCGTTGGGTGGGGTGGCAAAGATCGAGGCGCCGCGCAAGGCGACCCGTCGCGGCGAGAGCTCACCGCGGACGTCGAGCGTGAGGCGCCGAAGTTCTTCGGCTAGGCTGCCGTCGGCTTCGCCCGACAGAGCGGCGGCAACCCGCTCGTCGAGCGATGGACCGTCGGGGTCCAGGTAGAGAAGCCCGCGCCGGTTGACCTCGGTCAAGAAAAGCACGCGGAAGAAGACCAGGCTCGCGGCCTCGCGCAGCGCGCCCAGCTCATCGTCGGCCGCGTTGACTCCGGCGGCGCGCTCGAGCAAGGCCATGAGCTGCTCGAGCACGGCACGGGTCGCGTTGCGATAGGCGGTGCGCACATCGCGGTGGGCGACCCCGAAGAGCCCCTGCCAGCAGTCACTGCCCGCGGCCAGTGGCGCGAGAGCTGCGAGGCGGCCCAGGACGGCAGCCAAGGTCTCGCCACGACGAAGCTCTTGATTCAGCCCAATGTCGACGACCCCAACTAGGGTCTGTCCCGTGCCATTGGCATCGCTGTCCCGTGCGGGGCCAGCCACGAGCAGATCAGGGAGCCGAAACTGACTGCCATGCAACGTGGCGAGGACGACCAGCGAACGCCGCAGCAGCCGGGCGTAGCCGATGGACTCGCCCGCCAGCGCTCGAACACAGGCCTCGTGAAAGCGGCGCAAGGTGGCTTCGGGCAGCAGGAGCCGCTGCGCGCTGGGATGCGAGATGTCGAGCCAGAGCAGATCGTAGTTTGTCCCAAGTGCGGGGTTGGGCACGCCCATCCCCGAGCTGGAGCGACCCAGATAATGCACGTCGACCTTGGCCTCGGCAAACCAGGAGAGTGGAGCCAGCAGCTCCAAGGCGGGCGTTAGCTGTGCATCGACCTGCGTGAACCGTTCAGCCAGATTGTCGCCCACAGCCCCGCTCCAATGCGAAGCCAGCTCGGGCGCGGCGAGGTCGGTGCAGAGGGCGCGGAACACGGGCCACGCCGTGGCGTCACGTTGGAGCTGCCACTGCTGCAAGGCGCGGGTAGTTTCGGCGAATGAGGTCATCTCTGTCTCCCAGACACAAAGCGTCGTCAATCGAGGAAGGTCCAAAGGTTCCAAAGACCTGGCTTGGGAACGGCAGGCGAGGCCGGGGTGGCAACGGGCGCAAACAGTGCGCTAGCTTCAGGTTTCTCCGGAGCGTCGAAGTCGAGAGGAAGCTCAACGGACGCAGGTAGATGGTGGTCGTTGCGAATGTCGAAGTCGAGCAGCTCGCGCTGCTCGAGAAACCAGCGGGCAACCGTCAGCAACACATCTTCGGCAAGGCCAGTCGGCGAGGAAGGGGCAAAGCGCTCGTCATTGCTGTCATCGACAGGCTCGCCCAGCTTGGCTAGGCTGCAACGGGTGAGCGAGTGTTTTCCCCGCACCGCTGGCACCAGCAGGAAGCGTTTGCTCTTTGCGATCTCGATGCTCTCACAGCTCCAGCCAATGAGACGTCCGTCGGCCAGGGTCAGTCCGCCGTTGATCGCCGCCGCACCAAGATAGCTCACGGCGCCCCACTCGGAGCCCGAGCGGACCGGTCGCAGTGGCTTGGGTCCCCAGAGGCGAACGAAGGCGGAGCGCAATTGTTGCCAGCCGACGGCCTGGTCAACGCGTAATGATGCCAGCAAAGCCGCCCGAAACGGCTCGGGGAGCCGCAACGCAATGGTGCCACCTCGAGCGCGAAAGGGCTCGACGACGGGCGAAGGCAGCTCTGCCGTCAGCTCTCGAAGTTTGCGCCACGCCGCAAAGAGCTCCTCACGCTGACGGAAGCCCGGAGTCTCGAAGTCGAGCTCGCCCGTCAAGACGAGAGACGCCTCCTCGGGGCCAAGGACGACGGGCCACGCCGACAGACCAAAGAGCGAACGAATCGTCACGAGTTTGCGGAAGAGGATGGCCCGGACCCGCTCTGCGGGATTGGTCCCAGACTCCGACTCGAACGCAGGTTCGGGCGGTACCACGGTAAAGTGGTAGACCTGCTCGGGAGCAACGAATGAGGGAGCATCAGCGCCCAAGCCTAGGTGCTCGGCGATGGCTTTGCGTTGCTTCTGGCTTTCGAAGCGCTCGTCGATGCGCCGATCGACGCGACCGTTGCGCTGGATCAGACGGGTGGGGTTCCAAGGCAGATCGTAGTGGATGACGACGCCGCATTCCTGAAGGTTGACGCCCTCGGCGAGTACCTCGGTGGCGATCAGGGTGTAGACGGGGCGTTTGCTGGCGCTGCGGAGTCGGTCCCTTGCGTTCTCACGAACCTTCGCATCGCTCTGCCCTATGGCTGGCGGGTTGATCTGATACCAAGGGGAGAATCCCTCAAGCACGGGGTCATCAGAGACGACGGTGTCGGCCTCTCCGCTGTCGTCGAGGTCGGCTTCAGCGTCGCTCTCGGCGTCAAGCACGAAGCCCGAGCCCGACGAGGCGATCCAGGCGGCTCCGCGGGCGCACTCCAAGACGGCAGCGATGAGCAAGGCAGGGTTGGAGCAGGTCCTGAGCCAGGACGAGCGCCAGTCCTCCCCGAGCGGACTGCGAAAGAGCTCTGGATTGGTCATGGAACCGGGGACACGGCTCTGCATCCGAACTGTCATGGCTTCGTCGTCGAGCACGTTGCCGAGACGGAAAATGCCTTCACGCAGCAGGCTGAGCAGAGCAGGCGCACGCTTGTGAGTGGGGGCCCCGTGCAGACCGTGGGCGAGAGCGGCGAGGACGCTGGCGAGGTATAGCTGGGTGTCTGCGTACTCGGTGAAGACCAGCGAGCGAGGGCCGCCCG
>JAVFAO010000567.1:0-3833 GCA_034002465.1 Myxococcota bacterium
ACAGCGCCAGTCCGGGGACCGATCCTACGGGCCCCGCGAACGGCAGCTACCGCGTTGCCCGCGGTGGAAGCCACAACAACTATGGCTCGGCGCTTCGCACCACCGTTCGCAACAACTACGCGTCTTCGCATACGGCCAGCAACCTGGGATTCCGTTGCGCGCGCTAGAGAGCAGGCCACCGAGACCCGGTTGGCAGGCTGGAAAGCCTGCCCCACTTCTCGCCCTGCGTCAGCCCGAGACCCGGTTGGCAGGCTGGAAAGCCTGCCCCACGCTTTGTTCTGCGCCAGCCCGAGACCCGGTTGGCAGGCTGGAAAGCCTGCCCCACGTTTTGTTCTGCGCCAGCTCATGACCGCGGTTGGCCGGCTGGAAAGCCTGCCCTGTGCCGAAGCCATGCTTCCTCGTGCTTTGCGGCTCTGCGACTCTGCGTGAGAACCCGGGCAAGCGCACCACCCCCGTATTTCCTCCCTTTGCGGCTCTGCGACTCTGCGTGAGAACCCGGGCAAGCGCACCACCCCCATATTTCCTCCCTTTGCGACTTGGCGACTTTGCGTGAGATTCTTCCCTTTCCTGGGCTTGTGTTGTGACAGCCATTTGTTACTTTCGCCGCGGCGCTTGCGTGCCCCATTCCCCCGCGCCACGAGTTTGGAAGACCACTACAGCATGCCTTTTCGGTTCTCAGTCACTTCACTCGTCCTCGTTCAGCTTGCGCTCTGTGGCTGCGGGGCCGGTACAGCTCCCGCCGAGCCCCCTCTTCCTGTCGATCCTTCGACTTCGTCGTCCTCGAAGGACGTGGACCTCGGCGGCAGCGCTGTGCTGGAGCTGCTGGAGGCGGCGGACCGGCCGGTGGTCACGCTACGCGTTCAGTCAGGCACCGTCTCGAGCCCTCTCCGCGCCTTTCTCGAGGCCGATCCAGGACGGCTGATTCCCTGTTTTGAGGAGCGTCTTCGGCGGCAAGGCTTTCTCCTCGGACGCTTCGCGATTGTGGTCGACGTAGAAGGCCGCTTTGCCGACTCGATCAACCGCATGGGACGCAGTTATCTCCGACTGGAGCTCTCCGACCCCGAACGTCGCTGTGTCGCCGAAGGGCTCGCCGAGCTGGCCCTTCCGCCTACCCCCGAGTCCTGGGCTGCCATCGTTGAGTTCAACGATCCTGCGGTGCTCCGGAGCGACGAGAATCGAAACGCGCTGGCGTCCGTGCGCCAACAGTATTGCGAAGGACCCATCGCGCTCAGCGACTTCGATTGTGCGGCGAGCTACGTGGTCTATGAGCCGGATCTCGGAGTCCGCCTCTCTCAGTGCTCGGTCGAGTCCTGTCAGCCCCTCGTGGAGGCGCTCCGCTCTCGCCTTCCAATGCTCTCACACTGCATCTGGTTCACGCACGACGAGCCGCAGCTCGCAGGAAGCTTGGGCTTGAGCTTGGTCTTTGACGCGGGTGGCTCGCTCGTTGGCGCCACTCAGCAAGCCGGCGGAGCACAGGCCATTCCCTCGGTCACGGCCGACAGCGGCGTTGCGAGCTGTCTGGTCGCTGCGTTCGATGGACTCCGAAGCGGTGGTCCCCTCGAAATGTCGTTGGTGCTCGAATTCGGCCAGGTCGGGGAGGCGGCGAGCTTTGGGCCACGATAGGAGGAGATAGGCTCACCGCCAGGGCCTTCCGACACTGCGGTCGGCCGGCTGAAAGCCGGCCCCACGTCTCGTCCTGCGCCAGCCCGTGACCGCGGTCGGCCGTCTGGAAGCCGGCCCCACGTTTTGTTCTGCGCCTTCCGCTCTTGCGGCATCCCGACACTGCGGTCGGCCGGCAGGAAGCCTGCCCCACGTCTCCTGGCCTCCCTCAAGCACCTGCTTGCGGGGCTTCGTTCCGAACGCTCAGCACGCCCGTCGCCGCATCGATGCACCAGAGACGCTGGCACAGACGAGCGACGAGCCGACTGTCGTGACTGACCAAGAGCAGCGCGCAGGGGCTCGCTGCCAGCGCCGCTTCCAGCGCTTCGGTGGCGGGGAGATCGAGGTGGTTGCTCGGTTCGTCCAACATCAGAAGGTGGGGCTGCAGGACGATGCCCAGGGCCAAGTACAGCTTTCGCAGCTCACCCGGACTGGGAGTGTGGCCTTGGAGAATACGCTCTGGACGCGAGCCCAGACGAGAGACCAGCGCCAGCACCTGCCCCATCTGCTCGTCCCCCAGTCCTCGCAGCTCCTGCAGCAGCGCAGGGCCCGACTCGGCGGATAGCTCTTGGGGGAGATAGAGCACGCGTTGAGCCTGGAGCTGCAGCGGGCTTGGCGGCAGCGCTTCGTCCCAGTCGAAGGCCGCCCTCAGCAGCGTTCGAAGCAGCGTCGACTTCCCCGCGCCGTTGGGACCCCAGACCGCGACCCGCTCGCGTGCCCCCAGGTGCAGGTCCGGCCATTGTAGGCAGCGCGAGGGACCGAGCTCGAGCTTGGACGCAGGAAGTGTGGCAACAAAGGCTCGCCTCGAATACGCATCTGGCAACCAGACAGGGGCCTCGTAGGATTTGTCGAGCTGCATCGACGCGACCTGCTCTGCCGCCTTTTCGACGCGGGCCTGCTGCTGCCTGGCGAGTCGACCCGCACGGGCGTCTTTGCCGGTGAGGATGGCCAGGCCGATACGCGCGCGTCCGTCGCTGTCCGCCTTGTCGAGGTGGCGCATCGAGCGTTTGGCATCGGCCTGGGATGCTTGCTGTGCGCGCCGTCTGGCCTCGCGCTCCAGGCGCTGCAGCTCTCGTTTGTTGGCGTCGCGTTCGCGTCGCAAGCTGTCCTGCTCGAGCTGCGCTTGGCTGCGTGCTTGCGTGTAGTTGCCCGGTCTGAGCTGCGCAGCAGACGGGCCAAGCATCAGGCAGTGGCTTGCGAGTCTGTCGAGCAAGCCTCGCTCATGGCTCACGAGCAAGCCCACGCCCTCGAATCGTTCGAGCGCTTGGGCGATCACCGCTGTCGCGTCCGCGTCCAGGTGGTTACTGGGCTCATCCACCGCCAGGACGTGTGGGCGGCGCCACAGCGCAACGGCGAGCTGCAGGCGCTTGCGCTCCCCGTGGGACAGCGTCGTGTAGCGCCACGCCCAGTCCTCGCCGATGCCCAGGCGTGAGCGCAGGGCACCCGCCTCAGCGCCCCAGTCGGCGCCGAAATCTTCGAGCAGGGTCGGCTCGGTTTCGGTTGGCTGTGGGCAATAGAGCGCGGCGCCCGGCAAGTTGATGTGTCCGCGCGAAGGTACGAGCTCGCCGCAGAGCAGCCGCAGCAGGGTGGACTTGCCGCAGCCGTTGGCGCCGACGATGGCGGTCCAGCCTGGGCGCAGCTCGAGGCTGAGGTTCTGGAAGATGGACACGGGTGAGCCGGGATAGGAGAAGCTCAGGCCTTGGATGGATAGCATAGGTGCTCCGAGGCTACGCACCGCATCGCGCCACTCGGATTGCACCGTCCTGGAAGAAGACAGAGCGGTATCGAGACGAACACGAGCGGCGCAGAGTGGCTCGTCCCGCGTCTTGGTCGCAGGGCGAGTGGAGAAAAGCCTGACCCACACGGAGACTTTGGCTTGGCGGGTCAGGAGCTCTGCGGGTGTTCGTCAGTTCTTCAAGAATCGCTCCGCTTGGCGTTGCGGGCTCGCTCGTGCAGCGAGGTGGTGACGCGAAAAGGAGCTGTGCACGCACTCGCCGCCACCGAAGCTCATACTACGCTTGTGAAAGTGTGTAGGTCAAACTGCGTTGCGCAGTGCAGAGGCCTCAGGCAGCCGCCGCACCAGCAGAAGCTGCTTTCCGAATCCCCGAAATGAGATAGACTACCCACAATGCTGGCCGCAGCTTCGCGACCGCTTCACTGGAGGAATCATGAAG
>JAVFAO010000568.1:0-3820 GCA_034002465.1 Myxococcota bacterium
GCAGGCCGTGGCCAGCATTGGGGCAGGTCTCAGTCAGTCAGGTGTTCTCATCGCCAGAGTGTTCGAATCTTGGGGCGCTGACTTGGGCTCGGCAGCGCTGGGCGCTGGTGTCGCGGCAGGCGGCTGCGGTCGAGGGCTCGAAGAGATATTGGCGCGGTTGATGGCGTGGAGGTAGGAAGCGTAGCTCTGCTCGCCGACAATCCCTTTGCGGTAGAGCACGAAGAGGGCATTGCGCATCTTGGTGAGCCGATCCGAGCGAATGAAACCCTCGGCGTACTGCCGCCCAAAGAGCTCGGGGTTGGGCAAAATGGCGGCAAGGAAGAGGGCCTCCAAGACAGTGAGGCGGCTCGCGCGCTTGCCAAAGTAGTGCTCGGCAGCGTCCTTGATCCCATAGATGCCGGGGCCCCAATGCGCGAGGTTCATGTAGAGCTCCATGATGCGCTCTTTGCTGACGTGCTCTTCGAGCTGCCAGGTGAGAAAAGCCTCCTGGAATTTGCGTGACAAGGTTTTCTCGCCACTCAGGAAGAGGTTCTTGACCACCTGCTGGCTGATGGTGCTGCCGCCACGAACGATCTCACCCGCTCTGAGGTTCTGCACCAGGCTCGAGGTGATCGCCGCCTCGTCGAAACCATCGTGTGAGTAGAAGCGACCATCTTCGGCGGCGATCAGGGTCTGTGGTAGGTGCCGAGGCACGCGGAAATAGGGCGTCCAGTTATTGCTGCTGGGCCCGATGACGGTGTCTGTTTTGGCGGCTTTGACGCGGATGGCAAAGTCCGTGCTGGCGAGCAGGGGCACATCTGCGACGGGACCGTGGGTTAGAACGTGCAGCGTCGAGACATCCAGAGAGTGTTCGAGCTCCATCTGCTCCGGCTTGCGTGTGTCGAGCGAAACATCGAACGCAAGTCCAAACTTTCCTTCGACCTGATAGCCCTCGAGACTAGGGGCGAAGCCCTTGGGAAGACTGGCGAGCAGAGCCTGTGCATCCAGTTCGCTTCCTGTCACTTTGGCATCGATGAGCACATGTCGCCCTTCACCCGTCCTCGCCACCTGACCTTCGAGGAGGAAGGGAAGCTCGCCGATACGCAGGGTGCTCGGCTCGATACTCAAACGCCCTTCGCGCACATCGACGAGAGCGGCGACTGCCAAACCCATGTTGAGCTCGGTGAGCGGCTCCTTGGCAATCCAGGGGACGAGGATATCCATCTGCTCGATACCGATATCTGCATGCACCTGAACGAGCTCCTCGCGCAGAGGGACGCGAACGCTGAGCCATCCATCGAGGATGCCGCGGGTAGCGTGAACCGGGCCCATATAGGGCACGAAAGACAGCAGAGGCCCAGCATCATAGCGCTCGGCATCGATTTGAAGGGCAAGATCGGAGCTGCGCAGATCGAGGGCGGCGGCCAGGCTCAGGTGTCCGCGCTGGGCGTCTCCAACCTTGAACCCCACACCAACACGATGGGCTTCGAAGTCAGCGAGCACGTCGATCTGGGGGAGCCACAGAGGGATGTTCGCACCAAACTGGTCCAACCACTGCACGCGAAGGGAGGCTTGGAAGCGGTCGATGCGCATAGCTGCCTGTTGATCTTGCACCCCAATACGCACGCGATCCGCGCCGAGCTCCTGAATGTAGGCGCCATCTTGACCTGGAATGCCAATGTGGGTGTCGGTCAAGCGCAGACCATGGACCACCAGCGCTGGTGGCCACTCGAGGGTGATGCCGGAGAACTCGAGGCGACTGTTTTCGCCGACCACCTCTCTGAGCACCTCTTTTTGCGGGGCGATGGACAGCAAATCGGTGCGCTCGGCCAATTGAACCGAGAGGCCGCCGGTCTTGGCTTGACGATTGGCATCACCAGAGAGCATGGCGTAACCCAGACCGTCGACATGAACGGCGCCCTGCAGGTCGAGCTCATCGCCGCGCTTGACGAGGCACAGCTCATCCACCCACATCCCCATATGCGGCATGCTGCCGCCAGGGGAGTCGAAGCTGAAACGACCGGAAAGAATGCGTATCTCTGGAAAGGAGGATGCCTGGGCAGGGGTTCCTGGCCCCGCTTGAACGGGTGCCTCTCGTGCTTTCCAGTCATCGACCACCGCCTCGAGCCAGGTCCAGTGCCCTCTGCCATCGCGACCGCCATCGAGCGCGAAGTTGACCTGGACGCCATGTATCTCGAGCACGCGGGCTTCGAGGTGCCCCATGATCATCTCGGCGAGGTCGGGATAGACCACGAGCCGCTCGACGACAAAAGGGGCCTCGCCATCGTCCCCCTCGGGCGTGAAGCGCAGGTCTTCCAGGACGACGCCAGTCAAGCCGGCAGGTGAGATGCTGCCATAGCTGAAGTCGCCATGCAGACGCGCTGAGAGCTCAGCGAGCTTGGGGTCGATGCGGCTTCTCAAGAACCATTGGGAGCGCAGGACCAGGCTTGCCGAGATGAGCAAGCCTGCCGCCAGGGACATCAAGAGGAGAATCTGGATGAACAGGCGCCAGGGTCGGCGCCGGCGCCGGACGGTGCACTGGCTGAAGCGCATTGGATCGGGGTGTACCTCGACGGCCCCACGTTCGGGCGCGGGAAGCTCCCCTGCAGCAGCGCCTTGGGATTGCCATCGCTGCGCGCACTCAGCATCCAACGTTCTCTCTTCCATGAGAGCCTCGCTCGTCGGCCACGTCCTTGCGGCCAAGCCTTCGGGTTTGACACGACTCATCGCCATCTTTGCTGCGAGTCCTTGCCGGAGCATCCCTGCTCCTTCAGAATTGGGCCTAGCATGGGCAGCGGCGAGCGGCAAAAAAGCCGCCTCCTCAGGTCACCGAGCGAACAGCCAGCAAGCCCGTGCTGATGGGGGTGTATGCGCTACCAAGCCTACTTCTGCGAAGAGAACATTTGGCATCTCTGCCAGGATAGCAGGGTTCAGCCATTTGCTCCTCTGGTGCTCTTCGTCTCGAACGAAGGCGGCTGTTGCGAGCTCTACGCTCAGCGCCTCGCCAAGCCAGGTGGCGCGGTGCGCTGGGACTATCACGTCATCTTGATGACCTTGGGCAGCGCCCCGCTGATCTGGGACCTGGACAGCGTGATGCCCTTTCCCACGGACGCGCACGCGTACTTGCGGAGCACCTTCCTGCCCGAGACGCCAGGTGTGTACCGCGCTCGATTCCGGCTGCTTCTGGGCGAGCACTATCTGCGCCACTTCTGCTCGGATCGGTCTCACATGCGGGACGGCAGTGGATGGTTGAAGCCGGCGCCACCGTGGCCTCCGATTCTGGCAAGAGAGGGCGTGGAGCGTTGGTGGCTTTCGGCGTTGCTGGACTTTCGTCGGCCAAGCCCCGGAAAACTGATGGAGCTGAGCGACTTGCTTGCCTTTCTTGCCTTGTCGGCAAACAAGAAGGAAGATCTTCTCCGTGTCTTGGGCGCAAGCTCTTGACACAGGCGCTGCGTTTTTTCAGGCTCGGATGAGCGCTCGTTGTTGCGTGCCACCCTTCGTGCTTGCTTCGCAGCGGGTCTCCGCTTCGACTTCTTGTCGATTGGGCGCTCGGCCTGTTTCCCCAACTTCTTGGCTCGCCGTTTTTGGGAGTTCCCATGCCACTTCGCAATCACTCACATCCGCTCGCTCTCGGGCACCGCGCCTACTCGAGGACTCGTGAGGAGCTGCCATCTTCTCAGAGCTGGCTTCGGCACATCGCTTTTCTCTCAGCGCTGGCCCTCTTCTCGACGGCCTGTGCGACGGGAGATCCGTCAGTCCAGCCTCAACCGGATCAAGAAGCCGAAGTTGATGTCATCGACAACGACGAGGATGTTTTGTTCGACCTCGTTGATGAGTCCGA
>JAVFAO010000569.1:0-3817 GCA_034002465.1 Myxococcota bacterium
GCAGTCGTCGTAGCGGTAGCTCACGGTGCCATCGCCAACGGCGAGCACCTGCTCGCCTTTGCACCCCGACTTGGCACTGTCGAGGGCGTACTGCTGGTTGCCGCTATGAGAGTAGCTGCCGTTCCAGCCCTGCGTCACGTAGAGCGCATAGCCGGAATGGTAGGGAAGGTTGGGGACGAAGCTCAACGCATGCTGTGTGGTCTCCATGCTCGTCGTGTCGAGCTCGGAGCAGGCGAGGACGGTCAGCAACGGGAGGCAAAGTGCTAGGGCGAGGTGGTTTCGCATCGTCGCTCCTGGTATGCGGCACCAAGACCCCTCGAGTATAGTGAGCAAGGCGACGAAGTGACAAAGGTTTTTCTGCTCGAGACGGTTCATCAGTGCAGACGGGAGCGCGTGTACTGCAAGAGAGCCCGCTGCTCTGCACTTGCCATGGAGACCTCATTCGGCCAATGATGCCATGCCGTGCTCGGTGGACGCCAGAGCAAGTCGGAAATCATGCAGTCGATAGTCAGGAAATGGCACAGATCTTCATGAGATTCCTAGGAAATTGTGGGTATCGAGAGCTCGGGCCGGGCTCTCTTCCTGTCGTGGGGCGCTGCCCCACACCCCGCCAAAGGGCATGCCCTTTGGAATCCCTATTATCTACGCATGGATGTACGCTCGTGGTCGACGCAGGAAAAGGGGACCGACGATGTGGATGAAGTGGACTTGGGCCTGTGTGTTTGCGCTGACTTGTGTCGGGATTCCTCACGCTTGGGCACAAGACGAGGACCGCATGCGCGTCTTCGTGCGCTGGGATGGCAGCGCCGAGGCACAGCAGGCCTTGGAATCGGCGCGACTGCGCTTCAGCTCGGATGTCCTGCGCAAGAGCGAGGTGGTCTTCGCGGGCAGCGGCGAGCAGGACGTCATCTACGCCGAATGCAGGGAGAGCATCGGCGTGGAGCAAGGGGTAGAGCGCGAATGTCAGCTCAAGGCGGCGCGCCGGGAGAACATCGCGCAGCTTCTCGAGCTCGGGATGAGGCCGAGTACCCAAGGGCGATGGGAGCTCTCGCTGCGGGTCTGGGACCCCGACGACAACGCAGAAATTCACTCTGAACTCGTTGAAATCGAAGGAGAATCGGCAGAGCAGGGGGCGCGTGCAGGGCTCACGCTGCTCGCCGCGAGCTATCTCGACTTCCTCTGCCGCAAAGGGCTCGCCGCCGCCCGTTGCGAGCAGTTGGCCAAAGGCAGCGCCAAGCTCGAAATCGTCGCCGTCGAACCTTCGCCAGCGCGGGTCTTCATCGACGACATCGAGCTCGAGGGCAGCGCACCAGGGCTCTTCGAGGGGCTCCCCAAAGGCAAGCACGCCCTCACGGTGAGCGTCGATGGCTACCAAGACTACAGCCGCCAGCTCGAATTCAGCAACGGCAGGACAGTGAGCATCGCGAGTATACAGCTCGAGCCGATGCCGGCGCGGGTCAGCCTACAGGTCAACCTCCCGGAGGCCATCATCCGGCTCGACGGGCAGAAGGTGGGAAAGAGCTCGCTGGAGAAGACCTTCACGATGGTCGTGCTGGCGGGAAACTACCAGCTCAGCGTCGAGCTCGACGGCTACCAGCCCTACCTCGAGCAAGTCGAGCTCGCCCCTGGCGCAGAGCTCAGCCGCAACGTGACCCTGCTGCTCGCGGAGCCCGAGCCCATCGATGAGCCGGACCCAGAGCCCGATCAGCCTCCCCAATTCGATTGTTCTGAATACGCATGCATCGCCCACGTGCTGCCTGAGTGTGTGGAGCAGCAGTTCGACGTCGACTGCCCAGAGCTGCTCAAAGGGGAGCTCGCCAAGGTCTATTTGCAGGAGCGCATCGACGCCAATGGCGGCGATTTCGAGCGCGCATGGGCAGAGGCTCCGGGTGGTCTGCGCGACCTGGTGGAGCAGCGCCTGAGCAACGACCATTTCCTATTGGCGCTGGCCATTGCTGGTGGCTACGGCAACCTCACGGACGAAGGAGGGCAGGGGCTCTTCCGGCTCGAGGGGCGCATCGGCCAGCTCTGGAATCTGGGTGCCTGGAAGCAGCGCTTCGAAGGCAGCAGTCCTGGCTGGTGGCTCGGTTTCCACGCCTTCGGCGGTGCAGACAACTTCGACACGCTCTTTGGTGGGCTCGCCCTGCGCACGCAGTTTCGCTCGGTGCCGTCGGTCTATTTCGATCTTGGCGGCGAGCTGAGTTATGCCACCTCGACCGAGCGCATGGGCGTGGGCCCGCGGGTGGAGCTGGGCCTGGACCTGGAGAACCTGGCAGGGGTCTATGTCTCGGGCGACGTGCTCTTCGATGAGGACGGGACTCGCTTTGCGGCCATGCTGGGCCTGAGCTTCAGTTGGCAGCTCGGGGAGCTGCTCTACCTGGTACTCTGAGTAGAGGTCAGCGTTCGCGTTGACCCACCGATTGGGCACTTGGCCTGTTCCCCCAGCTTTTTCCTGCGATTCAGATCGATTCCGCGCACGTCTCGTTCGATTCGGGTCTCGAGTCCTCGGCAACAGGCCGGGGCGGATTCAAGGAGGACGTGATGCGCGCGAGCTCTCGCTGTGCCGTTCTGACGGCTGCCCTATTGTGTATTCTTATCAGCACTGCATCAGCCAGGACAACAACAGGGGATCAAGAGCAGCTTCCTGCTCCAAGGCTGGATGTGGTCTTTGTCATCGATGCCACCGGCTCGATGTCTGACGAAATCGATGTGGTCAAGAAGCAGCTTATCGGCATCGCCGAGCGGCTCGCCTCGAGCTCGCCGACACCGGATATTCGCTTCGGCATGGTGGCCTATCGAGACCTGTCTGACGACGACCTGATCGAGATGCACCCGCTCACGCGCGATGTGCAGTCGGTGCATCAGAGCATCATGATGCTGCAGGCGAGCGGTGGCGGGGACTGGGAGGAACACGTGGGGAGAGGACTGCATGAGGCGCTGGCGATGGGCTGGGACGATGCTGACCGGACCACCCGCCTCATCTACTTGGTGGGCGACGCGCCTGCGCACACGGACTATCAGGACGAATACAGCCTGGAGAAGGCGCTGGGCTTGGCTGTCGAGAAGGGAGTGCTGGTCAACGTCATCGCTTGCAGTGGGATCGACAGCGGGCGAGGGCAGTTCGAGCGTATCGCCCAGCGGACCGATGGTGTTTTCGAGTCACTGACCTACCACGCTGTGGTCAAAGACGAGGCGACCGGTCAGGAGCGCTCGGTGATCTATGCGGACGGCGAGTATTATGAAGCAGACGAGGTGCTCGACGAGCAGGAGTGGAAGAAGGGCGCAGACACGCTCGCGAAGGGAAAGAAGGTGCGCAAGAGCGCGGACACTAAGCTGAAGCGCAGTATGAGCAGCGCCAAGGTGGACAACAACCTCGATGGCATGCTCGAGGAGAGCATCAAGACCAACTTCTGAGTACGGCGCTCTCTCGGATCCACGCGAACGACCGAGTCAGCGGCGACTGGCGCTGGCAGGTGACGCGTTGTTTGATGGGTGAATACGATTGTGGGGCTCTGCCCCATGCCCCACCAAAGCCCACGTGATCCGCATCACATTTACGTGATTGAAAGGGATGCGCAATATTGACTCGTAGGGGCGCGCCTGCGTGTGCACCCTCCCCGGATTCTGCATACACCTTGTGTGAGTCCTGACCCCAGTCGCTGCGAAGGCAGCCCGAAGGGTGCGTGTCAAGGATGGCACGCAACAGCAACCGGTAATTCGGTCGCGTTCGTTGGCGCATGGCGCTGCAACCCCGCTTCGACGCGGCTGAATTGGCGTGTTGGACATGCCCGCCTACCGTCGAGGCGTGGTCCGTCAG
>JAVFAO010000570.1:0-3815 GCA_034002465.1 Myxococcota bacterium
GTGGACCACGGCGATTGTTTCTTGCTGGCGTTTCCTGACTTTCATCGATTGGAAGCGCAGGTTTCCTCGTATCGATCCGAATGACTTGGTTGCCCGTCCGTCAGTGCTGGGGCGCTGCCCTGAGCTCGGTGCTCGAATGACGTCGATGGTGCGCTATCAGGGCGACCGGCCGGTCGCCCCGACGACTGCCATTCCCGTCGATATTGTTTGTGACCTTCAAGCGGTTACATGTGATGCGCAAGACGTGGCCAAAGGGCTCGCCCTTTGGAATCCCTTTAGTTCATCGTCTTGCTGGCGCGCTGCTGCTAAAATTGCATTCGTTCGCTCGAGGGCACCGACCTCTCGACAGCAGCAATTCCTTCGGAATGTCGAGAGGATGCGTGCCCCTCGCTCACTTTCAATTGCACAAGCAACGGCTCACCTAGTCTGTATTCTTCCAGTCTAGCCAGGCCAGGTATTCGACGTTTCCCTTGGGTCCGTGGGTTGCGCAGTCGATTCCCGAGCGAAAGACGAAGCCCAACTTGGTGAGTGCCTGCAAGCTGTTGTCAATGGCCGCTTGCCGAGCGACAGGGTCGCGCAGCACGCCACCTTCAACGGCGGCGCGCTCGGCTTCGAACTGCGGTTTGATGAGCAGCAGCAGCTGCGCCGGATTGCTGAGCACTGCGCGGAGTGGGGCGATGGCCTTCTCGAGAGAGATGAAGGAGACGTCGGCGACGGCGAGCTGTGGGGCTTCCTCGAGGTGTTCTGGCTCGAGCGCGCGGATGTTGAAGCGCTCCATCACCCGAACCCGAGGATCGATGCGCAGTTTATGGGCAAGCTGCCCATAGCCTACGTCGACCGCGTAGACCAGTCGTGCGCCGTGCTGAAGGAGGCAATCGGTGAAGCCGCCGGTGGAAGCTCCCACATCGATGGCGACCTTGTCCTTCACCTCGACACCAAAGGTCTGCAGGGCCTGCTCGAGTTTGAGGCCTCCGCGCGAGACATAGCGGCCGGGTGCGCCCCGCAGACGGAGCCGTGCGTCGACCGAGATGAGCTCGCCCGCCTTTCGGTCGGGGGCGTCATCGACCAAGACGACACCGCTCATGATGAGGGCGCGTGCGTGTTCGATGGTATCGCTCAGCCCTCGCTCGAGCAGGGCTTGATCGAGGCGCATGCGCCGACGTCGCTGCGGGCTCATGTGTCTATGCTCTGTGTTCGACCCCCAGGCCTACTTCACTGGGGTGGCCTTGAGCGCGGCGCGGCCGTCCTTGACGTAGACTTGGAAGCGGACGGTGCGGCAGTCATAGCGCTCGACCAGGGCTTGCTTATTCTTGGCAAGCCGCTGGATGAAGCGGTCAAGGGTGATCTTGTCAGTATTCTCGCCACATCGTTTCTTGGTATCGAGGAATTCGTCGAAGAGCGATTTGAAGTATTCTGCGTCATTCGCAGGTTCGACGTCGACTCGGCTGCCAGTGCGGGTGAAGACGCCGGATTGACTGACCGTGCGGGGCTTCTCGCTCTTGCCATCGGCGAAGCTTCGGCTGAGCGCGGAAACCTTGGTGGCCTCGCTGGGATCGTCGAGCTTGTCGGGGGAGCCCTGTCCGCGTCGTTTGAGGGCCTCGAGCAAGGTGCTGGGGGAGAGCGCTTGCGCGGGTTCGGTGTCCTTCTTCCAGGGCGGGGGAACGGCCTCGGCGCCGTCGACGTTGCGGAATCCGCCGGTCAGCGTGCGGCCCGGATCGGCCTGCTCCAGAGCTGGCGTTTCAGTGCTGCTCGCAGGTACGCGCCAGTGCTCCGAGGTGGTGCGGCTGCCGTCGAGCTTGAGATCGTCGAGCAGGGAGTCCGCATCCCAACCATCGCTCTCAGCGCCTGGGGCGGCACCCTTGGGCTGCGTTTTCTCATGATGGGGGTTGGGTGCGTCGAGCTGTGAGAGCTGGGATTCGCTCAGCCGCCCAATGCGCTCGGCTAGGGCCGTGAGGGACTCGTCCTCATCATTGGCGGCAGGACTCTCGCCTTTGTCGATTTCCTCGAGCAGCTGCGACATCTCCTCGCCACTGACCTCAGCGGTGTCGAACTCGCGCACCTCAATCGAGGGGTACTCCTTGACGGACTCTGTCTTGCTCTGCGGTGCAGGCATGGCGCGAAGCGCGCCCCCCGAGGGAGTTGCTGCCGCCGCCGCTGCTTTGCGCGCTTGCTCCAAGGCTTGCTCGAGTGCGCCTTTCTCATCAGCCCAGCGCTCTCGGGCGCTGTTCAGCTCTTCGAGCTTGCTGCGCTGCTGGGCCGACTCGGACTGTGCGCTCTCCAGCTCAGTCTTGATGCGCTTGAACTCGGAGCGGGCGTGCTCGAGTTGTCGTTGAAGCTGCGCCTGTTTGGCCTCTTGGCTCTCCAGATCATTGCGGAGACGCTTGAGCTCGGCATCGTCCTTGACTTTGCTCGCGGGCGCGGGGGCCGGAACGGCGCTGCTCCGCAGGCTCTCGATGAGCTCGCGCTCATCCTCAGCGAGATCGACCGCCTCGCCGTCGTCGGCGGCGCGGCGCAGCCGCGCCAGCAAGCTGCCCCGATCGAGCCGCAGCAGCGCCATGCCAATCACCACCAACAAGGAGAGGGCAATCAAGCTCGCTGCCCAAAAAGCGATGTGCTCTCCGGGTTTGGCGATGGCGGGGGCCTGGCCGAGGCCACCTACGGCGGGCTCTGCCTGGACCGCGCTCAGCAACAGTGCAAGGGATTGCGTCTCGCTCAGCGGCTCGAGTGGCAGCACCGCGTGCATGACCACCTTGCCTTCTCCAATGGCTTGCGCCGCGAGCAGCTTCTCCGGTGGCGCGACGATAGCCTCGCGAGAACGCAGCTCTGCCGCTGCGCGTTCGACCTCAGCTTGCACCGGCGCTTGCGCGGTGCTGGCGAGCAGCTCTCCCTTGGCGAGCAGGCTGAGCTCGCTGCTCATGGCGAGCGCTTCGTACCAGCTCTGGAGATGGGATAGGTCGACGTGCTCGGCGGCGAGCAGCGCATACTCCGGATACCGCGGGATGGGTAGAATGCTTAGAAAATAGAGGGACTTGTCGTTGATGAGGGCTCCACTTCGACGCTCGCCTTCATCTTTGGAGAGAGTCAGCAACTGCAGCGCAAGCTCCCCATTCGACGCGCTGATGATGCTGCGAGAACGCAGGTTGACCAGGGCAAGTGTGGCAAAGCCTCGCGACTCGAGTCGACTTTGAAAAAGTGCCGCTGCTGCTGACGCGAGCTGCTCAGGATCGCTCTCGGCCATCACGCTGTCGCGCTCCGGCGGACGCTCTGGGCGCAGCACTGGCTGGCTGCGCCTCACGCTCTGCGACGGATCAATCACCCTCAGCAGCTCGGGGCTGAGCGCAAGCAGCTCGAGCTCTGCTTCCCGAGCGGCGTCTCGTGAGCTCAGATGTGCACCCAAGATGCCGACGGCCACTCGCGACGGGGCTGTGCCACTCTCGGTAGGCGCAGTGGCACTCCCCAAGAGCAGAGTCGTAGAAACGCCGGCGACGGTGGCGGCGATGGCAAGAAGCACCAGATAGGCTGTCGTCTTCGACATGATGAAAGGCGTCCGTGGTGCAGAAACTTGGGGAATCAGGCCAAGCGCCCAATCGACAAGAAAATGCTCGACTCGCCCGCGCTATTGCGAGGGGAGGATGAGCACGAAAAGCTTGGAGCCGGCCGCTGTGGCCCCTGGCGCGCTGCAATGCGGGCTGCGTTTCGCACGCCCTTCGCGCCCGGTCAACGCTGCAGTATAGGTGAGGGCAACAGGCTGTCAAAGTGACAGCGCTGTAGCTTCGCTGGGAACTGACGAGGAATGCTTCGCTGATGCCGTCGAT
>JAVFAO010000571.1:0-3814 GCA_034002465.1 Myxococcota bacterium
CGCATGTTCTTGTCGTTTTCGCTGTTGGAGTGTTTCCGCCACTTCTTGTCGATTGGGCGCTTGGCCTGTTTCCCCTACTTCTTGTCGATTGGGCGCTTGCCCTGTTTCCCCTACTTCTTGTCGATTGGGCGCTTGGTCTGTTCCGTCAGCGTCCCCAAGTTGTCATGTCAACAGACTCCGGGCAGCCCTCTGCCCGCTGGCGCTTCAAGAGAGCTCCCGAAGTTTTCTCGCCAGCGCCGGTAGACTGTAGGGTTTGGACAGAAAGGAGGTGCGCGCGCTGGGAGATGAGGCGGCGTACTCGGCGAGCGCAGCTTGCACGGTAGGATGAGGCTCGGGGTGACCCGAGCAGAACAGCACTCGGATGTTGGGGCAACGAGCGTGCACAACTTGCGCGAGCTCGCTGCCGTTCATGCCCGGCAAGACGATGTCCGTAAACAGGATGTCAAAGCTCTCACAGGCTTCGAGGGCGCGTAGAGCCTGCGCAGGCTCGGTGAAGGTGGAGACCCGATAGCCGATGCGTCCCAGAAAGCGCGCCACCACATTGGCCAAACTGGATTCGTCCTCAACCACGAGGATGCGCAGTTTTTGGGTGTTGGCGAGGGCTTCGTTGCTTTGTGAAGCCTCGAGTCTTTGCACAAGGGGCAGGTAGACCGAGAAGGTTGACCCAAACCCGAGTCGGGAGTCCACGTGGATGAGTCCACCAGCTTGCCGGATGATGCTATAGCTGGTGGCAAGCCCAAGCCCAGTGCCGTGTCCAGGTGCCTTTGTGCTGAAGAAGGGCTCGAAGATGTGTTCGAGCACCTCCTCGGTCATTCCGATTCCGTGATCCTGAACGGCGATGAGCACGTAGGCACCAGGTTCGAGTTCGTAAGCCAGAGGCTCTTGTGATGGGTCGAGCTCGAGCGTGGATACGCTAAGCCTGACTTCTTGTCGATCGGGCGCTTGGCCTGATCCCCCGCCTTGTGCCCTTCCGGACATGGCATCGCGGGCATTGATGAGCAGATTGATGAGGACCTGCTCGAGCTGGCCAGCATTGGCTCTGACGAAGTATTCTGGTGCGTCATCCCTCTCCTCATACAGAGCATTGGGAAGCGCGGTCTCCGCTTGGAGCTTGAGGCGGAGGTCTTCACCGAGCAAGCGTTCGAAAATCGGGCGAAGACGATGGATGAAGCGCTTGATGGGGATGAGCTCACGCTCGGGCTCTTGCTGGCGCGCAATGAGCAGGAGCTGATTGGTCAGCCGGCTTGCGCTCTCGATGGCGAGCAAGATTTCGTCGAAGCTCGTGCGCAGCGGCGAATCATCGGCGAGGTCCGCGAGGGCGAGCCAAACGCTGGCGCTGATGGCGGTGAGGATGTTGTTGAAGTCATGGGCAACACCACCAGCGAGGCGCCCCACCGACTCCATTTTTTGGACAGCCCTGTACTGCTCCTGAAGTTGCAGCATCGCCTCCTCGGCGCGCTTGCGCTCGCTGAGGTCGATACTGGTCGCCAAGACACAGGCTTCGCCGTCGAGTTCGATCATGTCCGCGGAGTACAGGCAAGGGATGACCCGACCATCCTTGCGACGAAAATGCACCTCCCGCTCTCGTACCCGACCTTCGCTGAGCAGCAGTCGTGCAACCTCGACACGGTCGGATGAATTGGCCCAGATACCGAACTTGACCGAGCTCAGCCCGAGCGCCTCATCTCGCGAGAAGCCAAGCAAGCGCTCGGCAGCCAGATTGCCCTCCAGAAAAGCCTGGTCGCGCACCCGGGTGATGGTGATGGCAGCCGGGTTGGCGTGGAACATGGCTGCAAACTTTCGCTCAGAGCCCAGAAATGCGTCCTCGACTTGCTTTCTCTCCAACAGGCTCGCGACACCGTGCGCGAGTACGCGCAGGCGTCGGCGCTCTTCGCCGGACCACGGTCTGGCCTCGCTGAACGAGTCCAGACCGAGTGAACCGTGCACCTTGGCCCCCATACCCTGCAAGGGCATGTGCAACCACGCGCGCAATCCAAGCTTCTGGCTGACACGTCGCTCAGCTTCAGCCTCCACAGGGAGCAGAAGGGTGTCATCGACTTGGGCCTCGCTGCCTCCTCGGAGCTGGGTTTCAAGCCAAGGGAAAGCGCCCAGAGGCACATCCTGTAGTCCCGCTTTGAGCGCAGTCCATTGCTCCCGAGCGCACCACAAATAGGCAATCGACCAATTCCCCTTGTTCCTATCAACCAACCCGACATGAGCCGCATCGACCCGAAAGAATGCCCCGAGTTGCGCCAAGAAAGCAGCCAAAGTGCTGTCCACTGCATCCACTGAACACGAGGCGAAGGCCGCCAAGCTGCTCGCCACCAAGAGCTCGAAGGCCTCGGAGTCCGCTGAGCAAAGGTGCTGGGATTCATCCATCAAGGCAGCCCCTCAGGAGTCGCCCTCCAGGCCGTCAGCTCCAGGCTCAACGCCGAGCTCGCCTGCCCACCCCAGCCAAGCTCGACACGAAGAACCCGCTCATCGAGGGGCGTCAACGCCATCGCCAGCTCACCACAGCCCTCGTCCACGAGACGCAAAGGAGGCCTCCCCTGGGTGAGGTCCAGCACCCATAGCTCATGCGCAGGCTTGCCCTGACAAGGGTCCGCGAGCAACGCCAATTCGTCGAGATCGGCTTGCGTCACAGGACAGCCATCTGCTTCCGAGAGGTCCGGCGGACTCTCGTGCAGCGCCCCGTCGTCGCAGTCCTCGCCTGGAGAATCGCCGCTTCCTGTACCAAGGAAGCGAAACGGCTCGCCGCCCGCAGCGGAAATCGGCGCATTTCGCTCGATTCGAACACGAACAAATGCCACGCTAAGCGCATCATCCGCATGCCGACAGAGCCACTCAATACGAAGTAATTCTTCATCTTTTTCAAGCGAAGCCAGTACTTTCCGAAGCACGTCGAGGTCAACTGTATTCAGAGAACTTTCCGCATCTTTAGAATGCGGAAAACATTGTGCAACTGCAGCCTTGTCCGCCTGAACGCTTTGCAGCCCCGAAGAGCAGGCCGCAAAGGCACAGCACGTGAGGACGCAGCAAGAGACGAGGATGCGTTGCATCGGGCGGAAAGGATTCGAGAACACGGCGAAAAACGCCATCTCGCTCAATCGAGGACAGGAGCCGAAGAGTCGAGCATGCCTGCAGGGTGGGCGCGGGAAACGGTGACCAGCGAGCGAACGAAGCAGGCGATGGGTGACGCTGATCGCCACATTCCTGCACGCCCGGATAGTTGGCATGGCCTGTTCCACTGTCATTCGCCGACAGTCACCTTGACGAAGTCCTGTCCAACAGCGCCAAACTCATCCTCGATGGTCAGAGAGAGCACGTAGTCACCAGCTTCTTCGTAGGTATGGGAAACCCTGATACCGTTCCCTGTGCCACCATCACCAAAGTCCCAGCGATACACCTTGATGGTCTCGTTTCCATCGGGATCCTTGGAGCGCTTTGCGTCGAACTTGAGCTTCTCCCCTACCGTTGCGGAGCGATCCCCCCCCGCATCTGCGACGGGGTTCTTGTTGTTGCGACGTTTGCGGCGCCACTCACGCTTGGCCTCATCGCCGTCGTCTTCTTCGGCTTCGGGCTGCTCAGGCTCGGAAGGCTGCTCCGCCACCGGCTCGGAAGGCTGCTCCGCCACCGGCTCCGAAGGCTGCTCCGCCACCGGCTCCGAAGGCTGCTCCGCAACTGGCTCCGAAGGCTGCTCCGCAACTGGCTCCGAAGGCTGCTCCGCAACTGGCTCCAACGGCTGCTCCGCAACTGGCTCCAAGGGCTGCTCCGCAACGGGCTCCGAGGGCTCCTCCGCAACGGGCTCAGAAGG
>JAVFAO010000572.1:0-3813 GCA_034002465.1 Myxococcota bacterium
AGTCGATCGCCTCGAGCTCGCCCGCTTCTGCACCAGGCAGCTCAACGTCGCGAAGCTTGCCAAGGCCGAGACTGCGCGCCTCAGGCGAGAGAACGTCAAGCTTCGCCTCGAACTCGAAAGAGAAAGGAGCCAAGCGCTATGACCGCACAGAAGTACAACGGCAAAAGACTCTGCACCTGCGGAAGGAGAGCGGACGTGGTCATCAACACGGGCCGCGCCGAAGCAAGCCACATCACCTTGCTCTGCTGGGAATGTGCCCACGGGATGATCGGCATCCTGATTGAGCTCAGCATGCTCTGCGAGGCCGCAGAAAGCGGTGTTTCTACGGGGGAAAAATCATGCGCAAGCTGAACTGGTTCGTCGTCTTGGACACGCTCATCGGCATCGCCACCATCGCCAACCTGGCGGCAGAGGCCTGGAAGCACTGGAACGAGGCCGAGGCGGAGAGGATGAAGCGACGCCTCGATGAGAAGCTTGGGGGACGCGATGAAGCAAGTGGAGGTAGGCCGTGAGCATTGATGAGCTTGAAGAGCATGCGAGAAGGCAGAATGAAGTTTGCGAGCTGGACTTTATGACGCTGGTCCTCCCGAAGAAAGGGAAGCGTCCGCCGAAGTTCCCGAGAGGTGAACTGCTCTGCATCACACCTGATGGGAGCTGCGTGCGAAGGTACAGCATCAAGCGCGTCTTGGCGTGGTGCAAGTGGGCTCGGGCGGTGAGTGAGGCCAGGGAGGCCGAGGCGGAGAAGCTTGGGGCAGGAAATGGCTAAGCTCATTCAATTCCAAGTCATCGCGCACGGGAACCGACTGATCGGAGTAGGCTTCGGCGAGGATGGAGAGAAGGTCAGCATGTCGTTCGACGGGCGCGCACCTGTCCCGCTGAATGACCCGTGTCAACGATGTGAAAATTGGGACAGGTGCGTGGAGATCTCAGGGATCGGAGAGGATGGCAGGCCGAGACCAGATGCGAGGCGGCCTGGGCCATGGCGTCAAGTCTGCCCAACAGCATCAGCCTGGAGAACAGCAGAGGCAGAGTTCCAGCGCCTGTCGGCGTGCGCTGAAACTGATGAAGGCGCCAGCGCGAAACCTCGCCAGCGTGGCCAACTCATCCTCGCGTTGGGCTGAAGCCAGCCAGTGATACCATGGGCGCCACCGGAGGTGCCCATGAACTACGACGCACCAGAGCTCAAAGAGCTCCTCAAGCTGCTCGAGCAGCACGCCAAAAGCCCGCGCACGGCCATGATGCACACCGCCGAGCGCTACTTCGAGAACGACAACGACATCCTCGCCAGAAAGCGAACCTACGTCGGCGAAGACGGGCAGGAGCTCGAGGACAAGCGCCTCTCCAACGCCCGCCTCGCTCACCCCATCTTCCCCAAGCTCGTCAACCAGAAGGTCAGCTACCTCCTCGCAAAGCCCTTCTCGCTGAACTGCGAGAACGAGGCTCAGCTCGACATCCTGAGCGGCTACTTCGACCCCGCCTTCATGCGCTTGCTCAAGAACGTCGGCACCGAGGCCGTGCTCTGCGGACTCGCCTGGGTCCAGGTCTACTACGACGAGGCTGGAAGGCTGTGCTTCGTGCGCATCCCCAGCAAAGAGGTCATCCCCCTCTGGGCGGATGGCGACCACGAACGCCTCCACGCCCTCATGAGGGTGTACACAGTCGACCCGGACAGCGAAGAGGCCATCGTCGAGTACTACACCGCCTCAAAGCTGCTGCGCTACAGCTACAAGCAGCAGAAGCTGAGCCTGCTCGAGCAGGGAGGGCACGCTGCCGTCAAGCTCGGCGACGAGCTGCGCCAGGCAGACTTCGGCAAGATCCCCTTCGTCGCCTTCCGATACAACGCCAGGGAGATCCCGCTCATCAAGCTGGTCAAGCCGCTGCTCGACGACTACGACACCCTCACATCCAGCGTCTCCAACGACCTCAACGACACCCCCAACGCCATCAAGGTCATCAAGGGCTATGCCGAGTCGTTGGGGGCCTTCGTCCGCAACCTCGCCATCTTCCGCGCCGTCAACGTCGCCGAAGGGGGCTCCGTCGAGAGCGTCGCCACGCACCTCGACACCAGCGCCACCGAGGCTCACCTGCTGCGCCTGCGCAAGGACCTCTACGATGGAGCCTGCTGCGTCGACAGCCAGGAACAGGCCATCGGCAACACCTCTGGCGTGGCCCTGCGGCTGCGTTACGCAGACCTCGACATGGACTGCCAGAACATGGCCTGCGAGTTCTCCGCCGCGCTCGAGCAGCTCATTGGCTTCGTTCGCCAACGCGAGAAGCTGTCCGACGCCACCGTGAGCATCGTCTTCAACACCGACGTCGCGGTCAACGAGACGGAGACCATCGCGAACTGCGTCTCCTCAGAGGGCTTGGTCAGCCGAGAGACGCTGCTCTCCAACCACCCCTGGGTCAAGGACGTCGAGGCCGAGCTCGCCAGCATGGATGAGCCAGACCCCTTCGACGAGGCGCGCCAGGCTGCGCGTGAGGAAGACGAAGACGACGCCGACAGGAGCGCGTAGTGGCCTCGGCCGACGACATTGAGACCGCCCAGCAGGCCAAGCTGCTGCGCTACTGGGAGCACCGCGCCCAGGCCAAGGTGCTCGCCGTCGACCGCACCGAAGACGCCGTCAACCGTGACGTGCTCAAGGCCTACGCCGCGGCCACCAACGCCGTGGAGGACGAGCTGCGCGCCTTCTACGAGCGCTTCGCCAGCGAGAGCGGCCTCAGCGTCGAAGACGCCAGGGCAACGCTCAGCCTGAGGGAGCGAGCAGACTTCCGAGCCGACCTCGCCCGAAAGCAAGACGCCATCCGCGCCCTGCCTGGCCCTCTCAGCGAGGAGCTCCAGGCCTATCTCGAGGAGCTTGGCGAAGCATCAAAGCTGCGCAAGGTCACCCGCCAACAACGTCTGCTGCTAGACATCGAGCATGAGCTCACCAGCATGAGCGCTGACGTGGCTCGCCGCCTCGAGGCAGGAATGGAGGTGGCGTTTGCCCAGCGATTCGAGGGCAACGCAAAGGACCTCGAGAAAGTCCCTGCGTTTCGCGCTGAGCTCGGAGCACCAGCACCAAGGCTGCTCGAGCAAGCGACGGCCGAGAAGTGGCTTGGCCAGAACTTCTCAGACCGTGTCTGGGACGACAAGGAGAAGCTGGTCAACGAGCTGCGCCGAATCCTCAGCCAGGCGGCGGTCTCGCACTCGGGCATCGAGGACCTGACAAAGAAGATGGCCAAGGCCATGGGCAGCTCGCTCGACAACGCACGCCGCTTGGTGCGCACCGAGCTCAACTACGTGGCCAACCAGGCCGCGCTCGAGGGCTACCGCAAGAGCGGCGTCAAGCACTACAAGTTCCTCGCTGCCATCGACAGCAGGACCTCGGAGCTCTGCCGCCAGGCCAACGGGCAGGTGTTAGCGGTCGCAGAGGCAGAGGTCGGTGTGAACTTCCCGCCGCTGCACCCCAACTGCCGCTCGACGACGGTGGCGCACTTCACCGACGAGGACCTTGCCCAGCGCTACGACTTCAGCCACATCCAGCTCAGCGACGAGGAGCTGGCCGAGCTTGGCGTGAGCCGCGAAGACGCCAAGCCGAAGACCGCTGGAGGTGAGCCCATCGAGCTCACGCAGCGCGAAGCCCAGCGCGCCGAGGACGCGGTGAACAAGGCTCCGCTCGAGGGGGAGTCCTTGCGCGTCAACGCTCGCCTCGAGCGCTTGGCAGAGGATCTGCGCTTCGAGCGCGAGCTCGAGCAGACGCTGGACAAGGGGAAGGCTCCTCATACGCCAGCTACCATCGAGGTACGCAATGAGCGGCTGAAGGAGTTTCG
>JAVFAO010000573.1:0-3807 GCA_034002465.1 Myxococcota bacterium
CCACAGGCCCAGAACAACAGCGAAACAGACAAGAGCAACACCATCCAATGCTTCATAGTACCTACTCCTTCGTCGGGAAAAGTGACCGAGCCGACCCACCACGGTTGCTCGGCCAAGGTTGGGCTTGGTGGAAACTCAGCCAGGAACGACCACCTTGACTTGGATCGCGATGCCTGTCCCCTTCTGAGTGACGGCGATATCGTCGACGAGCCAGAACTCTTCGGGATAGAGCATGCGCTTCCTGTCGACGAGCTCGTCGAAGAGCTTGAGCATCTGCGGTAGTTGTTCGGCGACGTAGGCGCGCGCTTCGTCGAGTTCCTGCCGGGAGCGGTTCACCGAATTCCAGACGGACTTGGCGAAAACCAGCGCTTGCTGTACGCGCTCGGCGTCGCTGCTGCCGACGAATCTGAGGATGGGTTCGGCGAAGGTCATGAGCGCCTGGGACACGTTGATCTGGGGCGCTTTGGACTGGGGCTGGGGTGGAGGAGCCGACGGAGCAGGTTGACGACGTGTGTCGATGGGCGAGGCCCAATCGACACGCGTCGAACCGGGAACGACGTCGTCGTCCTCTTGTTCGTCGGCATAGCGGACGATGGGCAGATCGGCGTGCGTGGCCCCTTGCTCGAAGGGATCCATGGCTTTGCCCCGATAGATCGGAGCCGTATTGCTATTTGGACGCTGGGGAAAAGGGCGAGCTTGTGCCACGGCGGGTGGCGGCTGAACGGCGACACCGCGCACCGGGCCAGAGACCGAGGATGGCGTATGGGGAGATGGGCGAGCTGCCTGGCGTTGTGGCGGAGGCGGCATGCGTCGGGCGGCTGTGGGGCTGGGTGGAGGCTCTGGATCGGCGACTGCAGCAGCGGAAGGAACGCTGACCGGGGCAGGCGGCATGGCGTTGGGGCGCATCGCAGGAGGCGGCTCTTGAGCCGCTGCTTCTGCCCCAACGTTGGCCATGGACGAAGCGGCAATGGGCACCACTCCTGATGCGGAAGCGTTGAGCTGCAGCGCCTGCTCGAGCTCCTGTTGGCGCGACAGGGCAATCTCGAGCTGCGCGCGCAAAGACTGTAGCTCGTGCTCCCTCGCGATGGACGGAGGCCGACTCGAACGGTCGAGCCGAAGCCCCGACAGCAACGCTGCGTCCTCGAGCTCGAGCACGAAGGCGTCTGAATCGTGGGGCCGATCCAAAGGGTTCTTGGCCAGGGCGCGATCGCGCACGAAGGCAGCAACCGCGGAAGGCACACCTGCCGGCAAAGGCGGCGGCGGCTCTTGCACATGCTTGAGCAGGGTGGCGAGGAACTTGGGCTCGGCAAAAGGAGGCCGCCCCGAGAGCATCTCGAAGAGGACAACACCGAGCGCATACAAGTCACTACGTCCATCGAGCTCTTGGCCAGCCGCCTGTTCGGGGCTCATGTATTCGGGGGTTCCTGGAACCGCACCGTCCTGGGTGAGCCTGCTACGCTCATCGATTTCTCGAAACGAGGCGATGCCAAAGTCGAGCACCTTGACGAAATCGTGCTCGACGTTGGTCAAGAAGATGTTGTCAGGCTTCAGATCGCGATGGACGATGCCCTTGCGGTGCGCCTCGGCAAGACTCCTGGCGACCTGCACCGCAATGGGGATGGCGTGCTCGGCGTGCATCATCGTCACGTTCTGCAAACGGGCACGCAAGGTCTCCCCGTCGAGGAGCTCCATCGCGATGAAGAAATTGCTGTCTGCAGTACGCCCGAAGTCGAAAACCTTGATGGTATTCGGGTGTGCAAGCTGACTGATGGCGACGGCCTCACGGAAGAAGCGGCGTGCCATGGACTCGTTCTGGCAGTATTCGCGATGCAGCAGTTTGAGCGCGACGTTGCGCTTCAGCGGCTCTTGCTGCGCGATGTAGACGCGAGCCATTCCCCCCGCGGCGAGATGTCGAACGATGCGATAACGGTCGACGATCATCGTACCAGAAGGCAGAATCTCGCTCGCGCGGGGATCGTATGGGACTTGCTCGGCCATGTGGCTCCAGAGTGCTCACTCTTCGAGCGAGAATGCGCTTCTCGCGCAGCTTGAGCCTAACAAAGAGCGCGCGACTCCACAACGATGAAAGCATCACGCGCCATTGCACCATGCGACGACCTCGACATCCGGTCCAACTTTCCATGACTACAAGCATTCTTTGACTTCGCGTGATGCCCGACTTCCGCTATCGTCGCAGCGCCATCGCGCGACGTGGGGAGCACCACAAGATGTCCGATTGCATCAAGAAAAGCGGCCAAATTGACACCACGACCGACACCCACAGCGACGCAGCGAACGACGCGTTTACCGGCGCCGAACGGATCCGAAGGCTCTCCGAAAAGCTCATGAACTGGTATGAGCAGCCGGTCAACGACCAAGAGATCACCGATGTCCTCGGACGAGAGGCCCTCGCGCCCTTCCGATTCGCCCAACAACGTCTCGAAGGCCGGGTTCGTAAGGTCACACTCGAACCCGCTTTCTGTCACTCCGCTGACGTGGCACTGCGAGCCGCCGAGCTCAGCCTCGGTGCGCCAGCCATCCGGGCTGCCCTGCTCCATGATGTCGTCGAAGACTGCAGCAAGAATCCACGCGAGCTCGCCGAGGCGGTGAGCGAGCTCCAAGCGCGTTTCGAGGCTCAGGTCAGTACCGCGGTGGAGCTGCTCACCAACCGCTACAAAGTCATTTTTTCCGCGATCTTGCCCAAGCTTCGCAGCGACCTGCCCTTCGACGCACGCAGCGGAAAAGCCTTCGCCTACGCCCTCGAGGTGCTGCGCTTCGAGCTCCCCTCTTCCCTAAGCCTGCGCTTTGACAACGAGCTCAATGCTCTGGCTCGCTTCTTTGCGGAGAAGGCCGATTACCTGAGCGGTGCCCACATCGTCAAACGAGACAAGAAGTTTACCCTGGCCATCTCACTGGAGCGCCAGATTTATCGCGTCTACGTGGATGACATCGTCGCTCGCGCTGCCGCAGAACGACATACCGCAGACTCACCCGGTCGTCTGGCGCTCCTTGTCAAACTACTGGATATTATGGACAATATCCGAACGAGCGAGATCAGCAACCGGCTCTCACTGTTCAAGCTGATGAACAAAGCGGAAGCCACCCTCGACTCGGCGCACGCGCTGCTCGAGCTCGTCAGCGAAGAGGAGCTCTTCGTGCACCTGATCCGCTTGCTCGAGCTGCGACTCGTCGATCAGCTCGATGCGCGCTGCCAGGCCGTTGCCCAGCACTTTGCGGAAACGCGCTTCGCTGGCCTGGTCGGGTTCCTGCGCGAACACTCGAGCCGACTGGCCAAAAAGTACGCCGTCGGGGAGGACCGGCTCGCTCAGATCGTGCGTCTTCAGGCCGCCATCCGCCGCGTCGGCTCAGGCTGAGTCAGAGCTCGTGCTCTTCATACGATTTCGCTATGCTCTCGATTGGAGCGGGCGCTTCCGCCTCTTCCGAGTGCACCCCATCACCAGGCCGTCCGCTTCGAGCACGGAGCATCATGATGATTCGACATCCATACTTCCGTTGCGCTACCGCTTGTTTTGCGCTCAGCCTGCTGTCGGGCTGTACCTTCGATGACAGTCGGCTCTTTCCTTGCGGCAAGTGCCCAGCAGGCTGGAGCTGCGACGAGAGCAACGAGCTCGGCTTCTGCTTACCCATCGCAGACACTCTTGACGAAGAAGCTGAGGAAGACGGCCCTCCCCCCTTCGTCCCCTGCGATGGAGCCTGCAGCCCTGAAGCCTGCTGTCGCGCCGACGAAGCTGGGCTCTGCGAGGAAGCAGGGCAAGACTGCTTCTGTGCACAACTCAACGCAGACCG
>JAVFAO010000574.1:0-3794 GCA_034002465.1 Myxococcota bacterium
ACAAGTCGGCATCCGACGAGCGGCCATCGGCATGAGCGCTTCAGGCGCGTGGCAAGCCGTGGAGAGCAGTGCCGATGCGCTCGAAGACCGCCTCGGTGAGCTGCAAGGATGGATAGGCGACCGTGCTGCTGCCTACCAAGAAGAGCTCTGGAGCGCCGTGATACGCGCGCGCTCAGGGCTTCTGGTAGATCACGAAAATGCAAACAAAACATTGACTTGTGGCGCTGTTCCCCTCGCCCGCTGCATGCTCGATCGCTCCGCCCTTGGCTTTCTCGCCCTCAGCCCCAACCGCGCCGCCGCTCGTGCCCTGGCTGAGCGCCTCAACGAACCCCTCATGGCCCTCGGCTGGCCCCTGCGCATCGAGCTGCGCTGCGCTGAGCTCGACAGCTCCTTGCGCCGCAGCCGACGGCTCAGTCCGCAGATCCTCGTCACCACGCCGGAGTGCCTGGCTCTGGCTTTGAGCACCCGCGAAGCCGAGCAGCTCTTTGCCCAGGTCCACACCCTGCTCCTCGACGACTGGCACGAGCTCGCCTCGACGAAGAGAGGCGCTCTGCTCGAAGCCAATCTCGCCAAGTTGCGCAGCATCTGTCCCGAGCTCTGCACCTGGGCCAACAGCCTACCCCTCCCACAGCCGCAAGAGGCGATGCTACAGGCGCTGGGCGGCCATGCCGACGGCGAGCTCATCGAGGCAGAACAAGCGCACAAGCGCCGCACACCCATCATCGAGACCTTGCTCCCCTGGCACCTCGAGCGCTTTGCATACCCAGAGCAGTTTGGCACGGAGCTCATCGAAGCCCTGCTCGAGAAGCTCGACCCACAACGCAGCGCCCTCTTTCTGCTCGCCTCCCCGACTCGCGCGGAGTATTGGTTTCGGGCCTTGAGCAAAGTCGTGCCCGAGCTCGGTGAGGCCTTGGCGCTCTATCACCCAGCCCTCGACGCGGGTCGCCGTGAGACCATCGAGCAGGCCTTTCAGGCTGGGACGGTGCGCTGGCTCGTCTGCGCGCCCGAGTCGGAGTCTGGGCTCGAGCTGGCACGCGCCGAGCAAGTCTGCCAGATCGGTGTCCCAGGACGTATCGCGACCTTGGCGCGACGCGCCAGCAGACAAGCACAGCCGCGGCCTGCGAGACAGCGCATCCTGTTCGTTCCCGAGGACCTCATCGAGGTCTTCGAGGCCATGGCCATCCGTGATGCCCTCGAGCACGCCGACGAGGAGGCCCTCGAGCTGCTCGACGCGCCTGTCGACGTGCTCATGCAGCATGTCTTGCTCTGCGCGGCGGGGAGCGGCTTCCATGCGCCAACGCTCTTCGACGAGCTTCGCTCCACCCGCACTTTCCACGCCCTGAGCAAAGAGCGCTTCGAGCAGGTCTTGAATACCCTGACCACAGGTGGCGCTCTGCACGCGTATCCCGAGTTCCGACGACTCGAACGGGCAGGAGAACACTACGTCTGTGCGAATCCCCAGCTCGTTCGGCTGCAGCGGGCCAACATCGGCGTTGGGCACTCTGGGGACGAGATCGAGCTGCGTTCGTTGAGCGGACGTCGGCTCGGCGGTTTGGATCCCCACTTCGTTGCCCGCTTGCGCCGCAACGACTGCTTCTACTTCGGTGGCGAGTACTTTGAATTGACCATGCTGCGTGAACATATGGCCTATGCCAAGCGCTGCGCGCCACGCCGTGAACTTCGCCTCCCAGAATGGAGGTGGCCTCAGCCCGAGGCGTCGCCGCTGCTCCTGCGTCGACTGCGGGAGCGCTTCGATGGCATTGCTACGCTCTCAGGCAACGTGCATGGGGCCGCCGATGGCCGAGTGGGCAGCAGAGTCCTTCGACAACACCGCCAAAACAAGCGGACCTGTGTCGAGCTCGATGGGCTGAGCCGGGTGATCGCCCAACAATGTGCTGTCTCCAAGTGGCCAAGCTCCAAGTCTTTGCTCTTGGAGAGCTGCTCCTCGTCAGAAGGAGAGCACCTCTTTTTCTACCCCCTCGCTGGGCGTCTCGTGCATCGTGTGCTCGCAGCGCTGCTGCTCGAGCGGCTCGCCCATCTGCTCGACAGCAGCAGTATCCAGTGCACCTGCAACCAAATCGGCGTCTACCTCTTCAGCAGAAAAACGGTCATCTTCGAGGACTTGCTCGATCCGAGCTTGTTCGATCCCAGCCAGGTCCAAGGGATGCTCGAGAGCGCTGGGCTCTCCCTCGGCGATGACGCCCGACGAGAACACTTCGCTGCGCTCGCCCGCAACGCAACCCTGGTCTTCGCACATCGGCCAGGGCCGCATCGGCAGTCCGCCAAGCACGCCATCGATGCTCACAAGCTGCATGACGTCTTGGAGCGATACCAGAACGATCATCCGCTGATGCAGCAAGCCCTCAGCGAGCATGCACAGGACCATCTGCGCCGTCCTGAACTGCTCGCAACGATGGCGCGCCTGCACAGCAGTCCCTTTGACTGGGTGAGACTCTCCCAACCATCGCCGCTGGCTTTCCCGCTCTTACTGAGCCATGTCCGCGCCGAGAAGAGCGATGAACCCCTCGCCCAACGCCTCGAAATGCTGAGAGTGCGCTGGGGCATCGGCATTTGAACGGAATCGCCATGAACCCGACCCCGTCGCGCTTGCTTCAATCTTGGCTCTCGCTGCTCAACCGCGAATCCAATGATTTCGAGCTGCTCCATCCCGAGAGCGTGCTTCGCTTCTATCCCGCTGGGCGGGGCAGTGAGCCCAGCGAGATGCGAGGGCGCGATGCGCTGATGCAATGGATGTTGCGCGGACCCCATCGCTATGTCTATCGCGCCACACAAGCCAGCCCTGCCGTCCCAGAGCCTAGCCTGGCAGCGTTGCACGAGCCATGCAGCTCAGCGCAGGGGGCCTTTGCTTGTCGATATACGGTGAGTCTGATTCGTGGCCGCTGGTCGAACAGCGGAGACTGGCTCTTTCACTGGTGTGGCGAAGCGCTCGTCGCGGTCCTCCATATCCCCGACCCACTGCGAGACGATGACGTCGACTTCGACTTCGACGAGCCGCTCGTCTGCTCTGGCTTGGAGCACGAGCACGAAGAGCACGACGAATCCGCCAGCTAGCACTGCCTCAGTTGCTGCACGAAGGCAGCAACCTAAGGTCGGTCAGCGTGTGCGGCGGTGTCGGCCATCTTCCTCGGGCAACTGCAGTCCGAGCGCTCGGACCTTGCGAAACAGCGTGCTCTTGTGAATGCCCAGTTCTCTCGCCGCCTTGGCCCGGTTGTTGCCGTTGCGGGCGAGGGCCTGGCGAATACTCTGCGCCTCGACGGAGTTGACGCGTTGACTCATGCTCGGCTGCCCGTCGAACACCACCGCGCTGGGCACGAGCTGTGGGGGCAGATGTTGCAGCTCGAGCTGACCGGACTGACACAAGACGAAGGCCCGCTCGATGATGTTCTGCAATTCCCTGATGTTACCCGGAAAATCGTAGGCGCACAAAACCCCCAAGGCGTCTGTCGAGATGCCCGATATCTGCTTTCTCTGCTGCTGGTTGAAGGTCGCGATGAAGCGTTCGATCAGCAGCGGGATGTCCTCCCTGCGATGGCGCAGCGGCGGTAGCTCGAGCTTCATGACGTTGATGCGATAATAGAGATCCTGCCGAAACTGTCCCGACTCCACGAGCTCTGACAGCTCTCGATTGCTCGCTGCGAGAACACGCACATTGGTCCGAACCGTTCGCGTGCTGCCCAAAGGCTCGTATTCGCGCTCTTGCAGCACCCGCAGCAGCCGCACCTGCATCGCCGGACTGATCTCGCCGAGCTCGGCGAGAACGAGTGTGCCCCCTT
>JAVFAO010000575.1:0-3779 GCA_034002465.1 Myxococcota bacterium
ATCGACACCCCGATCGTGGTGCTCTTGGGGACCAAGTTCCCCATGATCGCTTCGCACAAGGTGCTCGCAGCCTATGCTTGTTTGGCCCCTCGAGTCTTGGCGGGACAGTTCGACCCCAATCGCCATCGTGCGATTTGGCCTTCGACGGGCAACTACTGTCGTGGTGGCGCGGCGATCTCCAAGATCATGGCTTGCCGTGGCGTGGCCATTCTACCCGAGATGATGAGCCAGGCGCGCTTCCGTTGGCTCGAGAAGTGGACCATGGTGCCCGACGAGGACATCATCGCGACCTACGGTTGCGAGTCCAACGTCAAGGAAATTTACGACAAGTGCAACGAGCTCGAGCAAGACGCGAGCAACATCGTCTTCAACCAGTTCTCTGAGTTCGGCAATCACCTCGCCCACTACCTGTGCACGGGCAAGGCGATCGAGACCGTTTTCGAGCACCTGCGAGAGCGCAATCCGGAGCTGAAGCTTCGCCTCTATTCCTCGGCGACGGGCTCGGCAGGAACACTGGCTGCTGGTGACTACCTGCGTGAGAAGTATGGCTCTCGTACCATCGCCATCGAAGCGCTCGAGTGCCCCACGCTGCTCTACAACGGCTTTGGTGGGCACAACATCCAGGGCATTGGCGACAAGCACGTGCCGCTCATCCACAACGCGATGACCACGGATTTCGTCAATGGTATCTCGGACTTGTCGACGGACAGCCTGCTCTTGCTGTTCAACACCGAGGTGGGGCGCAGCTATCTGCGCGAGCGTCGGCATGTGCCCGAGCACATCATGGCCGAGCTCGATCAGTTTGGCTTCTCGTCCATTTGCAACATCTTGGCGGCGATCAAGACGGCGAAGCACCTCAAGCTCGGCCCCAACGACCTGGTGGCCACGGTGGCGAGCGATGGCGCTTCGATGTACGAGGCGGAGAAGGCCGAGTTGCTGCATAGCCGATTCAACGGTCGCTTCGATGAGCTCACCGCGGCAGAGGTCTATGGGCAACACATCCTCGGCGCGACGGTGGATCATGTGCTCGAGTGCACCAGCACGGATCGAGAGCGCATCTTCAACCTCGGCTACTACACTTGGGTCGAGCAGCAGGGCATTGAATTCAAAGCCTTCATGGAGCGCAAGAAGCCCGAGTTCTGGTGCAAGCTGCGCGAGCTGCTCCCCGCGTGGGACAAGTTGATCGACAAGTTCAACGAGGAAGCCACAGGGCCCCTCTGATAGCGCAGCGCCGAGTCAAAGACTCGGCGTTCGTTTTTCAGAAATGCCTGGCTCCTTCGGGTTGCAATGGAGCCGGGCAGCCCGTTCCTCTCGCGAAGGGTATCTATCTTCTCGTCATTTCGGACGAATCGCCGAATTGGCGAGGCGACCATTCCAGCGCGCGAAGGGCACGGCGCGAAGCGTAGTGTCCATCACCCCTGCTTGTAGGAGCTGAAGAATGACGACTATGCCTGCATGGCTCACTTGCGTCGGCTGCGGTGCGCGCGTTGCCGATGACGATGTCACCACGTTTTCTTGTCCTTCGACAGCTCCCGAGGTGGAGCACCTGCTGGTGCGAGAGTTGGACACGGCGCTCGTTCCGTTTTGTTTCGAGCATCCTATTGCCCCCGACGACAACCCCTTCGTGCGCTATCGGCAGCGTTTGTTGTCGTATCATCGCGCGCGGGCTGCAGGGATGACCGATGCAGACTTCGTGAACTTGGTCGAAGAGCTGGACGAGGCGATCTTCGCGGTCGATGCTCGGCGCTTTCGGGTGACGCCCTTTGGTCGCCATGAGGGTTTGGCTCGGGCTTTGGGTTTTGCCGACGGTGGGGCATTGTGGTTGAAGAACGAGACGGGCAACGTCTCGGGCTCGCACAAGGCGCGGCATTTGATGGGGATCATGCTGCACCTGCGATGGCCAGGGCGGCTGTCTCTGGCGCATGCCTCCCAGCTCTCGGGTCAGCTTGCGATCGCGAGCTGTGGCAATGCGGCCTTGGCTGCTGCGGTGGTGGCGGCGGCGGCGAAGCAGCCACTCTCCGTCTTCATTCCTCCTGACGCGGACCCCTTGGTGAAGGCGCGCTTGGAAGCGCTTGGAGCGAGTACCTACTCCTGCGAGCGTCGTGCGGGAGAGGTGGGCGATCCTTGTTATCTCCGCTTCTTGGAGGCGACCCAGGTCGCCGAGGGCGCGATCGCGTTCAGTTGTCAGGGGCCGGACAATGGTCTGACGATCGAAGGTGGTCAGTGCTTGGCCTACGAGATGGTCGAGCAGTTGGACGGCGCCGGTCTCGACGATGTGGTGGTGCAGGTGGGTGGCGCGGCGCTGGCGAGCGCGATGGCGCGTTCCCTGCTGGAGCTTGGGCGCTCTGGTGCACTCTCGCGTCGTCCACGATTGCACTGTGTGCAGACGGCGAGTGCGTTCCCGTTGGTGCGGGCGTACGAGCGTTTGGCGCGGCGCATCGAGGCGCGGCTCGATGGTCGGGAGCCAGAGCAGCTCGAGCCACAGCGGGAGTCGCCGCAGCGACAGCAGGCGATGGCGCAGTCGGCAGCGTTGCCGGCTCGCGCAGCGTTGGCGGGGCGCATCTCTGAGAGTTTCTGGAGCGCGGTGGTGCAGCGAGAGCTGGCGGAGGCGGCGCTTCATCGTGCGCAGTTCATGTGGCCTTGGGAGAACGCACCGCACAGCGTGGCTCATGGTATTCTGGATGACGAGACCTATGACTGGTATGGCGTGCTCAAGGTGATGCTGGAGACGGGGGGGATCCCTGTGGTTGCCGACGAGGCGAGTCTGGTCGAGGCGCAGCGCGTGGCGCGTAGCGTCACGAGCGTCCCTGTTTGCGCCACTGGAGCCTCTGGGCTTGCCGGATTGAGTCTTCTGCGTGCTTCTGGAGTGGTGCCAGCGCAGGCGCAGGCGGCGGTGATTTTCACCGGTGTCGATCGCCAGGTCGAAGCGGCCATGCGAGCGGGTGCGTAGCCGGCCAGCGGCCGCGGCTGGTCTTGCCGAGACAGCGCATGCGTCCTCTCGAGCGGCAACTGTGGGCGTGCTCGAAGGCGAGTCTTGTTGGCCGCGTTCATGAGGCCAAGCCTTCGGTTTTAGCCGACTCGTCGCCATTCTGGCTGCGACTTCAGCTCGTCGTTGGAGGGAGCTAAGGGCAAGAAAGCAGAAGAGGCGCATCGAAGAACACTTCGATGCGCCTCTTCTTTTTGACGTCCCCGACGGGATTTGAACCCGTGTCGCCGGCGTGAAAGGCCGGTGTCCTAGGCCGGGCTAGACGACGGGGACCCTGAGCCGTGGCGGAATCGAACCGCCGACCAACAGATTAAAAGTCTGCTGCTCTACCGGCTGAGCTAACGGCCCACGAGACAGATGGCGCTTCGACCATTGGTCGACAGCCACTTGGGCGTGCCTTGCTCTGCAAGCAGCGCCGCGGACGGTGCGCTTTTAGTGGGTTGTGTTTGCGCTGTCAAGCTGGATTTGGCGTTCGCGAGCTCCTTTTTTTCTCTCTTTTCGATTGAGGATGCTGCGACTTGCGTTCGCTGCTTTGCTCTCGACGAGGGTGGCGAAGCTGTGTGACACCGGCTGGTCGGACTGTGTTGCGGTGGCAGAGCGAAGAGCTGATGCCAGCTTCGCGCGTCGTCGCCAGCAGGCTGTCGCGCTGCTGATAGCGAGCGCTTCGATTGACCCAAAAGCTTCAAGCGACTCAACAGTCTTGCGTCACAGTCCGTAGCTGAGTGAGCAAGCCCAGCGTTCTTGCGGTGACGAGACATCAGTTGGTCTCCCGCAATCACAGCACGCTTGCATC
>JAVFAO010000576.1:0-3761 GCA_034002465.1 Myxococcota bacterium
CCCCCCCCAAAACCCCCTCCCTCTCCCCCTCTCCTCCTCCCTCCCTCTCCCCCTCTCCTCCTCCCTCCCTCTCCTCGCCCCTCGTTCCTCGTTCCTCGTTCCTCTCCTCCTCCCTTCCTCTCCTCCCTTCCCTCGCTCGGCCAAGCTCGATACTCTGTCTGGCGCCTGCGGCGCTGCGGCGCTGCTCCACGACGAGGCCTGTGCATGCTCAAATCTTGGCTCAAGAACGCTGCCGAACATGACGTCATCTGTGTCCCTGCTGGACATTACCGTGGAACTTTCGTCATCTCCAAGCCGCTGCGCCTCGTCGCCGATGGCACCGTGCTGCTCGAAGGCGAGGGCGACTCCACGCTGGTGGTCACCTGTAACGCCAAGGTCGAGCTCGAAGGCTTCATCATCCGCGGCGGCAACGCCTACTCTGGCGGCGGACTGCACGTGGCCTCGAGCGCGTCGGTCGACGTGCGCGACTGCGTCTTCGTCGACAACCGCGCCGACGGCTTCGGTGGCGGCGCCATCTACGCCGGAGACGACGCCACGCTGCACCTCGAGCGCTGCCGATTGCTCAGTAACCGCGGCAAAAACGGTGGCGCCATCGCCCTCGAAGACCGCGCCTCTGCTCGCCTCGTCTCCTGCCTGCTCTGCGACCACCGCGCCGCCCGCGGGCCCGCCATCGCCGCGCTCAACCAGAGCCGCCTCAGCCTGCTGCACTGCACCCTGCTCGAACGCAGCAAGCAAGCCCCCATCTTCCTCTCCAACGCAGCAGGAAAGCGCCTCGAACTCGTGCACTGCGTGCTCGACAGCGGCCCCCAAGCCCTCTGGCAGGTTCGCGGAGAACGCCAGGGCCTCGTCTCTACCCAGCGCTGCCTGCTCTCGGCCACTCCTCCCGACGCGCTCGACCAAGAGAGCCTCGTCGCCACGCCCCAATACCTCCACGACGACCCCGAAGCAGGGCTCGCCCAGGACTCCCCGGGCTGCGGATTGGTGCGAATTGCAGAATACGATGGAACGCTGCTCGACCTCCACGGACAGTCCATCGATGAGGGCTGCGACCTCGGCGCCGTCGCGGTGCAGACGCCAGCGCGCCCAGTCTACGATTTCGGCGGCCCCGCAGCAGAGCTCGAACACCCTGACGACGACACCATCAGCGCCGCCAACCAGCGCCTCGCCAACGCCCTCGGACTCTCCCAACGACGCGCCGATGGCCCCTACGGCGAGAGCCTCGAGCAGCTCTTCGAACGGCTCGTGCTCCTCTCCATCTCGCTCAAACGCTACATCCTCATTTATGGATACCGCATGAGCGAGCGCGGCGGACAGCTCAACGACACCCTCGTCTCTGTCGAAGAGATGCTGCGCTTCTACAGCCTCGGCTCCTCCAATACCGAAGAAATCAGCGAGAACCTCGAGCGCATCGACGCCGAAGAAGAGCTCTGGCGCAGCCGCCTCAAACGACGCGCGCGGCTCACCCCCAAGCACGTCTTCCTCGCCCTCGAACGACTGCGACAGGTCTTCGAGCTCGACGAGCTCGCCTGCGCCGTGCTCATCGCCTGCGCCGCACCCTCCATCGACGTCGGCTTCGACCGCCTCTACCGCTACGCCTGGGCCGACTTCGCCCAACGAAACCTCAGCACCCTCTTCATCGAAGAGCTGCTCGGACACGACGACGCCCTGCGCCGCGCCGTGCGCGCCTGCTTCGCACCCTCACACCCCCTGCGACGCTACCGACTCATCGAAATCGACCTGCCCACCACCGCCTCCGAACCCACCCGCACCCAAGCCGCCGTCTCCGTCCCCAACCGCATCGTCAACTACCTCCTCGGCGCCCGCGAGCTCGACGACGAACACATGGACGCCATCCAGCTCTTCCACAACGCCTGCCGACTCCAAGACCTCGTCATCCGTGAACAAGCCAAAGAAAACACGCGCCGCGTCATCGCCACCGCCAAAGCCCAACGCGCCCGCATCGTGCTCAGCGGACCCGACGGCGTCGGCAAAAACTCCCTCGCCCGCGCCATCGCCGTCGACCGCCGCCGCGCCCTCGTCCGCGTAGACCTACTCGCCCTCCCAGATGACCGAGAGCTCGCTCAAAAACAGCTCGCCGCTGCCCTGCGAGAGGCCATGATACAAGGGGCAGACCTGGTTTTGGATGATTGGAGAGGCGTATTCAGAGATAGAGAGGATGTCGGGGATTTACTGGAGCCGCTGCTGTGGGTGCTCGAGGTCGCACCGCTGCCGGTCTACTTCATCACCGACCACAGCCCCATGTGGCTGCACGGCCGCCGCGACGACCTCGTCGAAATCGAGCTCGCCTTGGCTCCCCCCAAAGGCCAAAGGGAGCTCTGGAAACGACGCTTCGAGGGCCGCATCAAGCTCGCCTCACACATCGACCTCGCCGATGTCGTCCAACGCTACAGCCTCTCGGCAGGCTCCATCCATCGCGCCGCCGCCGAGGCCATCAGGCTCGCCGAAATCCGCGGCGAAACCGCCCAAGAACTTGGAAAACCAGGCCAAGCGCCCACTCGACAAGAACTTGGGGGAACAGGCCAAGCGTCCAATCGACAAGAAGTCAGGATGGACGACCTGGTCACCGCCATCCGACACCAGTTCCACCACCGCCTCGGCGCCCTCGCCCAGCCCATCTCCACCACCCTGCGCTGGGACGACGTGGTCCTCAAGCCCGACCTCATCGCCCGTATTCGAGAGATTGTTGCCTACGCCAAGCACCGCGAGGCCGTCTACGACACCTGGGGCTTCAGCCGCAAGTTCTCCTACGGCCGCGGTCTGAGCTGCATGTTCTCTGGGCCCCCGGGCACCGGCAAGACCATGATGGTCTGCATCATCGCCCGCGAGCTTGGCCGCGAGCTCTTCCGCGTCGACGTCGCCCGTGTGGTCGACAAGTACATCGGCGAAACCGAGAAGAACATCGGCAAGGTCTTCGAAGAGGCCGAACGCAGCCAAGCCATCATCCTCTTCGACGAGGCCGACTCACTCTTCTCCAAACGCACCGACGTCAAGTCCAGCCACGACCGCTACGCCAACCTCGAGGTCAACTACCTGCTGCAACGCATGGAAGAGTTCGACGGCGCCACCTTCCTCACCACCAACGCCGAAACCAGCATCGACGAAGCCTTCGAACGTCGCCTCAAGTTCAAGCTCAAATTCCCCATGCCGGATGCCGTGGAGCGTATTCGGCTCTGGCGTTCGATGTTCCCACCAGAGGCCAAGATCGGGAATATCGACTGGCGAGGTCTGGCCGAGGAATTCGAGATGTCTGGCGGCTTGATCAAAAACGCCGCGCTCAGGGCAGCGTTCTACGCCATCGAAGACGGCACCGAAATCAGCCACGATGTGGTCTACCGCGCAGCACTCACGGAGCTGCGCGACGCTGGACACGTCATCAGAGACGATAGGCACCGTATTCTCTAGGGGCACGATTCCCGACTCGCTCGCAGGTCGAATGTAGGGGCGGACCTGCGTGTCCCCCCTCCCCGAACAGGTAGAATGTAGGGGCGGACCTGCGTGTCCGCCCTCCCCGGATTCTGCATACACCCAGGCAGCGCTCGAGGCTCTCGGGCAGGCCGAATGTAGGGGCGGACCTGCCTGTACCTGCGTGTCCGCCCTCCCCGAACCGGTAGAATGTAGGGGACATCGCTAATGTTTTGTCAAACTCTTTTTCGGCGTAGATGACGCCGAGCCGCGCCGATCCTGGGGCTCCGTTGATTTCACGGAGATAGGCCACGATCGTTTGCTTGCGCGGGCTCGAC
>JAVFAO010000577.1:0-3745 GCA_034002465.1 Myxococcota bacterium
CTCGGCAGCGCCGTTGTATTCATCGCGGCGCTCGGCGCGCTCACACTCGAGTCGCAGTTGCTCCTGCTGTTCCTTGAGTGACTGCACCGTACGCAGGGTCTCTCGCTCATGCTGCCAGCGGGTCTTCATGGACGAAGAGTTTTCGCGCAACCGGGCGATCTCCTCCTCGATGATGGCGAGCCTCTGGGCGCTGAGCTTGTCCTTTTCCTTCTTGAGGGCTTGGCGTTCGATCTCGAGGCTGCTCAGGGAGCGCTCGACCTCGTCGAGCTCGCTGGGCAGACTCTCGACCTCCATCTTGAGCTGAGCGCTGGCCTCGTCGATGAGATCGATGGCTTTGTCGGGCAAGAAACGGTCGCTGATGTAGCGATGAGAGAGCGTCGCCGCAGCGACGATGGCGCTGTCGGCGATACGGATGCCGTGGTGCACCTCGTAGCGTTCCTTGAGCCCGCGCAAGATGGTGATGCAGTCCGAGAGGCTGGGCTCGTGCACGGGTACGGGTTGGAATCGGCGCTCGAGGGCGGGATCCTTCTCGATGTGCTTGCGGTACTCGTTGATGGTGGTCGCACCGATGCAACGGAGCTCGCCTCGGGCCAAGGCGGGCTTGAGCATGTTGGAGGCGTCCATCGCACCGTCGGCCTTGCCCGCGCCAACGAGGGTGTGCAGCTCGTCGATGAAGAGGATGATCTGGCCTTCGGACGCAGTGATTTCTTTGATCACCGCCTTGAGCCGCTCCTCGAACTCTCCGCGGTACTTGCTGCCTGCCACCATCGCACCCAGGTCGAGAGAGAGCACCGACTTCTCGCGGAGCGACTCCGGGACGTCACCGGAGGCGATACGCAACGCGATACCTTCGGCGATGGCGGTCTTCCCCACACCGGGCTCGCCGATGAGCACGGGGTTGTTTTTGGTGCGGCGAGCGAGCACTTGCAGCGTTCGGCGAATCTCGTCGTTGCGGCCAATCACGGGATCGAGCTTGCCTCGGCGGGCATCGGCGGTCAGATCCCTGGTGTAGCGTTGCAAGGCTTGGTACTTGCCCTCGGGGTCTTCATCGCTGACCCGTTGCTGACCGCGCACCTCCATCATGACCCGCAGCAGCGCATCGCGCTCCACCCCCAGCTCGGCGAGCAGCTTCTGCGCCGCGCTGCGCTCTTCGAGCAAAGCGAGGAGCAGATGCTCCGTGGAGACGTAGTCGTCTTTCATGCCATCGGCGAGCTTCTGCGCACCCGTGAGGATGCGGCCGAGCTCGGAGGAGACGCCTGGACCATCGCCGCCCTGTCCTCTAGGCAGCTTCTGCAGGGCGTCTTCCAAGGCGTGCTTGACGCGCTCGCGCCGCAGCCCGATGCGTTCGAGCATGGGCGCGACGATGCCATCGTTTTGGTCGACGAGGGCGGCGAGCAGATGGACGGCGAGCAGCTCTGGGTGCATGCGCTGCTGCGCCAGTGATTGTGCGGCTGCGAGCGCTTCTCGGCTCTTGATCGTCATCTTGTCCATGCGCATCGAGCTTTCTCCTTCAGGGGATCGCCCCCTTGGCATCCACGGAATACGGTACGAGGCTCTGGCGAGTCTCTTGGAAAGAGCTCGAGAGAGCCAGCAAAACAGCAGCTTCGACGACAGGTCGTGCCCTGCCCACCGATACGACTTGGGGGACCGCGGGAATCGAACAGCGACCTGCTTGCTCGGCCCTCGCTAGCCGAGCGCCGACCTGGGCAAGCTAGACACCTGCCATTGGAGGGTCAAGCAAGCCCGATGAGCTTGTCTCTAGACGGGCGTCTTTTTGGCCAGTGGAATACTACTGAGGGGCCTTCGCCCAGTTCATTCACTGAGCCACAGGCGAGCGATGGCCTCATGGCTGAGGTTCTGCTCCGGCTCGTGGGTACAGCAGTAGGCGGCGCACTCGATGGGGCGGTGCGTGTAGATTTGGCAGCCCTCACCATCGAAGAAGACGCATGGGCTGCGCAGCATTCGGTAGAGGCGGTCGGCGCGGGTTGCCGGTGGCAGCAGGGGCTCGCCATCGCGGCCGAGCTTGACCGGTGCAAAGACCTCGACCCAGCGTCCGTCCACCTCGATACCGTCGATGATCAGGTATTTGCGGACGAAGTCGCCAGGCTGAAGGTCGAGCAGCGCGGCAGCCTGCTCGACTTGTCCCGGCCCGAACCAACCGGGACTGGAGCGACAGCAGTACCCTCGTCGAATACACCCCAGGGAAGGGTCCGGGTGGGGCTGAGCTTCATCGTAGAGCCAGTAGGGGTTCTCCTCGTCGGAGGCGTTACTGGCTCGGCGTTGAGTTTCTTCGAGGATTCGTAGTTTCCGAGGCATCGTGATTGTCCCTGGGCTGCAGAGCCCTGCATAGAAGAGCTACTGAGTCCTGCACAAGGAAGTTGCGCTGTGGCGATGGTGATGATTGCACCCATCATTGTCGACGACTTCGACAGGTCTCGCGCTCTTGTTGCGCGCCTTCCTTGGCGCGCACCCTGCGGGCTTGCTACGCAGCCACGCTCCGCCATCCTGGCTTCGTGTTCGAGCGACTCGGGCTTCCTTTGATTTGTCTTCGTGGGGCGTTGCCCCACACCCCACCAAAGGGCCAGCCCTTTGGAATCCCTTCTCTTTCTCGTATCGAGCGAGCAACAGCCTTCACGCGTCGCTCACCTCGCTGGCAAGCTGCGCTTGGGGCTGCTGGCGGAAGCTTACACCAAAGAGCAAGGAGTAGACCACTGGAATGACCACCAAGGTGAGCACGGTGGAGAAGCTCAGGCCGAAGATGATGGCGATGGCCAGGGGCTCCCACAAGGGCCCACCGCCAAGCCAGAGGGGAATGAGCCCTCCAACGGTGGTGCCAGCGGTCAGGTAAATGGGGCGAAGACGGCGTTGCGCGGCCTCGATGATGGCCTGTTGTTCCGTCAGACCGTTGAGCTCGACCTCGAGCTTGATCCTCTCGAGCAGAACCACGCCGTTGTTGCAGACGATGCCCGCCAGCGAGACGATGCCGAGGATGGTCATGAAACCGATGTAACTCTCGGTGACATAGAGTCCGACGAATACGCCGATGAGTCCCAGCGGGATGACCATGAGGACGATCAGCGCACGGCGAATCGAGTTGAACATGGCGACCAGAAGGAAGACCACGATGATCAGCGCATAGGGCAGCTTCTCGAAGATGGCTCCCTGCGACTTGGCGGACTCCTCGGCGTCGCCGCCAAATTCATAGTGTACGCTCGTGGGCCAGCCGCGGGCTTGCTCGCGCAGCCACGGTTCTAGCTCCGCCACCACGTCGGCCGCGGTCACCTCAGGATAGAGCTGCGCCCCAACCTCCATGGTTCGAATACGGTTTCGGCGAATGATCTTGGAGGGCTGGAACTGCAGCTCGACTTGGCTCAGCTGTGACAGCGGCACGCCCTGTCCCCCGGTCAAAGGCACCACGTTGAGGTTTCGCAGATTGCCCAGTTGGGTGTGTTCGGCGTCCTGTGAGCGCATCACCACGGGGATGAGCTTGTCCCCTTCTCGAAGCTGGGTCATCTGGAAGCCGGAGAACGCAGTGAGCAGTGAGAGCGCCACATCGAGGTTGCTGACTCCCGCTCTTCGCGCGCTCTCTTCGTGCACGTCGACATAGAGCTTCTTGGCCTTCACTCCCCAGTTGTCGTTGACATCTCGGACGCCATGAATGCTCTCGAGTATTCGGGCGACCTGCTCTCCGATCCGGGCGAGCAGCTCCTTGTCTGGCGTGGAGATGCGAACGGAAACAGGGTTC
>JAVFAO010000578.1:0-3723 GCA_034002465.1 Myxococcota bacterium
GACCATCGACGAAGAGCATCACCCGCTTGGCGAATCGCGCGATGTCCGGCTCGTGGGTGACCATCAAGATGGTGAGCTTGCGCTCCTCGTTGAGGGCGCAGAGCAAGTCCATGATTTCATTGCTCCGCTTGGTGTCGAGGTTGCCCGTGGGCTCGTCGGCCACCAACAACAGCGGATTGCCCACCAGCGCACGGGCGATGGCCACACGCTGTTGCTCACCGCCGGACATCTCGGCAGGCGTGTTGCGGAGACGGTGCTCGAGCCCCACGCTCTGCAGCGCGCCAATGGCGATGTCACGACGCATGCTGCGTTTCACGCCCATGTAGACCAAGGGCAGCTCGACGTTCTCGACCGCGCTGGTGCGGGCGAGCAGATTGAAGCTCTGGAAGACGAAGGCGATGAACTGGCGTCGAAGCAGAGCGAGTCCGTCTCCGTCGAGCTTGCCCACCTCGACGTCGGCGAAGCGGTACGAACCCGCGCTGGGCCTGTCGAGACAGCCCACCAGATTCATGCAGGTCGACTTTCCCGAGCCGCTCGGGCCCATCACCGCGACGAACTCGCCTTTGCCGATCTCGAAGGAGACGTCGTCGAGCGCGCGAATCATCGCCTCTGCGCTGCCGTAGACCTTGCTCAGGTGCTCGACACGGACAACTGGGCTATGAATTGAGCTTTGCATCGATTGATTGCCTCGTGGACCACCCTCGCGCGGCCCCCCTCTGCTCAACACGACTCTTCGCCAGCTTCGCTGCCGCCATTCCGAGGACGTCCGAGAGGCCGTTCACCTTGGGCGGCTGGGCAAAGCCCCACCAGCACTCAGTTCGTCCCCTTCGGTCCAGGCACCGTCTGCACCCCCACCAGGATGTCCTCACCTTCGGCGAGCTCATCACCTTTGAGTTCGGTGTAGCGGCCGTCAGAGACACCGACTTTGGGCACCACCCGAACGGGAGTCCCATCCCTCAGCACCCAGACGGCGGAAGAGGCTTCCTCGGCTTCTTCATCGCGCGGTGGTCCAAGGGTGAAGCCTCCCTTCTTCTCATCGTTGGGAGGCGTAAACCGGAACGCCGTTGTTGGAATACGCAACACGTTCTCGATGGTGCCGGTTGTGATGGTCGCGGTCGCTGTCATCCCTGGGCGCAACAGCTTCTCGCTGTTGGCGACGCCCAAGGTGGCGCGGTACGTAACCACGTTGTCGGTGCTGGTGGGATACAGGCGAAGGGACTCGAGCTCACACTCGAAGACGCGCTCTGGCCACGCATCTACGGTGAAGGTCGCCTGTTGTCCAGGTGCAACCAGGCTGACGTCGGCCTCGTCAATCTCGAGCTCTAGCTTCATCTGGGCCAGATCCTCTGCAATGATGAAGAGCTCCGGAGCCTGAAACGAAGCCGCCACCGTGCTGCCCGCTTCGACGTTGCGCGCAAGCACCACTCCAGTGACGGGTGAGGTGATCACGGCCTTCTCCAGCTCGGTCTGGGCCCGGCGAAGCTCAGCCTTGGCCTGGCTAACCTGGGCCTTGGCGCTCTTGAGCTCTGCGTCGGCCCGCAATCGGGTGGCCCGAGCCTGCTCGAGGGCGCTCGCTGCGCTGCTCTGTACCTCGACCAGTGCCTTGATCCGCTTCTCCGCTGAGACGGCCTCGTCGCGGGTCGCTTGCGCGCGCTCAACTGAGGCCAACGCGACCTGCTCCGACGCCGTCGCCGTCTGCACTGACGACTCGAGCTTCTCCGTTTCGAAGCGGGCGAGCACCTGACCTTGCTGCACCTCCTGGTTCTCCTCCACCTCAACCGAGGCGAGCCTCCCCGAGACCTCGGCGCCAACTACGATGGTCCGCCGGGGCTCGAGGCTACCCGTCGCGGTCACGGTGGTGAGGAGGTCGCCGCGATCGACCTTCTCGGTCAGCCACTGCCGCGGGGGCTCCGGACGCGACATCCGCCAGTAGACGCCAGCAGCGACGACACCCACCAGAACAAGCCAAAACAGCAGCTTGCGCAAGCGACCGCGACGGCCTGCACGCAGCGCCTTGTGCACCATCTCGCTTTCCGGACTCTTTGCCGGGGTCTCTGCCTTGCCCTCGTCCTTCGTCATAGCTGACGCCCTCTCGTGATGACTGCTTGCACTGGTGAAAGCGCAAGCACAACAGCAGCCTCAGCGCACCGGAGCCCACCGAGGCTGACTCACACGCTCCACTTTGCCCTCATTGCGTGCCGACGTCTGTAGAAGATGCGTCACGACTCTGTATCGCATGGTATCGACGGGCTCACAAGCCGTACACAGGCTGCACGGTCCAAGCAGTCAACGCGATGCGCTGCAGTGACCACAAACACAGAGCTCAGCGTTGACACAGAGCTCAGCGTTGACAACGAAGAGCTTCGCGACGAGCCTTGCAACGCGCGGCCATGGTCGCCTCTGCTGCAGGAGCTGAAATGAAATTTTTGTCGATTGGGCGCTTGGCCTGTTCCCCCAAGTTCTTGTCGATTGGGCGCTTGGCCCATTCCCCCAACTTCTTGTCGATTGGGCGCTTGGCCCATTTCCCCAACTTCTTGTCGATTGGGCGCTTGGCCCATTTCCCCAACTTCTTGTCGATTGGGCGCTTGGCCTGTTTCCCCAACTTCTTCACATCCTTGCTCGTTCTCCTCGCCCTCTCGGCGTGGGCCTGTCAGACCAAACCACCAGAGCCGCTGGCCGAGCTGCAGACCAGATGCAACAACGGTGAGCCGACCGCCTGCCGAGAGCTCGCCTGGCTCCACCTGCAGCGCAAGTCGCCTTCCTCCACGCAAACAGCCATGACCCTCTTCGAGAAGGCGTGTCAGGCTGAGGACGCTGAAGCATGTCTAGCGCTGTGCACCTTTCCGAATACAGATCAGGCGCTCGACAAGAGCGTTTCTCGCCTTGAAATCGCATGCAAGGCACAACTCCCTGAGGGCTGTTTCCTGCTCGCCAGGGCGCTCAACGCAGGACATGGAGTGAAGAAAGATAGAATACGAGCCCGCGCCCTCTTCGAGCAGGCCTGTACGGCAGGACAGCGCGAGGCCTGCGTCGAGCTGGGACACGCGCTTCGAATGGGCTGGGGCGGCCCCAGAGAGCTCGACCGCGCTGCTGCCATCTTCCAACGCGGCTGTGACGCCGAAGCGCTCTCCGCTTGCCGAGGGCTCGCCGAGCTGCTGATCGGCGACCACAACGTCGAGCTCGATACGGCTGCACTCGTCCTCACCCTCGAAGAGGCCTGCGACCGCAACGACTTCAGCGCTTGCGACGTGCTCGGACGCATGCGCGCACAAGCCAAAGGCGTGGAGCGCGACCTCCCTGCCGCGATTGAACTCTTCCACAAGGCCTGCGACGGTGGCGACCCTTCTGGCTGCCACAGCCTGGGCCTGAGTATGCTGATGCCGTCCAAGACCCCGCTCGACACCGACAAGGCCATCAGCCTTCTCGACGGTGCCTGTACCGCCGGCATCGCCATGGCCTGCAAGAACCTCGGCGTGCTCTACTTCGAAGGCAGAGTCGTGGCGCAAGACCTCGAGCGCGCCACCGCGCTCTACACCCAGGCCTGCGACGAAGATGAAGCCCTGGGCTGCTTCAACCTCGCGCTCATGCTCGAGAGCCAAGACGCCGAGGCAGAACGCAGGCGTCACCTCTTGGAACGTGCCTGCGCCCTCGGCGTCGAGCCTGCCTGCGCCAAGCTCTCACCCTAGTGAGAGGTCGGTGCCCGACAGCGAACGAATGCAATTG
>JAVFAO010000579.1:0-3697 GCA_034002465.1 Myxococcota bacterium
CACGCTGCGTTTTGCGCCATTCTTCATCGATGCGAGCTGGCAGGAGCTGCACAACGCCTCGCGATTGGCGACACTTGCTTGGCCATTCTCCATCCCGACAGCGCTGCAAAGCTTCATAGAATTGGGGGGAACGGGCCAAGCGCCCAATCTACAAGAAGTAGGGGGAACGGGCCAAGCGCCCAATCGACAAGAAGTAGGGGGAACGGGCCAAGCGCCCAATCGACAAGAAACGCAACGCATTGGCGTGCTCGTCCCCAGGTACTTGCTCGAGCTTCTGCCTCCGCCTCCCCTTGACGACTGGAGCCAAGCTCTCGATGTCGAGCTCCAGCTCGTTGCCTTTGACCCTGACAGCGCCGACACCCTCGCCAGCGAATGGGCTGGCAAGCTCGATGGGCTCTATCTGCTCCCTCTCTGGCAACTCGATGAGGCAGCGCAACGCAAGCTGCTCGACGAGCTGAGCAGCCAGAAGCTGGCGACCTTCTCGCATCTCGGCATGGACCTGGTCGAGCGTGGGGCGCTCGCCGGGCTCTACGCGCAGAGCGAGCTCGAGCGTGTCGCCAAACGCGTCGCGATTGATGTCAGCAGGGCGCTCGACGGCGAGGATGTTGCTGCTTTCGAGACCCAACTCCTCGCGGCTCGACCGAGGCTCACGTTGAACCTCGCCACCGCTCGCAAGCTCGAGCTACGCACGAGCTGGGAGCTCCTCGACCAGGCCGAGTTGATGCACCAGGATCCTCCTGCCTACGATGGCAGCATCAGCCTTGCGCAAGCCATGCAAGAGGTCCTGGCTAGCCCTGTGCTCGCGGCGAGTCGCATGGAGGTCGAGCTGAGGCGCGCTGATGTGGATGCGCTGGAGGGGAGGCTGTGGCCAAGCATCGAGCTGGGGCTCAACGCTCGGGTCATTGATGCCGATCGAGCGACCAACCTAGCCAATGAGCCCGAGTTCAAGGGAACGGTCTATGCCGAGCTGGAGCAGCTCATCTATTCGGATCGGGTGTGGACTGGGCTCGAGCAGAAGGAGGAATTGGTTGCCATAGAAGATGCCGGTCTGCTCGAGGAGCAGCTCGACTGGCGCCTGAAGGCTGCCACGGTTTATCTCAATGTCTTGCAGGCTCGTGGCTTGGTGGAGATTCGCAGAGAGGCACTGCGACGCTCCCGCTCCAATTTGGAGCTCGCTCGCTTGCGTGTCGAGGCAGGCTCGGCCAATGAGGCCGATGTCTATCGTTGGGAAATCATGCTGCTGCAGAGCCAGCAGGAGCTGCGCGAGGCGAAAGCCCTGGAGCAACAGGCGCGCATCGGGCTCAACCTGCTGCTGGGGCGGCCAGCCGAGGCCTTTTACGACATCGAGGAGCTCGGGCTCGAAGCTCCCGAGATGATCACCAGTCTGCCGGGCTTCTTGGAGCGTCTCGGAACCCCTCAAGATTTCGAGCTTTTTCGAGACTATTTGGTCGAGCAGGCGCTCGGTCAGGCACCCGAGCTGCGCAAGCTCGATGCGGCCGTGGCCATCAAAGAGGCAGAGACTGCACGACTGTCTCGCAGCTACTGGCTCCCGGAGCTTGGCTTGCAAGCGGGTGTCTCAGCGCATTTCTTGCGTGCAGGTGAGGGCAGTGAGCCCCTCGAGCTCGACATCACGCTGCCGCCGCCCTTGGACACGATGATCCCTGGCGACCTGGTACCGGACGACCTCTTTCCCCAACCCGACGCCTTCGAGTGGTTCGTTGGTTTTGGGGCGAGCTGGGCCCTCTGGGAAGGCGGGGCGAGGGAGCAGGCCTTCGACCAGACCGAGCTCGAGCTGATGCAGCTTCAGTCACAGCGCGCCGCGCTGCACTTGAAGCTCGAACAAGAAGTGCGCGCCGCGCTCATCGATGCAGGCGCAAGCTACCCCAAGATCGCCTCCACCCAGGAAGCACTCGTCTCCGCGCACGCTGCGCTGGAGCTGGTGACCGACGCCTATCGACGGGGAGCGGTCACGGTGGCAGAGCTCGTCGATGCCCAGAACGCCGCGTCCACCGTCGAGAGCGCCGCGGCCATCGCAGTCTATGCCTTCCTGATCGATGTGCTCGAGGTAGAGCGGGCCATGGGGCGCTTCTCCATCGACCTCGATGTGTTGCAGAAGCAGGCTTGGCTCGAGCAGATGAACCAGTACTTCGACGCCCGAGAGGCGACGCCCTGAGGTTGAGTCAATGGACAGACGTAGCGTCGACCAAACAGCGAGCCCCAGCGTGAGCTCGTCGTGTACGCGTGGAATTGGCCTTCCCTGTTTGCATTCGCTCGCTCTTGGGCAGCGACCTCTCGACAGCAGCAAATCCTTGGGATTGTCGGTAGGATGCGTGCCCTTCGCTTACTTTCGAGGGGCTTGGGGTGCTCCCGCAGCCCTGCTCGCAGCTCTGCTCCTGCTGACGGCCTGCGAACGGAGTGCAATGACGAGCCATGACTCGGCCCTGCGGCCGGTCCGCAGCATCCTTCTCGAAACCGAGTCGAGCCAGCAGCGCCGCAGCTTCTCTGGGATCTGCCGAGCCAGCGCCGACGCCAAGCTGAGCTTCAAGCTCAATGGCAACATCGCCGCCATTGAGGTGCGCCCAGGTGACCGGGTCAGCAAGGGTCAGCTCCTCGCTCGCCTCGATGAGCAGCCCTTTCGCGTGCAGCTGCAGCAGGCGCGCGCCCTCGTGACGCAGGCCGAAGCGGGTGTCAAGAGCGCTCGCTCCTCTTTTGCCACGGTTCAACAGCTCTACGAGAGCGGTACCGCCACCAAGCTGCAGTTCGACCAAGCCAAAGGTACGCTGGACGCCCTGAGCGCGCAGCTCGTTGCTGCACAGCAGCAAGTCCGCTTGGCCTCCCTTCAGCTCGAATACACATCGTTGTACGCTTCCGACGACGGTGTCGTCGCCCTGATTCTGGCTGAGGTGGGTGAGAATACGGGCGCTGGCTATCCTGTGTTGGTCTTGAGCAGTGGCGGAAAGCCCGAGGTCAAGCTCGCGGTCAGCGCCGAGGACATCGTTCATCTCGAGATTGGGCAGCAGGTTGAGGTTCGGGTCGAGGCGCTCGACAATCGCTTGTATTCTGGAGAGGTGATTGAGAAGGGGCTTTCCCCTGAGCCTGGCTCTGCGACCTACCCAGTGCGGGTGGTCTTGGACGAGGGCGAGGGTGAGGTGTTGACGGGGATGGTCGCCGAGGCAAGCATCGTCTTGCCTGCCGCCGAGCTCCGGCTCGTGGTGCCACTTGGGGCCCTCGCCGAGGACGTTGAGGGTGTACATGTTTTCGTACTCGAAGTTGGGGGAACAGGCGAAGCGCCCAATCTACAAAAACCTGGGGCAACAGGCGAAGCGCCCAATCTACAAAAACCTGGAGATGGGGACTATGTGGCGCAACGGCGGGCCGTTGAGCTGGGAGCGGTGGTCGATGGTGGCGTCGAGCTGCTCACCGGCGTGGCTGCAGGCGAGCGCCTGGTGCTGGCGGGTGTGCACTCGATTCGTGATGGAGAGCATGTGAGAGTGCTCTTGGAGCCGGCTTCTGTGACGCCGCAGGCCCCTGCAGCCTCGCAGAGCGTCGAGGCGAAGACAGTGCCCCAGAATACGTCGGACACGGCGAGCGAAAACTCGAACGTCCCTTCTACGCCAGCAGATGAGGGCCTCTCAGCCACAAGTGGGGGAACAGGCGAAGCGCCCAATGAACAAAAACCTGGGGGAACGGGCGAAGC
>JAVFAO010000580.1:0-3698 GCA_034002465.1 Myxococcota bacterium
GCGCACCTGTGTGTGCGCCCTCCCTGGATTCGCCGAAGACCTAGGCGTTCTTCGTTGGAGGGCAGACACGCAGGTCTGCCCCTACGATGGTGATGGCGATTTAGTATTCTGTAGGGGCGCACCTGTGTGTGCGCCCTCCCTGGACTCGCCGAAGACCTAGGCGTTCTTCGTTGGAGGGCAGACACGTAGCTCTGCCCTCTGTGCTCACATGCGCTTGCTCTCGCGATCGAGCCCCCAATTCGTCGGGTTGTCGACGATGTACTGTCGAATCTGGGCAAGGTCATCCTCATCGCGAACAACGTGTTCAAAATACCCGCGTTGCCATAATCTCCCGAGGAACGACGGCCAACGCTCCTGTTTGATGCCGCGAATGTACTCGTTCGTCGTCATCGTCTTCAACCATTGCACCATCGTTGGCAGCGCCACACCCAAGACACTACGCTGGTCGTCGTCGCTACCGAGGCAGAAAGGCAGGTCTGTGGCTCCGAGAGGCGAATTGCCTAGCACTACGATTCCATGCAAATGGTCCGGCATGACAATGTACGTATCCGTCTCTACCCGCTCGAACTTGCGGTTCAATTCGAGAAACCACCGTTCAACCATTCTACCCGCATCGTTGAGCCGCATTTCACCATCAACCTCGCCGAACAGGCACGCTCGGTTATGGGAGCAGATGGTCACAAAATAGACTCCCGCGCGGTGGTAGTCGTATCCCTGCAGTCGAATGGAACGGCGGTGATGGACCTCAGGATCGTATGCCATGCCGATCTCCATGTCGTCGATAGCTTCCTGCCATGGACGGCAGAGACACACTGTATCTGGGCCCCGCCCTCCACACCAGCTTCGCTCGGCTGAGCGAGCATGCATCCCCACGTGGTCCGCGGCTTGATGCTTCCACACCCCAGAGCCGATGCCCGCGCCACCGCCAGCTATGCAGCGCTCAGTATGTCTATCGCTTCGAGCGTACTGGTGATAAGCTGGCGCGCGCTTTGGCGCCCGCCGTTTCGGCGCGGCGTCGAGACCCTGACGCGAAGGCGTAGTGATGGCCGTCCTGTATATCGTCCTGCTCATCGGCATTCTGGTTTTCGTCCACGAATTCGGACACCTCATCGTGGCGAAAGCGTTCAAGGTCAAGGTCCTCTCCTTCTCCATCGGCATGGGACCGCGTATGTTCGGGGTCAAGCGCGGTGACACCGACTGGGTCGTCCGCTGGCTGCCGCTGGGCGGCTACGTGCAAATGCTGGGCGCCGACCCAGGCGAGGACATCCCCGACGAAGATCGCGCCCGCGCCTTCTCCAACAAACCCCTCTGGGTCCGCTCGCTGGTCATCTTGGCCGGTCCGCTGGCCAACCTCATCCTGCCCATCCCCATCCTCTTCGGTGTGCTCTTCGCCACCTACAGCGCCGATCTGCCCCCTGTGGTCGGCACCGTCCAAGAGGATACCCCCGCCGACGGCCTGCTGCTCCAAGGCGACGAGATCATCGCCATCGAAGGCGAGGAGGTGCACTACTGGCTGCAGCTCGTCGACAAGGTCCGAGACCGCGCTGGCGAGCCCCTGCGCATGACCGTGCTGCGCGGCGGCGAAGAGCTCGACGTCACCATCACACCCTCCGAGGTCGCTCTGCGCGACGAGCTCGACCTCTTCGAGAAGCGCGTCGGCCGCATCGGCATCACCCCCGACCAACACGCTCCGGTCATTGGCATCACCGATCCCAATGGCGCCGCCGCCAAAGCCGGACTGCAGAGCTTCGACGAGCTCACGTCGGTCAACGGCACCCCCGTGCACACCATCGTCGAGCTCGAGACCGCCTTCGCCACCCAGAAGCCCCCCTTCGAGCTGCTCGTCCTGCGCGAGCACGACCTTGGCGTCCCCTATGGCCGGCTCGCCCTGCTCCAACCCCTCGCCATCACCCTCGACAGCGCCGAGCCAGCGCTCGCCGGACAGAGCGCGCCCATCTCAGCCTGGGGCTTCGACTCGGCCGCCATGTTCGTCTCCCAGGTCGACCCCGACTCACCTGCGGCTGCCGCTGGCCTGCAGCGCGGCGATCGCCTGGTCTCGCTCAACGGTCGCCGCTTCAACCTCTTCTATTCGCTGGTCGAGGAGCTCGCCCGTCACTGGGAAGACGAGCACGCGCTCGAAATCCTGCGCAACGGCCAGCCCCTGAAGCTGAGCATCCAGCTCGAGAAGGTCACCGTGCTGGGCGAGTACCAGGAGGAGCGGCCGGTCATTCGCTCGGGATTCTACAACTCCGTTCGGCGTGTGCAGCCAGAGCGACGCGAGGTCGCCTTCGGGGACCGCCTGGCCTACGCGAGCTTCACCTCCGTCGACATGACCGCGCAGGCCTCGTCCATGCTGGTCATGTACCTGGTGCGCATGGCCCAAGGCGAGGTCTCGACCAAGTCGCTGGGCGGCCCCATCATGATCGGCCACATGGCCAGTAAAGCCGGCGAGGAGGGGATTTCCCGCTTCCTGCAGATGCTGGCCACCATCTCCATCAACCTCGCCATTTTCAATCTCTTGCCGATTCCTGTGTTGGATGGCGGACACCTGCTGCTCTTCGCGCTCGAGGCCATCAAGCGAGGGCCGCTCAGCATCAGGACCCGTCAGATCGCTTCTTTCGTGGGGCTGGCGATAGTGGTCTTCTTGATGCTCTTCGCCTTCAAGAATGACTTTGAGCGCTACTGGTCTTTGGTTTTTGGCTAGGTCGTAGGGTCCGTGATCCTCTCGGCGCATCCGACTCGGCGGAGACGTCAGCAAGAACCTCAAGAATAAGGGATTCCAAAGGGCACAGCCCTTTGGCGGGGTGCGGGGCAGAGCCCCGCAATCGACTTCTTGTCCATTGGGCGCTTGGCCTGCTTTCCCCACTTCTCGTTCCTCAAAACCCACCTAGAGCACTGATGAAAGCTGAGTCTGCGTTGTTTCTGGCGGTCGAGACCTCGACCTTGACACAGTCTTTGGCGCTGTGTCGCGGCCCAGAGCTGTTGGCCGAGCGTGAGCTCGAGCTGCCTCGCGGCCACGCGGCCGTGCTCCTGCGCAGTGTGCACGAGCTGCTCGCCGAGCAGCGCTTGGGGGTTGCGGATTTGGACGCGCTGGTGGTGGGGCTTGGGCCGGGCTCGTTCACGGGTCTGCGCATCAGCTTGGCGTCGCTCAAGGGCTTGGCGCTGGCCTTCGAGAAGCCGCTCTATGGGGTGTCGAGTCTGTGGGCGCTGGCCTACAGGGTGAAACCCGCCGACGCCTTGGTCTGCGCCTGCACCGACGCGCGCAAAGGCGAGGTCTATGCGGCGCTCTTCAAGCCGGAGGGAGAGGAGTGGTTGCCGCTTCGTTTGAGTCCAGACGAGGCCTTCGACTTCGTGTTGCCGCCTCGGGAGCTGGCCGACCGCTTCATGTTCGTGGAGCCCACGCGACCGATCGTCTTCGTGGGCACCGGCGCGCAGGTCTATGAGCAGAGCCTGCGGGCGAGCATGGGGGAGCGGGCGCACTTTGCCCTCGAGGCCTTGGCGCCGAGCGCGGTGCACGTCGCCCGCTTGGCCTTGCCGTTGTTGGCCTCGCCCGCGCCGTCTTTGGCGACGCTCGAGCCGCGCTACATCCGGCCCTCCGAGGCTGAGCTGCATTGAGGGGCGAGGAACGGGTTGACCCCTAGAAGCATGATTCACGACCCCCTCTGGCTCTTGCAGCGGGGCATCGCCACTGCCTTCGT
>JAVFAO010000581.1:0-3649 GCA_034002465.1 Myxococcota bacterium
AGTACGGACGCGGGCTGGTCATGCTCTTCTTTGGCAAACCCGGCACTGGCAAGACCATGACCGCACACGCGATTGCCAAGCAAATCGGCAAGAATATCCTCAATGTAGACATTCCGACCTTCGTCGAACACGGCGACGCCGAGCGCTTTCTACCTTCACTCTTTCGCGAGGCCCGCCTTCAGAACGCAGTGCTGTTCTTTGACGAATGCGAGCAGCTCTTCGGCGATCGCATGTTCGGCAACGCGTTGATGACCATGCTGCTGACCGAACTCGAGCGCTTCGAGGGGGTCGCCATCCTCGCCACCAACGCGCCTCAAGTGCTCGATCCCGCCATGGATCGGCGCATTCTCGTCAAGGTTCGATTTCCCGAGCCAGACAGAGACGCGCGCCGCGAAATCTGGGCCAAACACCTGCCCTCCACAGTTCCGGTGGCCGCAGACCTCGACCTCGAGGCCCTCGCCGATCGCTACGAGCTCGCCGGTGGTTACATCAAGAACGCCGTGCTCATGGCAGTCGCCGAAGCCGTGCATCGACAGAGCCAGGAGATCACCCAGGAACACCTCGAAAACGCTGCGCGCCAACAACTCGCCCGACCCACCGAGGAGAACAAGCTCGCACACCCCAAGGTGCGACTGAGCCAGGTGGTGCTGGCACCAGCCCTGGAAGCGCAGGTGCGCGAGCTGATCGACGCGGCCAGGGGAAGACGCACCGTTCTGGAACGCTGGGGCATCGGCGCCCACCTCAACTACGGCAAAGGGCTCACCGCACTCTTCCACGGCCCGCCAGGCACGGGCAAGACCCTCTGCGCCGAGGCCGTCGCGGGTGAGCTGAACAGGCCGCTGCTACGGGCGTCAGTGCCGGCGCTGCTCTCGAAGTGGGTTGGGGAAACCGAAAACCGGCTCGAGGCCCTCTTTCATGAGGCCAAGGCCCATGCCGCGGTTCTGCTCCTCGACGAAATCGACAGCCTCCTCTTCTCGCGCGCCAGCTCCTCCCACCGCTGGGAGATGTCCACGGTCAACGCCTTGCTGACCCTCATCGAGCAGTTCTCTGGGGTGCTGGTGATGGCCACCAACATGCCACAGACCCTCGATGATGCCTTGGCGCGCCGCGTCACATACCGCCTCGCCTTCGCGTTGCCCGACGCGGCAGCGCGCGAGCGAATCTGGCGCACCCTGCTGCCTGCCTCCGTGCCCATCGACGGAGAGCTCGAGCTCGGCGCCTTGGCGCGCGCCTTCGAGCTCAGCGGCGGTGAGATCAAGAACGCAGTCTTCAAAGCCGCCTTTCGCGCTTCTCGCTCTGGAGCGCTGAGCCAGAGCTTGCTCTGGAGCGCGGCCGAGGACGAACACAACGCTGGCGAGAAGCGACGTCCCAGTATTGGCTTTGCTGCGAGGTCCCAGAACGAGCGAAAATGAGCGAAAGTGAGCGAAGGGCGCTCCGAAGCGAGAAACGCTGTCGAGGCAGCGAACGAGTGTGAGCCGAGGTCAATATGGGAGAGCGCATCGACATCGCTGGTGGACTGAGTATACCTCTCGAGGAGCTGCGCTTCTCGACCAGCCGCTCGGGTGGCCCCGGCGGCCAACACGTCAACGTCACCGCATCGCGCGTGACCTTGGCCTGGAATCTGCTCGACAGCCCAAGCCTGAGCGACGAGCAGCGAGAAAGGCTGCGAGAACGGCTGGGACACCGTCTGAGCAGCGCAGGTGAGCTGCAACTCAGCGTCGAGACCACCCGCAGCCAGCACCGCAACCGCGAGTTGGCCATCGCGCGCTTCAGCGAGCTGCTCGCCCGAAGCCTGCAACGTGACCCCGTTCGGCACGAGACACGCCGCCCTCGCTCCGTCAGCAGACAAATCCTCGAGCACAAACGCCAACGCTCGGTGGTCAAGAAGCTGCGTCAACGCCCACAGCGCGAGCATGACTGAGCGACGAGGGACGAGGAACGAGGAACGAGGAACGAGGAACGAGGAACGAGGATTCTCCATGCTCGAGGCATGGGCGTATGGTCATACGCCCATCCTGCACCTTGTTTCAGGGATAATGCGCATGATTTTCAGGCGTTTATAGGTGGTACGCAGCACCTCGGCGAAGGGACTGCTCGAGCTGCTCCCCCTCTCACGAAGACCTGACGATAGAAATGCCCAAGCAGCACACTCGATGGCTGTCTGGTTGCAGCCTTCTTTGCTACTTTGGTGAGCAGGCTGCTTGCTGACGCCCGCAGAAGCCTGTCGGCTCGCTACGCTCCTGCATCGCCCCCTCATCACTGCTCATCGTCAGCCATCGAGGTCACCGTGGATATGTCGAAGCTGCCCCAGGCGGGCACGATGCTCGGCGATTTCGAGCTCATCAAGGTCATCGGCAAGGGCGGCTTCGGTGCTGTCTATCGCGCCAAACAGCACAAGCTCGCCAGAGAAGTGGCGGTCAAGGTCATGCTGCCGGACGCCCTCAAGAACGATGTCATCGCGGTCAAACGCTTCTTCCGCGAGATCGACATCGTTCGCCGGCTCGAGCACCCCAACGTCACCCGCCTCTTTGATTTTGGACAAACTGACGAGGGTTTGGTGTGGATGGCGATGGAGCTGGTCCGCGGCAGCACCCTTCGCACCGCCATCAACCGCGGCGGCCCCATGAGCGAAGCCCGCGTACGGCGCATCGCGCTGCAGATGCTCTCAGCGCTGGTGCACGCGCACGAGCTGGAGATCATCCACCGCGACATCAAACCGGGCAACGTCATGCTCACTGACGTCGGCGCGGACAAGGACTTCGTCAAGCTCCTGGACTTTGGCATCGGCAAGGTCTTTGGCGGTGCCGACGAGTCGGACATCCACCAGCTCACGCGCATGGAACAGAGCACCTACGGCACGCCACTGTACATGGCCCCCGAACAGATCACCGGCGGCGAGGTGGGCCCGCTCTCGGACATGTACTCGGCAGCGCTGGTGATTTACGACATGCTGGTCGGCAAGCCAGCCTTCCAAGGGGACACCGCCTACGAGATCATCGCGTTCCGACTTGCCAACGACATCAAGTTCCCCAAGCGCTTCGAAGGCTCCGCGCTCGCCTCAGTGCTGCTGCGTGCACTGGCCAGCGAACCCTCGGAGCGCTTCGCCAGCGTTCGTGACTTCCACGCCGCCTTGAGCGCCAGCGAATCCGCCCCCGCGGTCATGGTCCCAGGAATTTCGGAGGCCCTCGCCCAGACCGAAAACGTCGACATCCTCTCACCGCGTCTGATGCCGTCCTCAACGGGCGCGCTCGAAGCCAACGACGGCCCTGGCTTGGCCGAGTTCCAGGCACACCAAGCCATGTTTGGCCCCGCCCTGGGGGAGGAAGGCAGCTCCAAACGAAGCCGGGGGCGGCAAGCGCTCCAGGCGAGGCTGCTGCCCGAACTCGAAGAGCCAGCAACCCCCTCGGCGTCCTTCTTTTCCCCGAAAGTTGGGGAAACAGGTCAAGTGCCCAATCGACGAGGGAGCGCACAAGGCGATCCCAGTAAGAAGGTGGTCATCGCGCACCGCGGTCCCGTCGAGCTCGACCTGCCCGATCCCCCCACGCGTGAAAGAACCCAGCTCCCAGTGCCGTCAAGCAAAGCTGTGGCGCCCACCGAAAGCAAGCCCGCGCCCAAGCCCCAGCTCCAAGTCATCAGCAGCCAAGCCGCG
>JAVFAO010000582.1:0-3647 GCA_034002465.1 Myxococcota bacterium
TTTCGACAACTTCGTATGGCGTGTAGCCTTTGACGTTGCCCTGCTGGTCGGTAATGATCGCGTTGCTCGGGTCAGAGAGCACGCGAATGGTAACGGGTTCGCCAGCGACGGTCAGCTGCAGCGGCTTGGGGCGACCCGTTGCCATGGCGATGGAGCCGACGAGGCCAGCGACGAGAATGGGATCTGCCGGCTCTGCGACGACGGTGGGTACTGTTTCTGTGGGTGTGTCTGTCGGGGATGTAGGTACGACCTCGGGAGCTTGTGCTTCGTTGGCGAGATGGGCAGCGTGGGCGGCTTTGGCCTGAGCGATCTTTGCGGCGCCGTCGTCAGTCTTGACCTGTACGTAGCCCGAGTCCATGTCGGACGTTGCCACCTCGGTTTCGGCTTCCGCCTCAGCAGGAGTGCTGGCGGGTGTCTTGTTGAAGACAGTGAGATAGACCACGACGGTGGCGACGCCAGCGAGCAAGAAGAGAATCAGGAAGACGAGCAGGTAGACGAGCGCGGAGCGGCGCTTGGGAGCTTGTGCCGCTTCGACAGGGAACGCAGGTGGTGGCGCGAGATGATGAGGGGGCAGCGGTGGTGGTGGTGTGAACATCATCGCCTCTGGGGTTGGAGCCCCAGGTACGAAGCGCAGCACGGTGCTGCCAATTTCGATGTGGTCACCCGGCCGCAGGAGCGCGTGGCTGATGGGGAAGCCGTTGACGGAGGTGCCATTGTCGGTACCCGAGTCGCGCACCTCGAACTGCCCCTCTCGGTGCATGACGACGATGTGTTTGCGGCTCGCGTAGGGGTCACCGAGGACGACATTGTTTTCGAGCCCACGTCCCACGGTGGTAATGCCGCGGCGCACCTCGTAGACAACGGGCATTGCCTCTGGGGTAAAGATGACGAGCGAGCAGAGCAGCGGCCCATCGAGCTCCTGTGGGACCATCTCTCCGGTGTGATGCTCCGGGGATTGGGCTTGCTGCTTCTGGTGCTCTTGCATCCGCCCCTGGAAGTCATCGATCCCCATGGTCTTGGCGTTTGGAGCGAGGGTGGGGATGGAGCTGTCCACCGCCCCGAGATCGAGGGCCACCGTTCGTTCACTCGGTGGAAGCACTGCTGGGCCCTGCGGAACGACTGGTGCAGGCGACGACGACCACATATCGTCGGTTTGCATGACCTGACCGCCTGAGACCATGCGTTGACCGTCGACGTACTGTTGTCGCCCCCGGTCTCCGTACTCCATGTGTTCTTTGGCCTTGTAGATGTCCTTACGACGCGAATGCCCCTCACCATAAGCACTCGCATCGCTTCCTTCGTAGGCGTTTGCGGCTTGTCGACGGCGCCGACCGCCCTGCTCCTTGTGCTCCTCGACTTCGTCGAGCTTGAGGGCCATGGTCTTCGAGGCACCTCCGTCATCGGCCTCGCCCCCGTTCCAATCGTCCCAGCCGTCGCCACTGGCGACCAGCTTGTCACGTTTCGGGGCGGTCCAACCTCTACCCGCAGCAGAAGGCTCGTCGAGCTTCTCAGCGTTGTCCAGACTCTCGAGGGTGCTCAGGTCCAGGGCTTTGGTTCGGCCATCTGCGGCTGGCGCGCTGGGCTTGGCGGAATCATCACCCGCCCAGCGGTCGTCCTCCGCCCAGGTGCGCTTTGCGGGCCCCGTATTCCAAGGGTCGTCCCACTTCTCGAATGCCCAGTCATCGACCGACTTCTGCTTTTTCTGTGCTGTCTGCTGAATCTCATCCAAATCCAGAGCACGTGTGCGGCCAGATTGCAGGGGGTCGTTGCTCATCGTTCCCTCGCTTGCTCCCAGGCAGATTCCTGAGTTGCATGTGTTTCTTGAAGCTCTGGGCTGTTTCCGCGGTGGTCAGCAGCAGCTCCCTCCGCGTCCATCCTCATCATAGCGTGGGCGCTGGGCCCAACTCAAGCAGCCAGCAGCTTGACCAAGTAGGCGGCATCTTCACCGGTGTCCAGGTAATACCCTCTTTTGCATCCGTACCAGCGAAACCCAAGGCGGTGATAGAGCTCGATGGCTCGAGGGTTGCCCACCCGAACCTCGAGTGTGAGATACTCGATGCCATCGCGCGCGGCTCGCTCTTCGGCTCGCCTCAGAAGCAGACTCCCCAGCCCCTTGCTACGTTGGGATGCAGCAACCGCAATGTTCAACACATGAAGCTCCTCATCGACCATCCAGTAATCAATGTATGCGTCCACTCGCCCAGCACAACGCAGCACCTCCAGCGTAGCCCAGGGTAAGGCCAGTTCATTCACGAACAAGGCCCGAGGCCAACTCGTTGGGTGGGACTCTGCCTCAATCTCTAGCACGCGCTCGAGATCAGCGAGTTGCATGGGTTCGATGGTCCATTCGCTGCTCATGGTCCTCGGCCGGCAAAGGGTTCTACTTTTCTCAGACGACGAATCGGTGCACCTTCGAACACCGACTTCCAACTCGTTTTCAACGTGCACCTTCTGATTCCGATCTGTTCCTTAGCTCAGCGGCGACGAGGCCTCTTCGCTCTCGCTCTGCGACCCAGCGCCCTCTGGCAGAAAATCCCAGGTCGCGCGTTTGATGGCTTTCCAAAGCTCATCGCGCCCTAGAGAGCGCTCGCTCGAGAACGCGATGGGGGCTTCGCAACGCAGCGTGCGGGCAATTTCTCGACGCCTCCTCTCAATTTCCTGGCTACCCAGCTTGTCACATTTGGTCATCACCACCAGGAGGGTCTTGCCTGCCTCTCGGATCATGTTGGCGAAGAGCAGGTCTCCCTCGCTCGGTTCTCGTCGTACGTCGAGGAGCGCAGCGACCGCCATCAAGCTCCTGCGCTTTTCGAAATAGGTGCCGATCATCGGCCCCCACATCCGTTGAACACTGGCGGGCACCTTGGCGAAGCCGTAGCCTGGTAAGTCTACGAGGTACAATGCATCGTTGACATCGAAAAAATTGATGGTCTGCGTGCAGCCAGGGGTCTTGCTGACCTTGACCAAGCGATGCCGCTGCATCAACACATTGAGCAGAGACGATTTGCCGACATTCGAACGCCCCCCAAATGCGACCTCCGGTCGATCTGCTGGCGGAAAATGAGCTGGCGCAGTGGCAGAGCGAATGAATTCGACACGATTGAGCTTCAACTTTGCTTCTCCCCAAAGCCCTACGGATGCATCCGTTGATGAAGGGCTGTTTCGCCTTCGAGCTGCGAGAGCAACACAGGGCCATCGCCCAGACGCCCAGAGAACGCCAGAAACGCCCAGGCCGCCAAGAACAACGCCACAAGCTGACGATGATTCCCATGCTGAGCCCGCAGTCGTGCTCGTTCCCAGGCGAGCCAAAGCAGCAGATAGGGGGCCATGAGTGTGGCCAAAGCCCCCAGCGGCAGTCGAGAAGACAGCGTGATGGCGGCCCAGGTTCCCAACAACACCGTCGCAATCGCCAGCAACAGCGCCCACTGCAGGTCCAGTTCCGGGTTCTCGCTCAGGGGTCTGTCTTGGTCAAGTTGTTGATTTTCATGTGTTGCAGGGCTATTGCCGGGCGACACGAGGCAAGCTGCTGGGGATTGCTGTCCTTGTGCAGGCCCAAGCGCGAGGTAAGCCGCGAGCATACAGCTCCAAGTCGACAGCAACAACGGTACCAGACTGGAGGCGAGCAGCTGCGTGGGGCCTTTCGTCAAGGG
>JAVFAO010000583.1:0-3641 GCA_034002465.1 Myxococcota bacterium
GTACTCCTCTGCATTTGTCGATGCTGAGCTAGTCAGGAGCGGTGCATTGAACAGACAGCAATTGCTTTCCTTCTCGCGTCGGTTGAGCAGAGCAGCTCGCCGCACTGCGCTGCTCATCTCAGCGGATCTCGCAGAGCCCCTGTCCAGTCGAGGGGTGGCGCCTGCGTTTCGAGCATCGGGTTATGCCGCCATTTCCGATTGGCTGCGTCAAGCCTGTCTGTCTCCGGAGGGGACAAGAGAACGCATCGCGGTCTACGTCCTGCGCAATCAGTGGTGGTTGGAGTGGGGCTGCTACGCATGCTGCCGCTTACGCACCATGGGCTTTCGACCAGTCTTGCTTTACTCGAGCGCCGAGTTGCGCCAGGGACTGCGCCTTCGACCGTGGGAGCGAGACTTTTCCCGTCTGGCACTGCACAACGAGGTGTATCCAAGTGTCGATATCGAACCGTTCGTTCTTGCGGAGTCTGAAGAAGCCGTCACCGAGTCATACACACTCGAGGCCAGCGTCAGCCTGGCCTATGACACGGGGAAGGAAATCAGCTCGAACGAGACGGAGCTGCTCGCCCTTCGCCAGCGTCTTGCAGCCCACGAACGGGTAGCGATACAACTTAGCCGCAGTTTGGCGCTATCGCGAGTGCTACTTCCGAGCGGTATCATCGGCTCGACAGCGGGATTGCTGAGTGGGTTCAGGAAGTCGGATGTGGAAGTGGCGTGTGTCGAGAGCTGGGGTCTTACGCCTGGGCACATGCTCTGGAACCTCAACGCACCAGCGCTGCATTTTGATTACCGCGGCTGGATGGAGGTCGTCGGCGAGCTCAGCCCGAGTCAAGACCGCGAGGTGATGGACTACCTCAGGTTTCAGGAGAATCCAGAGAGTTCGGCGTTGTCTGGAAAGACGCGCGCGTATCAACTCGTCTCAGTTCGCAACGCCTTGCCGCCTCAGATCGACACGTTTGTGAATCAGCCCACCCCCTATTTGCTGCTGGGTACCAATGTCATTGGCGACAGTGCTACTTTGGGTCGTCAGGTGGTCTTCGAGACCCAAGAGGATTGGTTGAGCCAGACCATCCAATGGTTTCAGTCCAACCCGCAGTATCGACTTATCATCCGAGTGCATCCGGGTGAGCTGATTGGGCCCACTCCGCTTCCGCTGGCTCCGTTGGTGCAAAAGCTGGCAGCAGGTCATCCCAATGTGCTTGTGGTTGCTCCCGATGAGCGGGTAAGTTCCTATGCTCTGGCCCAAGGAGCCCAGGGAGCCTCAGTGTTCGTCAGCAATCTAGGGGTCGATCTCGCAGCGCGGGGGTTGCCTGTGATTGCCGTGGGACGAACGCCATACGCTGGTCTTGGTGTCACGGCAGAGCCGACGAGCCGGGAGCAGTACTTCGAGCAACTGGCCGCGCTGTTTGGAGGACAGCCGCTCATGCCCGCAGATGCAGTGAAGCAGGCCAAGCGGGTCATTCACGTTCTGATTCGCTTGGTTTCACTCCCAGGTTCGCCATACTTTCAGCATCCTCTCCGTCACGCGCTAAATGCTGAGGAGCTGTCTCTGTTCTATCGGCTTTTGGCTGGTGAGGCGAAGAGGGAGGACTGTCTGTGAGCCGCCTGACCTTCCAGGAAGTCTGCGGGGGCTGCACTCAGCGCCCCAGGACCAACGATTGCCCATGAAGTCTCCATCAAGAGTCCGGGCAGTCATCCTTGCGTACGGAAGCACGTTTGCAAGTATTCTGCGTGGGCTCGTGACTGCCGCCGTGTTGACCAAGCTGCTATGCCTCAGTGACTATGGTATTTGGGTCCAATACTCAGCCGCAAACGTACTATTTGTTACAATTCTCTCCCTCAACTTGGGGCACGCTTTTCTGCGCTTTTCTGCGGCTTCGACGAAAGCCGAACGAACCAACCTGTTGTTTGCCGTACTCGGGGTTCAAACCACTCTAACCATCATATCTTTCGTTCTTGCCATCTTCAGCAGTTCCGCGGTTTCCGAGCTTCTCTTTGGCGTCCGTGATTCGAGCTTGCTGTTTCTTCTCTTTGCGTCGACTTTGCTAACTCTGACGACTTCACAGTGGACTAATAATCTCTTCGCTGACCAACGCGCCTCGCTGGCATACGGTCTCAACCTTGCCGCAGCGCTGTTGGCGACGAGCTTCGCTGTGGGCGGGGCCCTTCTCCTGCACACTGTTGTCGGCTCTGTGCTCGGTCTTGTCTTGGCACAAGGCAGCATGCTGTTGATCCAAATGTGGGTACAACGCTCCGAAGTGCTATACTTCGTCCTCCCTTCATTTCGCAAGCTCCTCCCCCTGCTCCGCTACACCTACCCGTTGTTCATCGTGCAAATCGGGAGTTGGGTGCTGTTCGCATCAGACCGTTTCTTTCTGGTACGCTACTTTGGCCCTGAGACGGCCGGACGCTATGGTCTGGTCTATTCGATTGCGTCGATGACTCAGCTCCTCATCTCGTCGATCCTCAGCATGTTCTTTGCTTCTGTCGTCCGGCTCTATGAGGACGGCCACACCGTGCAACTTCGTCAAGCGTTCTCGCGAACCATTCGACTCTATTGGGTGGGAGGTTTGGCCTTCGTTTGTGGTGCCAGCGCCTCTTCGACGGCGGTCATCCAGCTCCTTGGCACCAGAGAATACCTCTTTGAAACGCTCCCTTGGGTCATGGCTCTTGTTGGAATGGGCAGTTTCTTGGTGGGCATCTATCAGGTCATCTCCCGCACCTACGATCTCGCCAAGAAGACTCTGCGCTTGGCCGCCATTTGGGCGGTGGCGCTCTTGCTCAACCTCGCCCTGAACGCAGCGCTCATTCCCCACTGGGGGATGATGGGTGCCGCCATCGTCACGGTCATCTCCTATCTTTTCGCGATCACGCTAGCTACGCTACTCCGCCCTCGTTTGAACGTCTTCGACTTACCTCTCCCCAAAATGCTCTTCCATGCAATACTCTCTTTGAGTGGCGCGCTGCTGCTCGCCGGCAGTAGCTCGATAGCGGCGGCGCTGCTGCTTGGCACCTTGATGGCGCTCGCGTCGGTCGTCGTCGCCTTTGCGCTCGGAATCGTTCCGCTGCGCGGGCTCAGAGCCTGGCTCGCAGCCTAACTCATGGACACGCTCATGACACAGCACCAGCATGATTCCATCCCAACACGTTTCTTGAGCAAATCTGCGCAGCTTGTAGATGGTTTCAGCGCCGTTCTCGGTGAACCGTCGCTTTCCCAAGACACCCTCGTGATTCGTGATGGCCTACTGACCAGCTCGGTCCAACGTGGGAGTATCACCTGCGTCGTTCACGGTGCCCCGCAGGCTGAGTCAGTTGCGCTGGCGATGCTTGAACGGTACCACAGGGAGGGCACGTCGTTTCGGCTTGATCGCCGCATCAATGGAACCTTTCTCCTGCTCGATCGGGACAAGCAGTTCGCTGTGGTGGGCCGCGATGCAACGGGTGTGCATCACCTCTACCTCTCACAACTCAGAGGCCAACTGTTTGTTTCCACGCGCATTGAGCCCTTTCTCGGGACCGTCTGTACTGAGCTCAGCCCTATTGGCTGTGATCTCTACCTCGCATATGGAATCTCGATCACACCATTCCCTCTCTATCAGGGCCTACACGCTGCGCTGCCAGGTCATTGCTGGCGTCTGACGCCA
>JAVFAO010000584.1:0-3639 GCA_034002465.1 Myxococcota bacterium
GTGGTGTTGCCGCCATCGAGCCTGCTGTGGCCAGCCTCGGCGTTGGTCGTAGCATGGACCTCACGGTCGTCCTCGACTACCCGGCTCCTGCCGCTGGGCAAGTGGTGCAGCTCAGCGCTGACGCTGGTCTCATCGTGCCCGCGACGGTGACCGTCGCTGCTGGAACCCTGAGCGCAACCTTCGAGCTCACCGCAGGTGACACGCCTGGCACCGGACTCACCGTCACGGCGAGCATTGGTGCGTCCTTGGCCGAGGCCGTCATCGAGGTGACCGATGCGCCTGCGGTTGGACTCGTCATTGCTGAGGTGCTCTATGACACCGCTGGCGACGACAACACCAACGAGTGGGTCAAGCTCTACAACGGCAGCGCCTCCTCGGTCGACCTCAGCGGCTACTCCCTTAAGTATGCTGGGGACAACTATAGCTACGGCTCCTTGGCGTTGAGCGGCACCATCGCCGCGGGCGATTGCTGGCTCGTGGGTGGGCCCACCAGCAGCGCCGCGAACTTCGAGCCCGTGCTCAACCAGGCCGTCGACTTCAACCCCGACATCCAGAACTCTGGCGACGCCGCTGACGCGGTGGCGCTCTTCAATGGTGACACCATCGTCGACGCCGTCCTCTACGGCGGCTCCAATTCCGCCAACTTGCAGGACGAGAACGGCGTGGGCAACGTGGACGTGGGCGACGCCCCTGCAAACCAGTCCATCCGTCGCCTCGTCGATGGGACCTGGGAGATCGCAGCGACCCCCACCCCCAACGTCTGTCCGCCATTCTGAGACGCTTCGCGACCCTCGCGCTGGCTGTCCGTTGCGCGCCTCCTCGGCGCGCAACCCATCGGCTCAGCCTTGCTTGCGCTCCAACGCTTCAGAGCGCATCGAACAAGGCATGGAAGCGGCTCGCAGAGGCGCGTTTTTCCTCGAGCGCTGGGGTTGGCAGCGAATAGAAGGGAAGGAAGAGTTCAGCGTCGCTGAGCACCAGTTGCCCAGCTCGACTGCCAGGCTCTACGTTGAGAAGCCGAGGATAGGGCGTCTGGCTTGGGGCGAGTAGGCGAAGGGTCCCATCCTGCGGGTCTCGCTGCTGCTCGACCAAGGGGCTGCCAGGAAAGGGCACGAGGTTGCTGGCTCTGACGTTGATCCCTTGTGCAAAGAGGGACATCATCAGCACGTAGGTGGCTGCGAAATCTTCGAGACGCTCCGTCGGAAAGCCCCAGACGAAGTGCGCCGTCACCCGCATGTAGCGTGCCGCGAGCAGACACTGGGCGTAGCCCTGCTCAACGCGGAACCCCTTGTCGATACTGCTCAAGAGCCGATCGGAGCCAGACTCGATACCGAGAAAAATGTTGCTGCAGCCCGCCGCGGCCATGCGTTCGAGCAGCGCCTCATCGAGCAGCCCAACTCGCCCGGTGCAGCCCCAATCAAAGGACAGTCCTCGCTCGTGGAGCCCTTCGCAAAACGCCAGGACGCGAGACCGACGCAGAAGAAAGGTGTCATCCTCGACAATCAAGGTGCGAGAGGGACACCGCGCTGCCAGCGCCTGCGCTTCGTCCAGAACCCTGGAGATAGGCAAGCTGCGGACCCGATGACCCGCGAGCGCACCGGCGCTGCAAAAGGCGCAGCGAAAGGGGCAGCCTCGCGCGCTGTGCAGCGAGAGGACATCGTAGACCTCCAGGGGTGTAGAGGCGGCGCTCGGGGGCGGCAGCAAGGCGAGCTCCGCGATGCGGCCGAGCGAGGTTGGTGGAAGCAGGTGGCCATTCTGTCGTCGCCACAAGCCGGGGATGCCCTCCATGGAGCGTTCCCCGCGCAGCGCGCGAAGCAGCTCGACGAGGGCCAGCTCTGCCTCGCCTTCGATAATGAAATCAACCGCTTCGAAGCGCTGCATGATCGAAGCGGCGACGAAGGCCACACCTGAACCGCCAAGCACGACGGGGGGCCGATGCAGGGGGCCCTGCTCGAGGGCGAGCAGGACGAAAGGGAGCGCGTGCGACATCAAACTGATGCCCAGGAGCTCTGCGTCTTCTCGGAAGAACCAGCGTGTCAGGGCGTCGATGTCTTCAAGGCAAAGGTTCTCGTCGATTGGGCGTTTGGCCTGTTCCCCCAAGTTGTTGTACGCCATCCCTGGCACGCACCCTTCGGGGTGCCTTCGCAGCGTGTCTTCCCCCAGCTTTTCGAACTGGAGGTCCTCGAGCTTGCATGTGAAACCTGCAGCTTCGACGCTGGCTTGCAACGAAAGACAAGCCAGCGGCATCAAGCTGCGTTGCTCTCCGAGGTCTCGGCAGGTGTTCAGGAGGCGAAGCTGCGTCATCGCGCGCGCTCGCGCATGGGCACCGACCCCAAGAGCAGCTCGAGCTGCGAGGGTTCGTGTTGAAGCGCAGCTTGCGCCTCGGCCCAGCGTCCTTGCGATTGTCGAAGGTAGGCGAGATTGGCCCAGGCTGCGGCGTGTTCGGGAGCGCTGGAGAGAGCCTCGCGAAGGTCTGCTTCGGCCTCGTCGTGCCGGCCAAGGGCGATGCGGAAGGCAGCGCGGTTGCTGAGCAGGCTACAGCGGGCTTGGGGACTCGAGTCTGCCGTTGGCGTACAGCAGGCCTCCCCCTTTTCCCACTCCCCCAGGCGATGATAGACCGTGCACAGGTCGGCGATCAACAGCGCACGTTCGGGCAGCAGGGCGAAGCGTTGGATGCTCGCTTCCAGGTGCTCTGCGGCTTCTTCGAAGCGCTCGCAAAAAATGAGCCCAAGGCCGTATTCTAAATGGATCGTGAGTTGCTGAGGTCGTTGCTGCAGGAGCTCATTGAGCAGGGGGAGAGCTCGTTCTGCGTGACCTTGCTGGAGAAATGCACGAGCGAGGGTGAACTGGATGAGCTCAGGATATGGAGCCTGTTCATTTTCGAGCAGAGCGCCGAGCTTTTCTGTGGCGTCTTCACCGCTGAGGAAGCAGGCAAACGCTTGGCACCAGGCAGTGAGCCGTGGTGCATCGAAGATGGGTTCGAGCTGGCTGATGGCCTGCGTGAGCGCTTCAGAGATGTTGGATGGCTGATGGGGCATGTCGAGGCTTCGAATGCTGCTCTCGTTGGCTGCTGTCTTGTGTTCTCGTGCTGGTTTGCGCAGAGCCGACAGCTGGCGCTTGGAGCCTTCAAGATTTCGCTGCTTCTCGACGAGAACCACTCGCCTTCAAGTCAGTCGGAAGAGGTAGGGAACATGGAGCACCTTTCGCTCCCAGGTGAGTTCTCTTGGAGGCGAAGGGAGCTTCCCGATGGCCTCGATGGAACGCTGAGCAGCCTCGTCGAGCAGCGGGTAACCCGAGCTGTCACTGACGTTGACGCTGAGGATGTTGCCGTTGCCATCAATCACCACCTCGAGGACCACTCGGCCCTCTTGCCGGGCCCGTTTGGCGATGCGCGGATAGTGCTTGGCGCGCTGCAAGACGCCTTCGATTTCGGCCTTGTAGCTGAGCCAGGCGGTGCCGTCGTCGTCTGTCCCATGACCAAGCGGGGAGCCTCTTGGGCTGCCCCCCTGCTGAGCTGAGCCATCTCCGCCGCTATTTGAGCCATTGCCTGCGCCGCCGCCACCTGCGGCTGCGGCAGGGTGGGCGGTACTCTCCCCAGGCTTGGGATGGAGGACGGGGGGAGCAGCGGCGATGCTGGGGTCG
>JAVFAO010000585.1:0-3609 GCA_034002465.1 Myxococcota bacterium
GGCCCTGTCCATGACCGAAGAGATCGCGGGCGTTGACGTCGAATCCACGGTCGAAGCAGGCTTGGGCGAGCGGCAACATCGAGAGGGCATTGGCGCCAATGCCGTGGATGAAGGCCAGTCGTGGGCCCGGCTCCGAGGCCTTCGATGCGCGAGGCTTGGGATGAACGCGTTCGTAAACGTTCATGCGACCGGAGCGAAGCTGGAGGATCTTTTGTCGAAACCCCTGCCAGACGAAATGGCGTCGCAGGACGCTTTCAGCCAAAGTCAAACAAGCCATGATGAGCAACCATGCAGGTGAGAAGAGCGCGGCTTCGAGTTGAGGTGCTAGGAAGCGCCCGACGTATCTTGGGCAGCACGAGTCCGAAGCTCGTCCGTGGAGCAACCTAGCTCAGCCCTTTGACCTTGTCGATTGAGAACGTCGACCAGGAATCTCGACAACGATGGCGTTCAGCGGAGCAGCTCTGCGTTCGTCGCCTTCGAGGGGATCATGCTTCTAGCTCGAGCCTGGGCTCGACCAGACGGCTCACACCGCCAGCGCACGGCCTCTGCTGCAGGCCAAGCTGCGCTCCGTAGGAACAGAATGAGCAGCCATGGAGGGCGAAGCGTCGGGCCAACCCAAAGGGGTGCCAGCACGAAGCAAGTAACGTCCTCAGAGGGCACGGCCAAGTGGAGAGACGCGGAAAAGCACGCGCTCGTCTTGCCACTCTAACGCATGACCTAGTCGCGGTCTTCGTGGTCGCAAGACTCGTCGTGCTCGTGTTCTTCGTCTTCCTCGTCCTCGACGACCATGACCAAGGGCAGATCCTTGGCGAGCGCATCGTTGCAGCGGCGGCTCAGGACCACCCAGCCGTAGCGGGCCGAGGCGATGGGATCGACATCATCGTCGAAGACGAGATCTTCGAGCTTGTCTTCGAGGCCTGATTCGAGGCCGAGGGCGATGCGCAGTTCGTCGAGCTCTCGGCGAAGCGCAGGCAGGGAACCGACGGCGAAGGACGGTGGTTCTTCGTCGTCCACGCCGATGACGTTGTCGAGCTCGACCGGCACGAAGGCGACGGCGTCAGCGTTTTCGGAGTGCAGCAGTTGCGGGAAGCGCTTGGCTTCGCCTGCTTCCTCGAGTCGCTCGAATACTTCGTGGTTCCAGGGCTCTTCACCGGGATCGAAGCCTTCGAGTTTGTCCGTGAACTCGAGCCATGCCGCAGCTGCACGTAGCGAATAGACGCAGTGAGGATCGAGGCCGTAGATCTCGAGCTCCTCGCCGTCAGGCATCTCTTCGTTCCAGGTCACCTCTTTGTCAAAGGCTTCGCTGAGCAGTGCTTGCAGCTGCCGCACCTCCTCGATCACCTTGTTCTCGTCGTCTTCTTCCCACAGCGCCCTCAGGGGCATCACCATCAGCTCGAACATCGTCCACCTCCGTGAAGTCCGACCTTGGGCCGCGGACACTACGCCTTCGGTCGCGCTTTGGCAAGCTTCTTGTCGCCTTCACGGGGCGCTGCTGCGTCCCATTCGTGACGTTTCTCGCGAAGCACCTCGAAGCGCTTGACAGCGAAGAGCCTATGAGCACGATGCTCGCCTGGTAGCTCCAGATTTCTGCTGCCAAAGAAGCTGAGGGAAGAGGCCAAGCGCCCAATCGACAAGAACCTGGGGGAACAGGCCGAGCACCGAATCGACAAGAAGAGGAGACGAGAGATGTGTGGAGAGCACCAGCACTTGCTTCGCATCGACCCAGAGCGAATTACGGTGGTTCGTGAAGACGACACCGATGACAAGGACAGCCTTCGCTGTTTGCTCGAGGTCGAGCTCGACGATCATCTGAAATACGAGTCCGTTCGGGTTGAGCTCGTGCTCCGCGACGAACGAGAGCGGGTGCTGTTCCGCGACGACAACGCCTTGGACATGGATTACCATCACGGCGCTCAGCTCACGACGCAGACGCGCTTCTACGTCGAGAAGGCGCTGCTCGACAAGGCGGCTCGCGTGCAGCTACGTGGCATGGCGCGCATCATCGCCGTGGATCACGAGCTCAGCGTGCCGATGAGCGCGGTAGAGCACCGCAGGGGTTCATCATCCCCCTGGTAGTCAGCTCACTGGCTGACCCTATGGTGCTGGCAAGCGCTTAGGCCTGACCCTCTTGGTCAGCCTCTTCGCGCATGGACTGACCCCGTTCGTCGAGCGCGTAGGCGTCAGAGCCGTCCTCGGCGAGGCAGCCGAGATAGCGGAAGGGGTCCTCCAGCACGCGGGTGACGGAATCCATGCCGTACTTGGAGTTGAGTGCATCGTCGATGCGCTCGTCGTAGGTCCAGCGGATGTGCATCATTTTGCGTACGACGACCTGACCATCTTCGACCACGGGGCGGTCTTCAATTTTCCCGACCATCATGAAGAGAGGGCAGTTTCCCCAATCGTAGAGATGGTGGAAGCCTGCGTCCATGCCCAAGCTACCCAGGTTGGCGACGAAGATACTGGCGTACATGCCCTCACCCTTGATGAACCAGGCGGGGAGGAGGTTGTGGTAGTCGAGCCACATGGCGAGTCGAACTGCGCGCACCAGCACCGCGCGAGGGATCCTGGTGAGCAGGTTCATCTCTTTATCGGTGGAGGTGGTCTTGTCGCTGCGTTCCTCAGTGAGCTCTGCTTTGATGCGGGTGCAGAGTGCCTCGAAGCTCTCGCCTTCGCGAAAGACCGTCTTGAGTGCGGTCAGCTTGGCTTTGCGATTGAGTCGCTGTCGCTTGGCGCTGAAGGTGACGACGCGGTCGTTGCGTTGATAGAGGCGTCGCCCTGCGACGAAGCGGTTCATGCGAGGGCTCGCCGCGAGGCCTACACCACAGGCCGCGACAAGGCAGTAGGTGACGTCGACATGGAAGCGTTTCTTGGCCTCTGCGATGTATTCCAGGAGCTTGTCTGCTCGTGCATAGACGTCGAAATAGACGCAGGCGTCATTGCGCTTGGGCAGGATGTGGCCCAGCATCACGCGGTAGGGATGGACGCGCTTGATGAGGGTGCCATCTGGGCGAGATGTTTTGAAATTCATGAGCACCCAGATGAGAAACAGCGAAGCGGCGACAATGATGGCGATGAGCATGACAGAGCCCGTGGAGAAGCAGCCGACACCGACACTGGCGTCCTGCGGGCGTGCACTATGAACCTCAGAAAGTGCAGCGTCAACGCAGTGGTCAACCACTTTTTTCAAGCGCTTGAGCGAGGCGTGGAGGGCGGGCTCTCTATTTGCTCTTGGATTTGAGCTTGCTGAACAGGCCTTCTTTCTTGGCCTTCACGCTTTCGCCGCTTTCGGCGGCATAGGCCTCCAGCAGCTCTCGCTGTTTGGCGTTGAGCTTTCGAGGGATCTTCACGTCGAGGGTGATGATCAGGGGGCCACGACCCGAACCATCGAGACGGGGAACGCCGAGCTTCTCGAGAACGAGCTGCTCACCCGGTTGGGTGCCCGCTTTGATGTCGACGTTTTGCTCGCCATCGAGCGTGGGTATTTGCAATTGGGCGCCCAAGGCGGCCTGGACAAAAGAGATGGGCACGCGCAGGTGGAGGCTTTGGCCGTCGCGTTGAAAGAGCTCGTGCTTCTTGACGGCGACAAAGACGTAGAGGTCACCTGGGGGA
>JAVFAO010000586.1:0-3607 GCA_034002465.1 Myxococcota bacterium
CCCCCCGAACTCCACCCACACGGCGAAACCATGTTCGGTACCCAACGGCGTCGCCGTCGCCGTCGACGCCTCCTTCGTAAGCTGATTGTCCACCACAATCTGCAAGCGCAGCGCGCCCGAGACCTCATCATTGCCCATCATCAACAGCTCTCCTTTGCTGTCGCGCTGCGGGTCCCCAATCCGGTGCACCAAAGCAGCTTCGCTCCGCAACACGGGCGAGCGCTCGCCGCGTTGCAACGACTACGCCCACAACGCTCGAAGGCCTGTAGGCCGGAAGCCAGGCTGAGAAGCCTGTGAGGACGACGGCGGCGACCATCGCAGCGGTGCGACGCTGACCGCAAGCGAGGGTCGCCAAGTCGCGCTTCCGTGCAGCTCGACGGCTTCGAGCTGTTCGAGGCTTTCTTGTCGATTGGGCACTTGGCCTGTTTCCCCAACTTCTTGTCGATTGGGCACTTGGCCTGTTTCCCCAACTTCTTGTCGATTGGGCTTGACCTGTTCCCCCAACTTCTTGCGCTTTGTGTTTCACAACACTCCATGCCATACTGCGAGCGGCTTTTCGCAGACTGCTGGCTGCCCATACTGCCGTCAGCGTCCGTGTTTCCCTGGAGCCTCTGCAATGCACGATCGGCGCACCCCCCACGCGACCCACCTCCTGTCGCTGCTCTCGGCCCTGCTCCTGCTCTCGAGCGCCTGCTCCGAGACCCCGCAAGACCAGGTGCTCGCCAGCGCCGGCTGCGCCGAGCTCAGCCAGCGCGCAGAGGGCTGTCTCAACGCGCTCTGCAGCGTCGACCCCAGCGACCCACTCTGCCTCCAGCAGGAGGCCCGACGCCGCTCGCTGCTGCATCACGACAGCACCGATCCCTGCGCCAGCCTCAGCCGTGCAACCCTCAGCGAGCTCGAATCGGCGAGCTGTGAGCGCTTCATCGAGGACATGCGGAGCTCGCTCTCGGGCAAGGCCGATGCACCTTGTCCACCCTACTTCCCTTGGTGCGCCGCCCCCGAGCTGAGCCAGGGCTACCGCATGGAGGTGCTCGCCTGGAGCAGTGAGGGCGCGCTCATCGACCTCTTCGTGGACGACGTGATCATCGAAAACGTCGACGTCCAAGGTGTCGCCTACCAACGCCTCGAGCTGCCCGGCCAAGGCAGCACCTTCGAACCCGGCCTGCCCGCCATCCCCGTGCTCAGCGTCATGCTTGCCTTGCCCCCGGATTGCAGCGCCGCCTCGCTCTCCTCGGTCGAGCTCCTGGACCAGCAGTCCTTCGACCAGCTCGAGGTCTATCCCTTCCAGGGCTGGCTGCTCGAAGGTGAAGAGCCTGGTTCACTGCTCCGTGACGAGGCCGCCTACGCCTCGGCGCTGCCCTACCCTGCCACCGACGGAAACGTCGATGCGCCAGCCATCTGGCGCAACCACAAGGCCATCCGCCTCCAGCTGCACCCGCTGCGCTACCATGCCGCGGAAGGACGCTTGGAGGTGGCCACCCATCTGCGCGTCGAGCTCAGCTTCGAGTCCAGCGACGGCCCCGTGCCGGAATCGCGCGGCGAGGCCAGTGCGGCTGCGTCCTACGCCAGCGTGCTGCCCGCCTACGAGGCGGTCGCTCGCACGGGCGAAGAGCGGGACGATCCGAACCGCGTGCGCTACCTGATCATCGCCGATGACGCCCTCGTCGGGACGCTCTCTCCCTTTGTGGCGTGGAAAGAAGAGCTGGGCTTGAAGACCAAGGTCACGCCGCTCTCCGAGCTGCTGCCTGCCGAGCTGCCCGAAGGCAAGGACGCCTCGACGCTCATCCACGAATACATTGCGGCGCAGTACACGGAGCACGCCATCGAGTATGTGCTGCTCGTCGGCGAACCCGAGACGCTGCCCATGAAGGCAGACAGGGATCGTCGTGGTGAGACCATCCGCAGTGACTTCCTCTACGCCTGTGTCGCGGGCGATGACTTGCTGCCCGAGCTCGCGCTGGGCCGACTCGTCGGCAACGAGCAGGAGCTCAGCCGACAGCTCGCCAAGATCATCGCCTATGAGCAAGGAGACAGGCTCGCTCCCTGGCGACAGCGCACGCTCTTGGTGGCCCACGAGCAGGACGCACCGGGCAAGTACACCGCCTGTTCAGACAGTATCCGTCAGCGGGCCTATGCAGCGCCAGCGAGCTTCATCAAGCTCTACGGCGCCGACAAGGTCAGCAACGAGACCTTGGTGGAGCACATTCAAAGCGGCGCAGGCGTGCTCAACTACCGTGGGCACGGTGAGGAGACGAGCTGGTGGGAGTGGAACGGTCACAACTTCTCCTTCGAGGCGCAGCCCGTGCTCAACGAAGACCGCACGCCGGTGGTCTTCAGCATCGCCTGCCTCAACGCCAAGCTCGAGCACCCGCAGAAGACCCTGGCCGAGCAGTTCATGCACGCCGAGGCGGGTGCGGTGGCTTTCTTGGGCGCGACCAAGCCCTCCTGGACCAAGCAGAACCACGACTTCGACCGGCTCTTGTTCCGCACCATCTTGGATCATGGCATCCGCCCGATTGGCCAGGTCTTGAATACGGCGAACGTCGAGCTGATGCGGCTCTACGCGGGAGATGCAGCGGCCCAGGAGAACGCGAAGATGTACATCTGGCTGGGCGACCCGTCGATGGAGCTGGACCTCGGGCGTCTCCCCGAGCAGCCGCTGCCCATTGGCTGGTGCAATCTTCAGCATCCCGGCACGTTCGAGCAGCCAGCGAGCCTCCCTGGCGTCGATCTCTATGGACGACTGTGGATCGAGGGGCAGACCGAGGGAGCGGGTCCGGCGCCTTTCGTCATGGCGCAGGTGGGCTATGGACCGGTGGACACGCTGCCCAACGAGGCCTGGAGCTGGAGCGGCGCCTACTACAACATGGACTACGAGAACAACGACGAATTCATGGGGCGCATCAACGTTGAGACGCCTGGTGAATACGCCTATGCGTTCAGGGTCTCTGGGGACGGCGGCCAAAGCTGGACGCTCTGTGACCTGGACGGCTCGAACAATGAGCCTGAGGTGTCGCAGCTTGGTCGGGTGCAGATCACGGCGCGTCCGCAGATGAGCATCATGAACGCGAGCATCGACTGGCCCTCGTCGCTCCGGTCGCAGCCAGGGACGAGCACTGGGCAATCGACGATGCGGCTGACCATCGACGCGATGACCTGGAAAGAGGCGCTGGTGCCCTTCGTGAAGGTCGAGATTGGCTACGGCCCCAACGGTGTCCTGCCAACTGAAAGTGAGGACTGGGTGTGGAGCGCTACGGAGCAGGCGAGCGCCTATTCGGGGAACATGATGTTCAAGGCCACCTTGATAGGGCCGCAGGAGCCTGGTCAGTACTCCTTCGCCTATCGCATCAGCCAGGATGATGGCCAGAGCTACGTCTACGCCGACACCGACGGCAGCCGCAACGGGCTCAGCGCCGACAAGCTTGGGAGCCTGCGGGTGGAGGAGCCAGCGAGTCCCTGAGGCACGAAAAGAAAAAAGGGATTCCAAAGGGCTCGCCCTTTGGCGGGGTGTGGGGCAGCGCCCCACATTCGAGGAACGAGGGTCGCGAGCCTCGCGAAGCGCGCGAGCGTGCAAGACGCCGACACTGTATTCGCGCGCTCTCACAAA
>JAVFAO010000587.1:0-3605 GCA_034002465.1 Myxococcota bacterium
CTTGGACTGCGTAGCACCCGTTGTTGCATGGTGGAGGACTGGACGTCTCCCCCCAGCTTGGTGGTGATGAGCTCGGCCTGGCGGAAAACGTCTTGCAGGATGTCGACGGCGAGCCTGAGCAGGGCGGTGTAGATGACGAGCCGCTGTTGCGGAGCCTCGGGCTCTTTGCTCGATTGACTCTCGTTGGGATCGGTGGGTGGAGTGCTGGGGGAGGTTTTTGCCGCGTAGTCGTATCCACTCTGCCGGGCGAGACTGAGGTCTGGGGCGAAGTCGGAGGCGAACTCCCCGTCGTCCGCATTGAAGTCCATGGGACGATAGCCCATGCCAGGCTCTTCGTTGCGGCTCGAGGCGCTGGCGGCTTTGCCGTCTTGAGGTTCTGACTCTCGCGGCGAGACGTCTTTGGCCGAGAGACAGGCGCTGAGGGTGAGGGCAAGCAGGGAGGGGATGAGCAATCGATGCATCGTTTCTCTTCTCCTTCGGTCATCCACAGCGGCACTGTCAGGGGACTTGCTTCGTAGGACCCATCGAGTGATAGCACAGCGCCGATGAGCTTGTCGAACTTTGCGCGAGCGGAATACAGGCGAACGGCGGTGTTGCTTGCGACCGCCCACATCGTGAGCGAAGCAGCAGAGCTCGGGGTGGAGAAGGCCGCAGCAATCCGAACAACCTAACACCCTGCACTGTCTCATTCGAAACGCAGGAGGCAGGGTCAGAACGCAGCTCGTCGTTTTGGAAGGGCGACCCGCCGAGCGCTATCGGTCCCTGCGACAGGGAGCTGTTGGGGTTGGGCTTGGCTGTTCGTGCTGGGGGGGAGCGGGCTGCGCCGAAGGCCAGGGTAGGCCGTTGGTCCTGGTGGGAGGGACAGGAGGCGGTGGCTGAAGGCGAGGGGGAGTGGGGCAGGGAGCGGCTTTCGGATGCCCTGAGCGGGGAGGGCGGGGTTCAGCGGAACACGCTGGGTGCGGCAGGGCTGTCGTTGTGCGGAGAGCTTGCGTTCGAGCTCGCGGGCTGCTTTGGAGAAGGTGCCGACGGCGGGACGGATGCTGCTGGATGCGGCGACGGCGGAGCTGCCTTGGCGTTGCTCCCATGTGCTCTGATGCTCTCGGGGCGCGTTCTTTGATGGCCCATCTACCGCTTCGCGCAGCTCGCTTCGCAGCTCTTCGAGCTCTAAGCTTTGGCGCAGCTCGGTGGCGGCGTTGCGCATTTGCCGGATGCCGCGACCAAGCCAGAGCGAGACTTTGGGGATGCGCTCAGGGCCGAAGACGAGCAGCGCGAGCACCATGATGAGCATGACTTCGGGCAGCGAGATGCCGAACATGGGCAGCTCCAAGTCCCGCAAAGGGAGTCGTCATTCGTAACGGAGGCCTTCGACGGGAGGGAGTTGTGCAGCCCACCAGGAAGGGTAGAGCGTGGCGAGGAAGCTGATTCCCAAGGCAGAAAGCCCAACCACAGCAAACTCCGAGAGTACGATACGAACGGGCAAGCTGTCGATCAAGTAGACCTGTGGGTCGAGACCGAAGGGGTGCGTCGCGATGATTTCACAGAGCACGGCGCCTCCGATCAGTCCGAGCAGGGTGCCGATGCCGCCGATGAAGATGCCCTGAAAGATGAAGACGCGCATGACGCCGCCATCGGTTGCGCCCATGGACTTCATGATGGCGATTTCTTTTTGCTTATCGAGCACCATCATGATGAGTGTGCCGACGATGTTGAAGCTGGCGACGAGGACGATGAAGAACATGATGATGGTGAGGGTGATCTTCTGCAGCTTCAGACTGGTGAAGAGGTTGTGGTTGAGGTCTTGCCAATCGATGATACGAAAGCGCTCAGGTCCTTGATTCAGCTGGCTATTGAGGTAGTCGCGAATTTCGCCGGTCTTGTCGATGTCAGCGACTTTGATCTCGACGCCAGTGACCACGTCAGGGGAATTGAAGAAGTCTTGCAGTGCTCGGTAGTCGACGATGACCAGTCGGTTGTCGTAGTCGAAGAAGCCTGAGTCGTAGAGGCCGATCACGCGGAACTGACGGTCAGTGGGCTCCATTTGTTGTGGGCCGTAGCGCGATTCGCCGGGGATACCGCGGCGCGGCGAGATGACGCGAACCGTGTCGCCAACCTCGAGCTCGAGCTTCTGGGCGAGGGCCCTGCCGATGAGGGCGGGAGCGGGCTTCTTTGAGCTGGACACATAGCGTTCGAAGTGAAGCTGTTCAATGAGGGCTTGCCGCTCTTCGTCTGAGTCGGCGAGGATGTAGCGAGGGAGATCGCTGACCGAATCGAGCAGTGCTGGCTCGACACCTTTGATGAGGATTCCCGAGAGATTGGACTCGCTTGCGATCATCATTTCGTGGAAGATGAAGGGGCTGGTCCCGATCACGCCTTCGACGTTTTCTTCTATGAATTCCTGAACTTCTCGGTACTCGCCAAAGTTGTCCTGCGCATAGGTCATGACGAGGACGTGGCTGTTGACGCCCAGCACTTTGTCACGAAAGGTCTCTTGGAATCCGCCGGTAACGCTGACCACGGTGACGAGCGCAGTGACGCCCAAGAAGACGCCGAGGATCGAGATGAGCGTGATGACCGACAAGCTGAATCGGCTGCGGCTCAGCATGTAGCGCATCCCGATGAAGGGCTCGTACATCAGTCTCTGCTCCGTGATTTCAAGATCGTCGCGCTGCGCCTCTTGCGCCAACGCCGTGTGCGCCGGCTGTGTCACGACGGACTCGAGACCTGCTTCGCGCGCAGTTCCGAGGGGAGCCGAAGGTGGCGCTCGGTGAGGAGGGCCGTCTCCGGCTGGCGCAAGCTAACGCAGAGCGTGCGTTGAGGGAAGGGAACGCAAACAAAAGCGAGCGAAGGGCACGCATCCACGCGCCGAGAGACGAAGGCAAGCGGGTGCAGGGAGAGCGCCTGCTCATTGTATACCGAACATGCGACTCCACTGGCTAATTGGGGTTCATCGACGCCGGAAATGGAGTTTGAAGTGGGGAGCTTTGGGTGGCTCCTGCTCGGTGCATTCGGCGAGGATTTCGGCGGGCAGAGGAAACCAGCGGAGCTCGTCGAATTCTGGGGGCATTGGGGGATCGTCGAGGCGCAGTTGGGGGTAGCTCTGGAGGGCGGCTTGGCGGTGAGCGTGGGCCTCTTCGAGGTAGCGCGCGAAGGCGCTCTCATCCTCGTGGCGCGAGCGACGCGGGTATTCCAACTCTCCCGATCTATAGCTCAGATCATCGAGACTGAGGAGGACGCTCTGGGTTTTCCCCCGAATGACCCAGCGTCCGGTCTCGCTTTCGAAGCGGTAGAGGGGGAGGAAGACCCAACCATGCTTTGCGACGAAGGCGACGGCGTCGAGCAGGAATTGAAAGACGGTTTCGCTGATGAAGTAGTTGAAGTTGATGCGCACCCAGCCGGGTTTGATGCCCGAGTGGCCCTGGACGATTTCGTCTTCGAAGTGGTGTGAGTCTTCTTCGCCGATGCCGAGCAGCCGGTGACCGTAGGGGCCTGCGCAGGAGCAGCCGCCGCGTGATTGGATGCCAAAGAGGTCATTGAGCAGGGCGACGACGAAGTTGTGGTGGAGCACGCCCTGCTTGTGTTTGATGGCGAAGGAGACCAGCGAGAGG
>JAVFAO010000588.1:0-3579 GCA_034002465.1 Myxococcota bacterium
TCGCGCTCTTCGAGCGGCTCGCCGGGGGTGGCTCGCGATCTACGAGCGGCTCGCCGTGTGGGCTCGCGCTCTACGAGCGGCTCGCCGTGTGGGCTCGCGCTCTTCGAGCGGCTCGCCGTGTGGGCTCGCGCTCTACGAGCGGCTCGCCGTGTGGGCTCGCGCTCTACGAGCGGCTCGCCTTCTGTGGGGCTCTGCCCCACACCCCGCCAAAGGGCTGCGCCCTTTGGAATCCCTTACTTGCTGCTGTTCGAGAGGTGGAGGCTACACCAAGAGCTCGGCCAAAAAACGCCCCGTGATGCTCTCAGGGCACCGCGCCACCTCCTCCGGCGTGCCTTGCACCACCAAGCGACCACCGCGCTCCGCCGCCTCCGGTCCCAAATCAATGACCTGATCACACGCCGCAACGAAATCGATGTTGTGCTCCACCACCAACACCGACTGACCCGCTTCCACCAAGTGCCGCAAGGCGTCGATCAACACCATCACATCCTGAAGATGCAATCCCACCGTCGGCTCGTCGAAAATGAACAGCCTCGGCTTCCTGCTCCGCTCCTTGCGCGCCTCCGACAACGCCGACGCCAGCTTCAGCCGCTGAAGCTCGCCTCCAGACATATCCGCGCTCGGCTGACCAAGACGCAAATAGCCCAGACCCACCTCCGACAGCGGCCGCAATCGCGACACAATCGGCCGCTGGTCTTCAAAAAACGCCAAAGCCTCAGTCACCGTCATCCGCAAGACGTCGTCAATCGATTTGCCGCGATACGTGATCCCCAAGGTCGCCTCGTTGAAACGACGACCGTTACAGGTGTCACAACCTAGCTCCAGATCCGCCATGAACTGCATCTCGACCTGGATCTTCCCCGTCCCCTCGCATCGCTCACATCGACCACCTCGCACGTTGAACGAAAACGCCTGCGCCCCGATCCCCTGCTCCTTGGCTGCAGGTGTGCTCGCGTACAGCTCCCTGATCGCGTCGTAGGCCTTCGTCACCGTCGCCGCGTTCGATCGCGTCGAACGCACCATCGCCCGCTGATCCACCATGATCAGCTCCTCCAGTGCGTCGAACCCCTCGATCGCATCACACTCCCCAACCTCCTCCGATGCGTCCCCCTGCCGCGCACACCAAGCGCGATACAACACCCGCTCCACCAAGGTCGATTTGCCAGAACCACTCACCCCAGTCACACACACCAAGCGACGCAAGGGTATCGCCACGCTCAAATCAAGGTTGTTCTCCCTCGCTCCGCGTATTCGTATCTCTCCATCGATGGGCTCGGGTAGACGTGCCGAGTAGCGGCGTACCTTATGACGCTGCGCCAAGATCCGTCCCGTGGCGCAGTCACTCTGCTGCAGCGCCTCGACGGTCCCCGCGAAACACACCCGCCCCCCCAGCTCCCCTGCACCCGGCCCGAGCTCGATGGCCCAATCGGCGCTGCGGATGATCTCCACATCATGTTCCACCACCACCACCGTGTTGCCCAGCGCGCGCAAGCCATGAAGCGCCTGCGCCAAACGTCCGCTGTCTCGCGCATGCAAGCCCGCCGTCGGCTCATCCAAAACATACAGCGTATCCGTGAGCGCCCTCCCAATGCTCGCCGTCAGGTGCATGCGCTGCAGCTCACCCCCTGATAGCGTGCGGGTCTGCCGGTCGAGACGCAGATAATCGAGCCCCACCTCCCTGAGATAGCGCAGACGCAGCGTCAGCTCCTCGAAGAGCAGCGACACCGCCTGCAGCTCCTCCTCGCGCGCTTTCGCAGAAAGTGTCCCCAGCGCGTACTCGCTGCCCGAGAACGAGCGAATCCCCTCGAGATGCTGCTCGAGCTCGGCGACAGACATCTGCAGCAGCTCGTGCACGCCCTTGCCATGGAGCAGAACGTGTCGGGCCTGAGCGCAGAGCCGAGCGCCGCCGCAGTCGGGACACTCGGAGTACCCTCGAAAGCGCGCGATCTGAATACGGGCGGAGACCTTCTGTCGCTTCCCTTCGAGCTGGGCGAAGTAGCCGTAGAGCCCCTTGAAGCGTCCTTTCCCATGCAGCACGAGCTGGCGTTGTTCTGCGCTCAGCTCGCGCCAAGGGCGCTCGATGGGGACCTCCAGCTTCTCGACGGCGTCCAAGAAGCGCTTCAATCGTGCTGCGTTGGACAGGGGAGCCAGGGCACCCTCGGCGAGGGTCTTGGAACTCTGAGGGACGATTTTGCGCAGCTCGTAACCGGCCGTTTTTCCGAAGCCCGTGCAGCTTGGGCAAGCACCGAGGGTGGTGTTGGGGTCGAAGAGCGCGGGCTGTACCTCATCGTATTCTCGACCACATGACTCACAGTGTTGTGCGCGACGAAAGAGCAGCGTTTCCCGAGCGCTGCCAAGCTCGTCGAGCAGCACCACCTGGAGTGAGCCCATGCCCCAGGCATAGGCGCTCTGGATGGCCTCGAAGGCGCGGTTTTGGCCCTCGGCGCGGACGATGAGGCGGTCGATGAGCAGTGGCAGCTCCCTGGCGCCGAGCAGCGCGTCGACGTCTATCTCCTCGATTTCGCAGACGCGTCGCTTGCTGGGCCGCTGGTTCTTGCGTTCCTGTCCTTGCTCGGCAGTTTTGCACCACTTTTCGTCGACATAGAAGCGGCGTTGGCCTTGTTCGACGAGGCGGCTGAGGAGTTGGGCCATGCTCTCGTCGCCGAGCGGTTTGACCTCGGCGAGGACCAGGGCTTTTCGGTCGAGGGCACGTTCGAGCAGGCTTTGCCAGACGAAGCTCTCGGTGTGTTTTCGGACGCGGCCGCCGCATTCGGGGCAGAAGGGGGTGCCGAGGTGGGTGTAGAGGAGCTGCAGGTGATCGGCGAGCTCGGTGACGGTGGCGACGGTGGAGCGGGCGTGGCTGGTGGCGCCGCGCTGACGCAGGGCGACGGCGGGCAGGATGTTCTCGATGGAGCGCAGCGGTGGCTTGTCCATCTGCTGGAGGAACTGCCGGGCGTAGGTGGAGAAGGACTCGAGGAATCGTCGTTGGCCTTCGGCGTAGAGGGTGTCGAAGGCGAGGCTCGATTTGCCTGAGCCACTGACGCCGGTGACGACGGTGAGCTTGCCGATGGGGAGCTCTACGTCGATGTTGGCGAGGTTGTTGGTGGTGACGCCGCACAGGCGAATGGAGTTCATGCTGGCTCGGTGGGTGGGGCTGCACGCGGCAGGAGGGCGCGCTGTGGCGCGCCGGTGGCGCGCGGAGTATAGGCACCCAAGCGCAGCCCGCCAGGGCAAAGCGTTCTTGTCGATTGGGCACTTGGCCTGTTCCCCTACCTTTTTGTCGATTGGGCACTTGGCCTGTTCCCCCACCTTTTTGTCGGTCTGCGCTGCGACCGGCGAGCGCATCGCGGGTTCCCCCGCCACGCGGGGAAGAGCTGGAGTAGGGGCGCCATTCATGGCGCCCGCCCTGAAGCGAACGACAGCGAGGGGTCAACCCGCGCACGGACCCCAGGCTGCCTCGCGCTGACCGCGCGCGCCATCCTCTCCCCGCCTTGCGGGGCAAGTCCTCTGCAATCCTGGGAATACATGGCCAGGCGGTGCGACGAGCCGGGCGCGATTCATCGCGCGCGTGCTGGGTTG
>JAVFAO010000589.1:0-3577 GCA_034002465.1 Myxococcota bacterium
GGTGGCGGCACCGACCACGACACCGAAAGCTGCGCTGCAGGGGTCTGCGTGCTCGTCAGCGACGCCGGATGGGAAGCCTGCGACGGAAACCAGACCGCCAACAACGGCTGCGAGGTCAACATCTTCTCCACCACCAACTGCGGCGGATGCGGCGTCACCTGCGGTGGCGGCACCGACCACGCCACCGAAAGCTGCGCTGCAGGGGTCTGCGTGCTCGACTGCGACGCCGGATGGGAAGACTGCGACGGAAACCAGTCCGCCAACAACGGCTGTGAGGGCAACATCTACTCCACCACCAACTGCGGCGGATGCGGCATCACCTGCGGCGGGGCCAACGCCGCCAGCGGCTGCCCCGCTGGCGTCTGCAACCTCGTCTGTGATGCGGGTTGGGAGGACTGCGATGGGAACCCAGCAAACGGCTGTGAGGTCGACATCTACTCCACCACCAACTGTGGAGGATGCGGCGTCACCTGCGGCGGTGGCACAGACAACGCCACCGAGAGCTGCCCCGCTGGCATCTGCACCCTCGCCTGCGACCCCGGCTGGGAAGACTGCGACGGCGACCAGAGCGCAGACAACGGCTGTGAGGTCGACATCACCACCACCAATGACTGCGGCGGCTGCGGCATCATCTGCGACGACACCGACGCCTCCGCTGCCTGCACTGCCGGTCACTGCGTGCTGACCTGTGACGCCAACTACGGCAACTGCGACGACGACCCATCCAATGGCTGTGAGGCCAACCTGCTCACCAACGACGCGCACTGCGGTTTCTGCAACAACGCCTGCAGCGGTGGACTCAGCTGCTCCGCAGGAAGCTGTAGCTGACGAGACCAAAGCTGCGCTGAAGTATCGTCGAGAGTGTTCGCCAATCGATACGAAAAAGAGAAGGGATTCCAAAGGGCTAGCCCTTTGGTGGGGTGTGGGGCAGCGCCCCACGAAGACCAGACGAACGCATGCCCGAGCCGCTCGCAGAGCGCGAGCAATCTCGATGTGAGCGACCATGATGGGGCGCAATCACTGCCATCGCCAAGGGTTAGCTTGCTTGTTGCACCTCATCTGATAGGTGGCGACGCGTCGTGTCAGCCCACAGGCTTGCAGGACGCGACCAACAACCACGGTTCAATTACAATAGCGCAATGATTACAAATATTTAGTCTTTTTCCGAGTGTGGGGCAGCACCCACGAGGACTCTCGCACGATTGCGCAGCGCCCATCTGCACCAAGGACTTGCTCATGACACGCTCCCGCCTCACCACCCTGCTGCTCCTGTGCCTCTCGAGCTCTGCGAACGCAGGTGAGCTCTCACCACTGCTCGAGTATCCTCCCATCGACCAAGCGGTCTCTCGCGACGAGCTCGTCCTCGTCAACGTCACCCTCGTCAAAACCCCGACGCCAGCGCTGCTCGAGAAGCTGGAAGCCTACGGCACCATACGAACGACACGAGGCGAAGCCTGCACCATGGGCAAGCTCGTCGTCATGCAAGTCCAACGAGGCGAGCTCCCGAAGCTGGCGAGCTCGGCGGCCGTTGAGGCCGTCCGACCCGCCTTGCCGCTGCTGCGCGTCAGCCCGCTCAATCGCACCTCCCAAGAGATTGGCGCCCAAGTCCTGTGGTCCCCTCCTCCCCCCGAAACACAGCTCACAGGAGAAGGCGTGCTCGTCGCCGATCACGAAGGGGGCTGGGACGTCTTCCACCCTGACTTCTATCGCCCAGACGGCGGACTCTTCGCCTTCGAAGACCGCGACGCCGACAACAAGGCGGGCCCTGGAGACGGTATCGACCTCGACGGTGACAGCGTCTTCGAATCCGAGCTCAGCCTGCTCGACGCCTCCATCCTCAACACCTACACCGACACCACGCCCAACGTCCCCGCCAATTATCAGGTCGACCTCGACTGGCTCTACGTTGACGTCAACGACAATGGCAAACGAGACTACGGAGCGGCCTTCAGCGAGGACACGCCAGCCCTCGGCGAACCCATCTTCATCGCCGATGACGTCAATGGTAATGGCCGCCTCGACATCGGCGAGAAATTGCTTCGACTGAATACACCCAAGGTGCTCGCCGTGGACGTCGAGGGTGTCGTCTACGAACGCGGCATCTCCCTGAGCCAATACCCCGTCTCGGCTTTCGACGTCAGCCATGGGACAGGCGCCATCGGCGTGCTCGCCGCAGGCTGGCCAGGGCTGCGCCGCTTCACCGGTATCGCACCGGGCGTCGAGTTGCTGCTCATCCAGCGAGCTTCGGCCGTCGAGGCCGTAGCCGTGGCCAAAGCCTGGCAGGCAGACGTGCTCTTCCTCGAATGGGATCAACCCATCGGCGCACACGACGGCTCCAGCGATGACGAAGTCGCCATCAGCCAAGCCGCGGACGACGGCCTCGTGGTGCTCTCGGCAGCAGGCAACCTCGCCAATGCCGACCATGTCATGGAGCTGCGCAACATTGGCAGCAGCGCGCAAGTCGCTCACCTGAGCACCGACGGCTTCGGCTACTACCAATTCCGTCAAGCCTGGGTCAGCGTCGCCTGGTTGGGCGGCAACATCTTAGAGGTCGAAATCAGCGCGCCAGATGGCTCCAAACTCACCGATGTCGCCTCGCGCCCCTACACCGCAGGAAACGTCGGGGGAAGAACCTTACAGGTCTGGCGAGAGGTCACGAGCCGTGGCACCACCAGCCTCACCATCATCTACGGAAACGGTTCGACCGTGCTGCCCAACACCACCCTGAGCTTCTCCTTCCGCTCGAAGCAAAGCGGCGTTCAAGTCCCCATCCTTCGAGGCGTCTCCTTCGATGACCAAGCCGGCTGGGCACGCGGCGTCGCCTGGTTGGACCACATCTCCGAGGCAGGCACGGCCATCACCCCCTCCACGGCAGACCGGGTCATCGCCGTCGGCGCCTACGGTGGAAACAACGACCTCAGCATGTACGGCTGGGGAAAACCTGGAGAATTCCGCCCCTACTCTGGACAAGGACCTCGCCTCGACGGTGCGCCAGTGGTCGACCTCAGCGCTCCTGATGATCCTTTCGCTCCTGCCTCCAACGGCAGTCGACATGGTGCCTACGAGAGCTTCGGCGGCACCAGCGGTGCTCTGCCCCACACGGCAGGCGCTGCGGCGCTGATCAAAGAGGCTTTTCCCAACCTACAGCACAACGAGCTCGAGGCGCTGCTCAAGTCCTCTGCCGCCGCTGACGAATTCACGGGAACCCTGCCGAACGAACGCATTGGCCATGGCAAAATCCGGCCAGCCGTTGCCGTCCGCGCTGAGCCAAGCCCCAGCTTGCGTCCCCTCAGACTGCATCTGTCGACCCTCGAGCCGCCGATCATCGGTCGCCCTTGTACTTTGCACGCCGAGGTCAGCCTCGCCCAGGGTGAAGGTGACAGCAGTGACGCGCTCGTCGCATGGGATCTGGACTACGATCGGGTGGATGATGCACCGCCAAGCCTCGAGCGAGATTTCGTCATCCCAGCCTTGGGAGAGGAGCCCCTGCTGGTGGTCGCCACAGCCATCGATCCCAGCGGCGCCACGGTGCGCAGCCTGTTCCACCTCGTCCCCGTCCCCGCCTGCAGCGTGGAGA
>JAVFAO010000590.1:0-3575 GCA_034002465.1 Myxococcota bacterium
GGCTGGCCGAGGTCGCGGGACAAGACCGGACCTATGTGGGCTGCATCGAGCGGGGTGAGCGCAACTTGGGCATCGCCAACGTGGCGAAGCTGGCCCAGGCGCTGGGGGTGGTGAGCTCGCAGCTACTGCGGGAGGCCGAGGAGCTGGATACGAAGGGGGCTGGCGCTTAGGCAGACACCAGGAACAAGGCAAGCGCCAAGACGCCAAGGCTTCGGTCGGCAGGCTGGAAAGCCTGCCCCACACCTGATCCTGCGCCGTCCGGCTTGGACCCCTGGCTGTCGCTCGCGGCTGCTCGCTCCAGCCTCTCCCCGCTTGGCGGGGCAAGCTGCTTGGGGGCTAATCCCTGCTTGGCTCAGGGTCTTCGTTGAAGACAATCCGTGACCGCTTCGTAGGGGAGCGATTCATCGCGCCCGCCTCCAACACAGTCGGCCGGCTGGAAGCCGGCCCCACATTTCATCCTGCGCTCGCCGTACTCCTCGGATCGGCAAGCGGGTTCCCCCGCAGTGCGGGGAAAAGCTGGCGCGAGCGAGAGCAAGCGACAGATAGGGGTCAACCCGCGTCGGCCCCACGCCTGGCTTGGACCCCTGGCTGTCGCTCGCGTCTGCTCGCTCCAGCCTCTCCCCGCTTGGCGGGGCAAGCCGCTTGGGGGGTAATCCCTGCTGGGCTCAGGGTCTTCGTTGAAGACAATCGTAGGGTCACGGCATGCCGTGACCGCTCCCCGTGGCGCATACTGCGTATTCGCAGGATTTCCAATGACGCCAGCTCGGGCACGGCATGCCGTGCCCCTACGAGGTCGCCAATGAGGCGATGGTGAGCCTGCATTCCAAGTCGGCAGGCTGGAAAGCCTGCCCCACGCCTGGTCCTACCAGTCCCCAGGCGACGACACTTGCTGAACAAAAAAACAGCGCACAGCGCTTGACTCGCCGTACCCGGCGAGCAAAGCTTGGAGGGTGAAAGGGTGGCGCACAGCGCCAACCAAGAGGAGCCCCGCATGCGCTTCATCGATCCTCGCACCGACTTCGCCTTCAAAAAGATCTTTGGCAGCAGCGAGGGCCTCGCCCCACTCAAGAGCTTCATCGAGGCCGTCATGGGCTTGGAGGGAGCGGAGCGCCTCGCCTCGCTCGAGCTCGTTGACCCTTATCAGCCGGGGCACGTCTCGGTGCTCAAGAGATCCTACCTCGACGTCAAGGCCGTCGATGGCCTCGGCCGAAAGTACCTCATCGAGATGCAGGTCGAGCCGGTGAAGGAATTCGCCAAGCGGGTGGTCTACAACGCCGCCAAGGCCTATGTGGGGCAGCTCGAGAGCGGCAGACAGTATTGGGAGCTGACCCAGGTCGTCGCCATCTCGGTCTGCGATTTCATCATGTTCCCGGAGTTCGAACACCATCTCAGCCGGCACCACACCAAGGAAAGCATCACCGGCAAGAGCTACCTCGACGAGCTGCGCTTTTACTTCCTCGAGCTGCCCAAGTTTTCGAAGACGGCAGAAGAGCTCGACAGCGCGCTCGACAAGTGGACCTTCTTCCTGCGGCACGCACCAACCCTCGAGCAGGTGCCCCCTGCGCTACAACAGGAGCCCTACCGTACAGCCTTGCACATCGCGGAGCGGGCGCAGCTCAGCCCGCAGGAATGGGAAGCCTACGACGAGGCGAGGATTCACGTCCAGACGCAGCAGGGCAAGATCGAGTACGCCAAGGACACAGGATTTGCCAAGGGCAAGGAAGAAGGCATCGCCGAGGGACTCTCGCGCGCGCTGCTTTCTCTGCTCGAAGCGAGGGGCATGGCCATCGACGAGCACAGCCGCGTCCGTATCCTCGAGACGACCGACAGCGCTCAGCTCGAGCGCTGGCTGCGCCGCGCGTTGAGCATCAAGGAGCTCGCCGAGCTCTTCGTGGATGACTGAGCAATCGCGTCGGCGGCTTGGACCCCTGGCTGTCGCTCGCGGCTGCTCGCTCCAGCCTCTCCCCGCTTGGCGGGGCAAGCCGCTTGGGGGGTAATCCCTGCTGGGCTCTGGGTCTTCGTTGAAGACAATCCGTGGCCGCTTCGTAGGGGCGCGATTCATCGCGCCACCCCGCTCGGCCGGCTGGAAGCCGGCCCCACGTCTGCTCCTGCGCTCGGCGTACTCCTCGGATCGGCAAGCGGGTTCCCCCGCAGTGCGGGGAGGAGCTGGAGCGAGCGAAAGCAAGCGACAGCTAGGGGTCAACCCGCGTCGACCCGCGTCGGCCCCACGTCTGCTCTTGCGCTCTCCGGGTTGGACCCGTGGCAGTCGGGGGTCCCAACCCAGCTCGCCTCCAACGATGCTGTAGGGTCACCGCAGGCCGTGCCCACGTGAGGCGCATCACACGTAAGAAACTGAAAGGAATGCGCAATAGTGACTTGTAGGGGCGCACCTGCGTGTGCGCCCTCCACGGATTCTGCATACACTAAGGAGAGGGTTTTGCGCCGTCCATGGCGTCTCCCCTCAACGCTGACATTGTCTCTTTGCGCTTTTGCGCCTTTGCGTGAGATTCCAAGGCCAGCGTCAACAGCTCGGGCACGGCATGCCGTGCCCCCACGAGGGGTCGCCGATGGCTGTGCCAGGTGATGGGAGGGTCACGGCACGCTCCCCGTGCACCCACCACCTACCCTTCCTGTTCAGAAGCCGTACAGTTCTGAGCTCCGAACGCTCAGAGCGCAGGAACTGAACGCTGGCCGAATGACGGAAGACCTTGAGATACCTGCACTTGAGCTAGCGCGCGGCAGGCACGCCGGGTGCAAAGGTGGACCGCAGGCGACGATGGCGGCGACGGCGCGCACTCGCGTTCGGTCGTTTTGAGGAGACCATCACTGAATCACCTATGCCCAAGAAGCCACGCAAAGCAGCCCCACCGCGAGCACAATCGCCTTCGGGGCGAGGCACGACGTCCCCCGCACGCAGCAGCTTCGAGGGCTTGATCAAGTCCTTTGGGCTGGTGGTGCGTGCGCATCGCGAGGCCAATTCCATCTCGCAGGAGCGGCTCGCCGAGCTCGCCGGTCTGGACCGGACCTATGTGGGCTGCATCGAGCGGGGTGAACGCAACCTGGGCATCTCCAACGTGGCGGTGCTGGCCTCGGCGCTGGGGGTGTCGGCCGCGCAGTTGTTGCGGGAGGCCGAGGAGCTGGAGAAGCAGGAGCAGCCGCCTGGCCGATGAGGCAGACCGTAGGGAACGAGCAACCGCCAAGACGCCAAGAGAACGTGGAAGCTGCCAGTCCGAGGCACGCTCCGCAGGGAGGGGCGTGCGGTCAAAGCCCCGTCGACTCTCGGACCAAGACCGTACGCTTCAAGGCGTCCGCAGCGAGCTCGGTTCCGGCGTAGCCCTTGGCCACACGCTCATAGAGCTGCAGCGCGGCCGCGAAGTCCTGTGCCATTTCATACGCAACGGCAGCGTTGAACATGGCGAGCCCGTAGTGTTCGAATTCCGGGCATTCTACGAGGATCCGTTCGTATTCTGCGGCGGCGGCGAGGTAATCCTTGCCCCTGAAGAGTCCGTCCGCGTGCTCGATGAGCGCACCAGACTTGATGGCCACGAGACGGGCGTCGAGCTCGGTCGCAGCGC
>JAVFAO010000591.1:0-3561 GCA_034002465.1 Myxococcota bacterium
CCGCTTACTGACGCCGATGTAGTCGACGATGATGCCGTGGTCCTTCTAGCTGCCATAGCGGCGGTTGGTGCGCGCGATGGCCTGCAGCAAGTTGTGGTCGGTGAGCGGGTTGTCCAGGTACATCGCCTGCTCGATGGGGGCGTCGAAGCCTGTGAGCAGCTTGTTGCACACGATGATGAAGCTGAGCGGATCATTGGGGTCGAGGAAGCGGGGGACGAGCTTGGGTGTCACGTCCTCGGGCGGAATCTGGTAGCTCACCAGTTCCGGATGCTGCTCGCCGTCGTGCTGGCCGGGGCTGTAGACGCACACGCTCATCGCGCTAGCCCTGGCCTTCGCCTCATCCTCCGAGAGATGCTCGGTCTTCATCAACGACTTGGTGATGACCTGGTCGAGAGCCTTCTTGTAGGCCACGCAGGCGAGCCGATCGATGGCGCAGATCTGGGCTTTGAAGCCGTCGGGGGCGACGTGCGCTCGGAAGTGTGCCCAGATGTCCTGAGCGATGAGCGCGATGCGTGGCGCGAAGCGAGCCAGATCGCCCTTGGTGACCCCACGCTTTTTCAGTTCCGCCAGCTTGTCTTCGGGTTCGTTGGCGAACCACTGCTCGAAGAGGACGTCGATTTCCTTGTCGTGCAGATGCCACTCGGTCATTCGGCCTTGGTAGTAGATGGGCACGGTCGCTCCATCCGCTACCGCGTCGTCGATGACGTACTTGTCGAGGTAGGTCTCGCCCTTGGCCCCGAAGTTCTGGAAGGTGTCCTTGTCGCCCTTCTTGACAGGCGTGCCAGTGAAGCCGAAGCGCACGGCGTCGGGGAGGATGGCCTGCAGGTAGGCGCCCAGATCTTTCTCCTGGGTGCGGTGGGCCTCGTCGACCATCACAATCCAGTTCTCTGAGCCAGGGATGGCGAGGGCGCGCACTGCCTCCTCGCGCTGCCTCCTGTCCTTCGATTGAAGTTGTGGCTCGTCCCAGTTGAATTTGAAGATGGTCGAGATGATGGTGCGGCCGCGAACCTCTGCGCCGACGGCGCTACGCAACTGCTGGATGGACTCGGCGATGATGGGGTTGGGCAGTCCGCAGGCTTGGAAGGTGGCGGCAATCTGGTTGTGCAGGTCGATGCGATCGGTGATGACCAGCAGGTTTGGATTCTCCAATCGCTCGGACTTGATGCCGCGGTGGAACTTGAGCTTGAGGGCGGCAAAGACCATCGTGAGGCTCTTGCCGCTTCCTTGGGTGTGCCAGATGAGACCCGCCCGATGCTGGTCGTTGACGACCCGCTGGACCATCTTGTTGACGGCTCGGAGTTGCTGATAGCGGCAGAGCTTCTTGACAGTCTTGCCGTCGCGAGTCTCGAAGACCACGAAGTGGGCGAGGATGTCGAGCAAGCGGGATGGCTCGAGCAGGGCTGAGAGCCCCTTCTCTGTCTCGTTGGCGAAGTCCTCGGCCTTTCGGGGCCAGGGGTCACGCCAGCGCGACCAGTGCTCACGTGGTGCTCCCGTGGCGCCGTACATGAAGGTCAGGTCGTTGGTGGCGACGTTGAACAGGTTGCTGTGGAAGAGCCTTGGCACATCTCGCTCTGCCGAGAGGATCTGGTCGATGGCATCGAAGGCGTTCTGGCTGCTGTTCAACGGGCTCTTGGCCTCGATGACGACCAGAGGGATGCCGTTGACGTAGACCAGCACATCGGGCTTGCGGACGCCTACACCCTGGACCCGGAGTTGATTGGTACAGGCGAAGTCGTTGTTGGAGAGCTGGTCGAAGTCGATGACCCGGATGGTGCGGTGAGTCTCTTCGCCGGGCAGCTTGCGGGAGTAGTGGCCGCGGAGCACCTCGAGCCAGCGCTGGTTGTCCGAGAGCCCGGCGAGCTCGTTGAAGATGGCCTCGGCGTCGACGGTGGGGAGGGCGTTGATCCGGACCAGGGCCTCGACGAGCAGCGGTTTGAAGAGCACCTCATTCTCGCCGAGCCGCAGGCTGCCGTGCTCGGAGGGCGGGATGTAACGGTAGCCTTGGGTCTGTAGGCGCTCGAGGATGGGCTTCTCGACGAGGGTATACTCGTTGGCTGTGGTCATGGGCTGACTCTCACTTTGCCGGTGAGGAGGTCTTGGAGGAGGCCGGATTTCGCCTGCTGAAGCACAATGAGTTTGAGGTGGCTATTTGATATCGACTGACCTACCGATGAGATGCACTCGTCGATTCTGACACGCTCGTGATTCGATGGAACCGGAGTGAGCAAGTTCCGAAGCTGAATGAGGCTGAGTCCGGGCTTGCTCTGGCCATAGGACTCTTTGAGTAGTTGGCGCTGACCAGGGCCATCAGGCGAGAGGTATGCTGCCAGGAAAGGAGCCATTCCGCGATCACTCAGACGCACGACGCCGACATGCTGGCTCGCGTACGCGGGTAGTTTGGAACCGCCAAACACAGCCACATTTCCAACATTATTGCCAGTGATGGTGATCAGGACGTCGCGGGGCGACAGTCTTGCTCGCAAGGTCTCGCTTCCGTCAGGTGGTCGAACGAACGCTGAGTCGGTCCAGTCGAGAAACCCGTTCTTGATGTTTTGGGAGCGGAGGAAGACATCTCCATCATCCGCGTAATATGCAGCCCACCCCCTCGGCCCGCTGGTCACGAGTTCGCAAATATCCCCCAGCCTCCGCACCTCCCACTCCTCCGGAATCTCCCCAAGCTCCGTCATCTTGAAGCGCGTGTGCCCTGGCATGCCACGGGTCAGCAGGTCTTGGAGCAGCCCCTCCTTGACCCGCCTGGTCTGGTCGATGACCGCTTGGGTCGCTTGGATGGCCTCGTCCACGGAGCAGAGGATGGCGGCGATCTTCTTCTGCTCGAGGAGGGGTGGGATGGCGAATGAATATGCACGAAGCATCTCCAAACTGATATTTTTCAGGCCCGTAGTTCCTGCAACAGAGTCGGTAATTGCCGCCTGAACGTCGCCACCTGCGAGTAGGTAGTATAGAAATCGAGACTCTATGGATATCTGGTCAGGCACCACTCTGAGCAAAAAGGACGCAAATACATATCGAGCCTGAGCTTCAACGAAGCAGCAGTTTCCTACTCTGTCGGCATTCCCATTCGAGCCGACCATCAAGATTGAACCAGGGGGAACTGAGTACCTTGTCACATGCCGGTCAGAAATGCCCTTAAGGTATTTGAGATCGTCAGCAACAAATCGCTGATTCTGCACGTTCGGAATACGCAATACGCAGACTGCGCCGTCTTCCGATGAAGAGCATTCCTGCTCGCTGCTGTATGTGAGCCCCCTTTCAATGTTGGCGATCTGATCAAATCTGGCAATTTGCCACCCACTCGGTACATCACTCGACATAGCCAAGCTCCTTCAAGAAGCCCATCATCTTCGCCTCAGCCTCGTCGCGCTGGGCAATCAATGCGCTCAGCTTGGCGACCTCGGCTTTGACGTCGATGGTCTCTGGGGGCGGCTCGGTCTGCACGTAGCGAGTGATGTTCAGGTTGTGGTCGTTCTCGCGGATGGTGTCGAGGCTGACCACCTTGCAGAAGAGATCCTGGTCTTCGAAGGCGTGAGCTGCAGAGGCGAG
>JAVFAO010000592.1:0-3552 GCA_034002465.1 Myxococcota bacterium
ACCAACGCGGCCAGGCCCACGCTGCTCGCCGCAAACCCTGGTGTCGAGCAGAGCTTCGTGTCACTGACGCCCCCGAGCGGACCCGTCGATCGCTTCGACCTCTTCTACTGGAGCATCGGCCGTCAGAGCGAAGAGGGCTTCGAAGTGCTCATGCCTGGCGTGGACGCGCGGCTGAGCTCTCGCTTCGTACCGGGTTCCTACAAGGTCGAAGGCTCCACCGACTCAGGCGAGTTCTGCGTCTACGTCTTCGACCCCACAGGGCCCCCCAAGCGCCTCGCCATGAATTTCTACACTGTCGGTATTGGAATGAGCGGTGCCGAGCTGGCCGAAGACCGCCACTGGCTCGAGACCCTCGAGCTCATCGAAGACAAGCTCGCCGAGCATGGGATCACGCTCGATAGGCAGCAGCTCGGCTACTTCTCGATGTCTGAGCTCGAAGCGGCGAAGTACGGCACCATCCGCAACTACGAGGACTTCGACGCGCTCCTACGTCTCGCGCAGTTTCCCAGCCAGCCCAGCGACGACGAGCTGCTTCGCCTCAACGTCTTCCTCATCGATCAGTTCGATATCGACGGCCGCTCGGTGCTCGGACTCGCCCCGCTGTGGGGAATCCCCGGTGCTCATGGCTGCCGCAAAGGTGGCGTCGCAGTCGCAGCGGGGGAGATGTTGGGCAGCGGTTTCTTCGTTCTCGACGAGAGCCGCCCAGAGTGCTTCGTCTGGTCCCCACCCGACGACTGTCTGCTCTACCGCCTCGGCAATCGCAACCTTGCCATGGTCATCATCCACGAAGCCGGGCACTTCTTCGGATTACTGCATACCTCCGAGTTCGACGGCCGCACCTTCGATGCCTTCGACGATACACCTGAGTGCCATTTCGCCGCCGACCCTACGTACCCGTGTCAGGACGCGCGCAACATCATGTTCCCCATGGTTCGTGAAGAGTACGACCCCAGCTTCTCGGCCTCTCAGCTCGACCTGATCATGCGCAACCCTTTGGTGCAACCATGAAGCAATACCTTCTCACTCGTGCCTTCGCTCGCTCGCTTTCGCTTGTCGTCTTGCTCCCACTGCTCTTCTTCGTCCGACCGGCCGCAGCCCAGTCCGTCGAAGACGAGACCTGGTTATTGGAGCTGCAGGCCGTCCATCTCTTGCTCAGCACCATCGATTCGGCGCCCACCCGCGAGCACTTCGAGGCGGCCGCGCGTGACCCCGTCGAGGTCTTGATTGCGCTTGCTGAACACCCATTGCTGCACCCCATGCAGAGAAAGGCAGCCGTCTCCGCTCTGCACCAATGGCCGGAGGAGCGCGTCCGAGGCTTCTATGAGCGCATCCTGGAGCTCGGCGAGCCGTGCCTGCAGAGCCGTGCAGTGGTGGGGCTTGCGCGGGCGTTTGGCGAGTCGGCCCTGCCGACTCTGGCGCAGACCCTGGAAGCACCGGACGAAGCGCTTCACAACGCTACGGTGGCCGCGCTCGGCATCGTCGGAGAGGCCGCCAAGCCTCTGCTCGAGCAGTGTGTAGCCTCGAGCGCTCTGAGCCCGCTCACCCAGGAGCTCGCCCGCTCCGAGCTCAGTCGCATCGAAGCGCGTCCTTGACCGCGAACGATGGCCCATAGGCCTTGCTCTGGCCCCTTCCACACGTGCACGCGCTTCCTGAGAGGCCTCAGGAAGAGAATTCTCCGGCGCATGCGCTTCCTGAGAGGCCTCAGGAAGAGAATTCTCCGGCGCAGACGCTTCCTGCTGGGCCTCAGGAAGAAAATGCGCGCCGCCGAGGGCGAAAAGCAAGCAAGGGAAGCTGGATTGCTCGAGAGCATTGGTCTTACGATTCGCCTCCATCTTGCATTGTTCCGCTCACCTTCGGTAAGCTGTGCAGCCGGGGGCCAGCAACAGCATGAGGAGTATTGCATGAGGCAATCGTAAGTGAGCGAAGGGCACGCATCCTCGCGCCATTCCGAAGGAATTGTTGCTGGCGCGAGGTCGGTGCCCGAGAGCGAACGAATGCAATTGAACAACGACGATTCTCGACCCAGACTGTTCCGATGCAGTCGATACCACCTGCGTCGACTCAGAAGCTACCCGCAAACCGCGGAGCTTGCCGAGCCTTTCCAAAGTGCCTTCGACAGCTTCGTTCGCACGCGCGCCAAGGTCGACGAGCTCAGCTTCGAAGCACAGCTCAACAAGGGCGCCATCGAAGGAGAAGACTCCCTCTTCGAGCCCGTCCTGTCGGGCATCAACGACCACCTGCTGCTTGGCGTCGGCAAAGACCGCAACAGCCCCGCCTACAGGGCCTTCTTCCCCTCGGGGCGGCTCGCAGAGAGCACCCGCGCCCCCGGCCCCGAAGACGTTGGCATCGCCGAGCGCATCGCCGACGCCAGCAGCGCTCACCCCGGCTTGGTCCCCCAAGCTCTCATCGATGAGCTGCACTCCATCGCCCAACGTATCGAGGCGCTGGTGAGCAAGAGCCACACCCTGGCCACGGAGCTCGCCAATGCCAAGGTCGCGCTGGAGCTCGCCATCATCCCCCTCGTTCGCTTGTACAACGAGGATATTCTGCAACTCAAACTGCGCTTCCCAGAGCGAGACGCGAACGATGGCGCAACGAACGACGCTGGAGCGGACGCTCTCGCTCAGGAAAAGCAACGCGAAGCCCGCGCCACCGCATTGAGGGCGCTCGACGCGCTCGACCCGGTCTTGGCGCAGGTGGAGGTATGGCGGGCCGAGGCGCTCCAGCCTTTGCTCGCTCAGGCGCAGAAGCTCGCGAAAGCGAGCAAAGACAGCCGAAAGCGGGCAGCCGATCACGAAGAGCTGTTGGCCGACTTGAACCAGGGGCAGAACAGCTACGCTGCCGAGAAGGCTAAGCAATCGGTCAATCGGGAGCACCAATACACACGAGCGGACGAGACCAAAGCAACGCTGGACGAGGTGTATGACGAGGCACTGGTGGATGGTCCGGACCCCAGCCGCATCAACGAGAAGCAAGTCAATGTGGCCGAGCTACTTGGCAAAGAGGCATCTGGCAAAGGGCAGACCCAATACCACCCCGACAAGGAACGCGCCGAGGCTTTGAAAGCGCTGCAGAACGAACTGCACGAGCTGCTCGTCGCGCTGAGAGAGGCCTTTCCTGACGGAGCACGTGATGGTCTCGAGGATAGCGCCGAGCTGAACGCTTTCGTCGAGCGTGTGATGGAGCTCGTCCGCGCGCAGCCGAAGCTCAAAGACGCGGCGCTTGAAGCGCTCGAGGGTCAACTGCGCGAAGGGATCGTGAAGATTGTGCTGTCGAACCCGGAGCTCGGGCAGACTGGCGCGGTCGATCCTTCCTTCGATGAAGAAAAGCAGGCTCGGGTCAGGGCGCTCATCGAAAAGGCGAAGGGAGACGCGCACGTCTCCAGGCTGCTCTTCGACCTGCTCGATGCCGGGACGAATTGGGCGTTTGGTGCGCTGCACTACGTCTGGAAGGTGAATGCCAACTACGAAGACCGCACCGGCGGCATGGACATCTTCTCCTTCTACAAACAGCAAGTCGTGCCCTACGATTTTTTCAAACAGGTCGAGATCG
>JAVFAO010000593.1:0-3551 GCA_034002465.1 Myxococcota bacterium
TGGCTGCGGGCGAGGCGTTCGGGGCTGGCGGCGTCGAGCACGTCCTCGAAGGTCTGGGGGTGTGTCGACAACGCAGGCTGGCGCAGATGCTGGGTGCGGTTGAATTTGCGGACGCTGTGTTCCTCGAACTGTCGGGCGAGGCAGCGCGCGCCTCGCTCGCTGCGACTGAAGACCATGACGCCGCTGCTTTCTGCGTCGAGGCGCTGGTGCACCCCGAGGGGGCCATGCACCTGCTGAAGCAACTCGACGAAGCCTGGGCGCGACACCTCGGGAGCGTGCGTGGGGAGTCTGGCTGGTTTGTCGACGAGCAAGAGGTCTTCGTCGATATGGAGCACACTGAAGGTCGGCGTCGTCATGCACAGTTTCCTTGCTTCTCTGTGGAAGAGCGCATTTTCGGCGTCATCTTCTTGTAGATTGGGCGCTTGGCCTGTTCCCGTAAGTTCGTGCTGGAACGAGGATTCGAGCTCTGTGCTCACTTGCGAGATCGTGGGGTAGCTCTCGCGAGCATCGCCCGGTGCTGCTCGTGCGCTCCAGTGATGAGCGAGAGAGGTCTCCCTCAGAGCGCGGGGAGTAGCTCGAAGTCGTATTCGATGGTGACCCCGGCGGCCTTGAGCATGGCGCCTACGGAGCAGTACTTCTCATGGCTCATCACCAGCGCCTGCTCGACTTTGCGAGGGTCGAGCTGGCCTTCCAGCTCGTAGTGAAGGTGGAGCTGGGTGAAGGTTTTGGGGATTTCGTCCCGACGCTGGGCCTGAACATGGCACCGGCAGGCCCGCACGTCTTGTCGCATTTTTTGAAGGATCATGAGTACGTCGATGGCGGAGCACGACGCAAGCGCCAGGGCCACCGCCTCCATGGGGCTTGGTCCTTGCTCGCCTTTGCCGTCGAAGGTACAGCTCGCACCCTGTTCGTTGCGGGCCTCGAAGCGAAGCCCTTCACCTTTCCAAGTCAGCGATGTTTGCATCTGCCTCTCCGTCGGTCTCAGCTCGCCTCTTCGAGCGAGCCGTTCAGCGTCGCATCCCCTTCTTCCGAAGGCTCTGCGGCAGTTTCGCTCCTCGCCGCTGGCTTGCCGAACGCGATGACGAGCTGCTTTTCGGCGCGATCGAAGCTGAGCCGGATATGGCTGCTGACGGCAAGCAACGCAGCGACGCTGAGCAGTACGCCAGCGACCTGATAGGCGATCAGGTAGGAGCCGGTTCTGTCGGCGATGAGTCCCGCCAGACTCGGTCCAAAGACGCCGCCCAGACCCCACGCGGTGAAGAGGATGCCGTAGTTGAGGCCGAGATTCTTGGTGCCCCAATAATCGGCGGCGGTCGCTGGGAAGAGGGAGAGGCAGGCACCGTAGTTGAAGCCGACGAGCGCGGCCCCCAGCAAAAAGCCTGCGGTGGTGCTGAACTGGTCGAAGAAGAACATCACCGTCGCTTGCACGACGAAGACGATCAGCATGGCCGAGACGCGCCCGATGAGGTCGGAGACGAAGCCCGCCACCACGCGACCGGTGGCGTTGAAGATAGCGAGCAGGACGACGAAGAGAAAGCCGGCCTGGATCACGCCTCCCGACTGCTCGCTCACGATCTTCGCCATGTGCCCGATGATCATGAGGCCTGCTGTGGCTCCACAAGCATACTGCAGGTAGAGCGACCAGAAGCGCGGGCTGCGCATCATCTCGCGCCAGCTCTTGTCCTGGGCTGAGCTCGCCTTCGAGAGCGGTGTAATGCTGCCCTCGGTTTCGGCTTTCGGTGGAGGATTATTGATGAACTGTGCGGAGATTCCTGCGACGACCAAAAAGATCAGCCCAAAGATGAGGAACGCGTTCGAGACCCCTTGCGACTGCAGAAGCGTGCGCGCCAGCGGAGCGATGTAGACCGGGGCCAAGCCAAAGCCAGCCACCACGATGCCCGTCACCACGCCCTTCTTCTTCGCACCATACCACTTCACCGCAGCGGGAGTTGCGGCGGCGTAGCCCAGGCCAATGCCCGTTCCCGCCATCGCCCCAAAACCGACGAGCACAGGCCAGACTCGGTCGGGCGAGCCCAAGCTCGCCACCATCAGCCCCAGACCACAGAGCACCGCGCCTATCGTCGCGATGACTCGAGGCCCGAGCTTGTCCTGCAGTCTGCCTGCAGGCACCATCATCACGGCAAAACAGGCGATGGCGACAGTGTAGGGCAGGGTGGCCATGGTCTTGGTCCACCCAAAACCGCCCGCTTGCACGCTCTCCGTGAGCTGCTTGGAGAACATGCTCCAGGCATACAACACCCCCAACGCCGCGTTGAGCGCAACGCCAGCCAGCACCACCATCCAAGCTTTTTTCGACATCTCTGCCCACCGGGGAACTGCAAGGGGATGCGTGCCCTTCGCTCGCCATTGATTGCATTCGTTCGCGCTTGGACAGCGACCTCCCGACAGCGGCAATTCCTTCGGAATGTCGAGAGGATGCGTGCCCTTCGCTCACTTGTGATGGCGACGAGGCTTCGACCCGCCGCTGGCCGCGCAAGCTAGCAGTGTTGCTGAGCTGGCACCAATGAAATCAGCACCGCATCCCAGTCGTGGATTCCGTGCTCCAGCGCAGCCTGCGCGAAACGCCAAGCTTGGTTGACACCTAGGTGTCAGCTTTGCTTGACAGTTCCGGAAAACCCATGGTGCATTCGAGAATACGTGTAGCGCAGGTTTCCCTTGACATTGACTGGCGAAGCGGGATGCTGAGTCATGGCGGTTGAGTGCGGAACTCAATCATTATTGAATCGGGGTCTTCGATGTTGCGACTGAATGGGTCAGGTTCTGCCTACAGGGGGCACGCGCGCGCTCCTGCAGGTTCTCTCGCCTTATTGGTGGTGTTGCTCTCTGCGGGCCTCTCTGCCTGCACCTTCGATGACGACACGGAGTTCGTGCCGTCCTGCAATGACGCGGATTGCGGCCCCAACGGCCTCTGCGATCCCAAAGGCGACGGCTGCCTCTGCTTGAGCGGTTACACTGGGGAGGCCTGCGACCAATGCGCCGAGGGCTTCCAAGACAAGGACGGCGACGGGACCTGTCGGCCTGCCTGTTCGGAAGCCTACTGTGTGGACTCGATTTGCAACGATGAGAGCGGACTCATCCGCTGTCTCTGCGCCGAGGGCCATCAGGACAACGACGGCAATGGACGCTGCTCGCCAAGCTGCGCGATTGCCGCTTTGGCCTGTATTCATGGAAGCTGCACCGACCAAAGCGGTGAGGCCGTTTGTGCATGCGAGGAGGACTGGGCCGGAGAGCTCTGCGAGCACTGCGTCTTTGGGCTGCAGGACAACGATGGTGATGGTCAGTGCGAACCTGGTTGCAGCGAGCTGAGCTGTGGTGGCGGCCGCTGTGACGATGACGATGGCGTCGTGAAGTGCATCTGCAGTCTCGGCTACGAAGGCGAGCAATGCGAGCGCTGCACTGCAGGCTACCAAGACAACGATGGCAACGGCAGCTGTGAACCCGACTGCGCCCACAGCAACCTCGACTGCGGCGCCCGCGGCCGCTGCGACGATGGCTCGGGTGCCGCCGTATGCGCCTGCGACCAGGGCTAC
>JAVFAO010000594.1:0-3538 GCA_034002465.1 Myxococcota bacterium
GCGTTTCTCAGGAAGAGACCTCGCTGTGTGAGCTGGCTGTCCTCACCCTGGTAGCGCTGGTAGGCGAGCCCGATGGACTGTACGCCGAGCTCGGGGAGGCTCTTGAGCTCGCCTGGATCGGAGTGGCCATCGACGTTGCTGTCTTGCCAGAGCACGAGCTTGCTGAAGATGGCGTCGGCGCCAGAAATCATGCCGTCGCCGTTGCCGCCGTGGATGGCCTGATCGTAGATGGCCAGGTGTTCGAAGCCTGTGGGCACCTCGTGGTATCCCACCTGACCAAGGAAGTTGGCGAAGAGCTCTCTGCCGTTGTCGATGCTGCCGTTTCCGTCTTTGTCGAGCGCGAGCAGCGCGTCGTCAGCTTGGATCCAAGCCGTTTTCAACAGCTCACCGTTGCCGAAGAGGTCGAACTGGACCTCGCTCTGCGCCAGCGGCAGGACCTTGACGCCGTCGCCTGCCACATCCAGCACCAAAGGATCGCCGACGTTGCAGGGGACGATGCGGAAGATGCGCTCAGAGGCGAGGCTGTCTTCCTCGATGATGCCGCGCTCCAAGCCAGAGCGGTATTGGTCCTCGACCTGGCGCAGCAGCGCGAGCTCGTCGGCGTCACGGGCGTTGTAGTCCTCGCATAGGGGGCGGGAGCTGATGGTCTCGTCGATGGACTCGACGGCGCGGTTCTTGGCTGGGGCAAGGAAGTTGAGATCGGCCTGGCAGACCTCGATGCGGGCGACCTGATCGGGATAGCTCATGCTCATACCAAGCTCGGTGAAGCGCTCGTTCACCTTCTCGATGTAGAGCTCACGACCGACCTCCACACCTTGCTCGAAGGCGCTGGTGGTGGGCTCTGTGTTTCGTTCGCAGGCACCGAGCTCGTCAAGGGCGCGCACGCTGATGATGGACTCGTTGCTGACACCAGTCAGACCGCCCTCGTTGTACCAGTGCTCGTTTTGGGCTCGCTCGTTGTTGAAGGTCTCGTCGAGCGGGTTGTTCTGAATGACGCGGGGCAGCGCGGACAGCGCACCGTAGCTCGCGCGGTCTGCGATGGCGCGGCAATCCAGGCCCTCACCTGGTTCTTCTTGCTCGAGGAACGGGCAGACGCCAGCGCTCTGCGGAGCGACGTAGCCATCAGCACCCGTGGTGCCCAGGGTTTGTGGAAGGTAACTCGCGGAGATGCCGTAGGAAGCCAGTGAGGCATTCATTTCGTCCGCCAGAGACTGCTTGCCCAGGTCCAAGCCCTTCTTGATCGCCTCGCGCTCCTTCTCGATGCTGAGCAGCTCATTGGTGCCCACCAAGTCGCTGTAGGTCAGCCACTCCTGCACCGAGTTGTCCGGTGCGTCGGTCTCGCTCGCATCGTTGCCAACGTTGATCTCTCCATCGCCGCACGCAGCCAGCAATGCGAACAGGGCCATACTGAGCAACACTTCAAATCGAACGCGCATGGATGCCTCCTACCAGAGAGCGCTTGTCCTACACCAGCAATACAGCAAGCACAATGCCAACTGCAAGCGTCTGATGGAGAGGAGCCAAGGTGCCAGAAATTCGTCAGTTCTCAGCTCCACGTCAGAGCACAGACGATGAGCTGTGACCTGCATGTCTCAGGCTCGGCTCGTCACTGGGGTATGGATGTCTCAGGTGGACTGCACAAGCAAGTTATCCCTTGCCGATGGCGGTGCTTGCGCCCCATCACTTGCAACTCAAGGAACCAAAAGAGCAAATGCACTACGATGAGCATGGAGGAGGTCGTTGACGAAGACGACACGACGTGCATTTCATCGTCGAAGAGACAACGAGCAAGCCAGCAGTCCTGTGAACGTCAACGGAAGGCGCAGATCAAAACGTGGGGCAGGCTTTCCAGCCTGCCGACCAAGACCTTGGAAGAGGCCTGGACCGGATGTATGCAGAACCCAAGGAGGGCGCACACGTAGGTGCGCCCCTACAAGTGGATATTGCGCATGACTTTCAATCGCTTATAGATGATGCGCATCACGTGGGCAAAGGGCTAGCCCTTTGGAATCCATTCTCTTTTTCGGATGGATGAGGGCGATCCGATGCTCAGTCGAGTGCGCTCAGCCTCGCGAGCAAGAGCTCGTCGCCAAAGAGCAGCACGCTGTTGGCCTCGGCCACCGCGAACCGCACATTGCGCTCCAGCGAAGCGTGGCTCGGCTTGCGCTCGCCTGTCATCAGCTCGCGCCAGACCTCATCCTGCAGGATCCACGTCTGTCCAAAGTCGTGCGTCACCGCGAGCTGGGCAGCCCGTCCCGCTGCCACTCCGAAGCCTGAGCTGCTCACCGCAACGGCTTCGAAGGGACGCGGACCCAAGTCCACGCGCTGCCACGCGCTGTCCGTATTCCCGTGCCTCACGTAGAGACCGCGATCGGTGGCCACGAAGAGTCGGTCCTTGGCGAGGGCCAGCCCCGAAACTCTCGCCGTCCCCAAGTCTGGGAGGCTGTGCGCTTGCCAGTTGCCCTCGACGAGCTCCCTCAGCTCTCCGCGCTCAGTGCCTACCCACCAATGCCGCTGTCCCGCGTTTTCGACCGGCTCGAGCATGGTGATTCGCCCTTCCACCCGAGGGTTGGACCAGAGCCAGCGCCCGTTCGGGTCCTGGGTCGAGAGCATCAGAGTGCCACTCGCCAAGGCCAGCCCATCACCTTGGGCCCGCAGCAGCACCGGCTCGGGTTCGAGGTACTCCCCCGTATTCCGCATCTCCCAAGTCTTCCCTCCATCGAAGGAGCGGGCAAGGCGCTGTGCCACACCGTTGGCGTCGATCTCTGAGAGCCCCCACCAGGTGGACGGGGTGATGGCCACCGACTCGACGCCAGCGTCGGGCTGGAGCACGCTCCACTGCGCGCCATCGGCGCTGTGAACGAGCTGCCCTCCTGGTCTCAGCACCGCGACGATCTCGCCGTTGGCCTCTCGTCGAGCGTGGATGAAGTCGAAGACAGGGGTGGCACGCAACGCGTCGAGGCCCCGCGGAGGCTCGCCGCTCGAGCCCTGCGCGCCAGCGCTGGTCGCGTGATGCTTGCCCAGCTCGGGGGCGAGCTGATGCCCGTCAACGCCAGAGAGCCAGCTCACCTTGAAGACCGCGCTCTGCACTGGTGCGGCCTGGGGTGTCGTCAGAGGGGGCTCGCTGTCATGCTCCTCGCCAGCTTCGGCGACGCGAGGGTGACACGACAGGCTCGGGGAGAGGGCGAGCAAGCCAAGCAGCGCGACGGCTGCCGCGTTGACCACGTTGAAGGAGTATCGGGGTGTGGGAGTGAGCATAGGGACCTCGTCGCAGCGCCCACATTGGACGCGGTCCCAAGACTACCGCAGTCGACGACCCAGACCAGATTCTCAGGTTTTTGTCGATTTGGCGCTTGGCCCGTTTCCCCCAGCTTTTTGTCGATTTGGCGCTTGGCCCACTTCGCGCTGCCTTCGCAGCACATCTCCACCTCCTGGCTACGACTTCTGCGCTGACTTCACCTTTTCCATCAGACCATCGAAGGCCTTCTGATACTGTTCGCGAGCGGTCTTGAGTGCAGTTCTGCGTTTCTCCATACCG
>JAVFAO010000595.1:0-3521 GCA_034002465.1 Myxococcota bacterium
CGTAGTACTCTGACGGACCACGCCTCGACGGTAGGCGGGCATGTCCAACACGCCAATTCAGCCGCGTCGAAGCGGGGTTGCAGCGCCATGCGCCAACGAACGCGACCGAATTACCGGTTGCTGTTGCAGGAGCTCGAGCCGCTTGGGACGATGATCATTGCTGGGGCGTGGACGCCAGATGGGCAGAGCTTGGTGGTCTCGGCGCACAACGCCGAGATTGTGCGTTATGACCTGCAGGGTCGTCTGCTCAATCGCTATGTGGGGCACAAGGATCGGGCCTGGCGTTTGGATATCAGTCCAGATTCGGGGTGGCTGGCCACGGCGGCCGAGGATTCGACGGCGCGCTTGTGGCGCATCGACGGCAGCCTGGCGCATACCTTCGAGCACCCCACTGTAGTCTGGGACGTCGAGTTCAACCCGCGGGAGCCGACGCAGTTGGCGAGCGCGGACATGTCGGCGATGCTGCGGATTTGGCGGAGTGACGGGGCTTCGGTGGCAAAACTGAGCGGACATCTGGGCTCGCTGGACGAGCTCACGTATTCTCCAGATGGAGAGCTTCTCGTTTCAGGTGATGGCACGGGACGGCTGCATTTGTGGGAGACGGCGCAGTGGCGGCGCTTGATGCGTTTGGAGCTGGGCAGCGGGGTGTTGGCGATTGCCTTTGCTCGTGATGGCGCTCAGTTTGCGGTGGGCACCGAAGCGGGGACGGTGCAGGTATTGCGTCGGGACGGGGTCTCGTTGGCGGAGCTGCAGGGCGGCTCGTTTCGGGCGAATCAGCTCTTTTTCCTGTCGGAGGGTGGAGCCGGGGCGGGGGAGGGTGCAGCGCAGAGCTTGTTGGTGGTCTCGGCGGATCGTTCGGTGCGGGTCTTTCCGTTGCAGCGAGAGCGTCTGCTGAGCATGGCGGCGCAGCGCATGGCGCGTGCTTTCAGTGAGGAGGAGCGCAAGCGATTCGACGTGCCCGAGCGTGCGCCCCTGCTTCGACCCGTGCCGAGCATGGAGAACGATTGTCCGAGCGGGTTGCAGATGTGTGAGGGGCGTTGTTTCGACACGACGCGCGCGATGGATGCCTGTGGCGGCTGTGGGGTGCAGTGCGCGGCTGGGGAGTTGTGCAGGTTGGGGCGCTGCGTGCCGGCCTGTTCTGACGAGCGCTTGGTGAGCTGCGATGGACGGTGTGTGGATGCTCGCGTGGAGCCGAGCTGTTGTGGGGCGAGCGTTGCTGAGCGAGGGGCGGGCGCGGGGCGGGTATGTGTGCCGCCTCAGGTGTGCAATGGTCGAGGGGAGTGTGCTGAGCAGTGTGCTGATGGGTGGGCGCGTTGTGGCGATCGCTGTGTTGACCTGAATACGGATGAGGCGCACTGCGGGGCTTGTGGCCAGGCTTGTGACGGCGTTTGTCAAGCTGGGCGCTGTGGAGCGCAGAGCCTGCACTGGGGGCTGGTGTGGGTGGGGTGTAATGACGTGGTCGATCCGTATTGTCATGGCAACGAACGAGACAGGGTGTTGGTGGACGTAGCGCCGTTTTGGATGGACCGGTTGGAGGTGTCGAACGCGGACTATGCGGCGTGTATGCAGGCCGGCGCATGTCCAGCTTTGAACGAGCAGTGTTGGGCGGCGCAGGGGACGACGGTGGGGGTGTTGGGCGAGCCTGGGAAGCCGGTGGTGTGTGTGAACCTGGAGGCGGCTCAGGCGTATTGTGCTTGGCGAGGCAAGCGTCTGCCCACTGAGGCAGAGTTCGAGCTGGCGTCGCGCGGTGCTTGTCATGAATACGATGACTGCCGCAGCGAGCTGTGGCGCTTTCCTTGGGGGGAGGCGTTGCCGCGCTGCGAGCTGGCGTCGCTTTCCTTGGCAGACTGTGAAGGCCGGGGGCTGATGCCCGTGGACACTTTGGCGGCAGGGGCGAGTCGAGGAGGCGCCTTGCATTTGGTGGGCAACGTGAGTGAGATGGTGTCGGATTGCTGGGTGGACAGTTTGCAGGGGCTGCCTGAGGATGGCAGTGCCCGTGCGACGCGGTGTTCGACGCGTGGCGGCCGAAGGATCAACCCCACGCGTGGCGGCCACTACCACAGCGTGTTGGAGGCCGACGGCAGGCCTGGTTCACGGGTGCGGGTGGTGATGGGCGACGCCTATGATGTTTCTGGCTTTCGCTGCGCGCAGTCGGCGCTTTGAGTGGCAAGCTCGGGGACACGGGGGGGCTGTGCAGGACGCGGTTTGCCCCGCCCAACCCGGAGAGCGCAGGAGCAGACGTGGGGCCGGCGCGGGTTGACCCCTAGCTGTCGCTTGCTATCGCTCGCTCCAGCTTCTCCCCGCATTGCGGGGGAACCCGCTTGCAGATCCGAGGAGTACGGCGAGCGCAGGATGAAATGTGGGGCCGGCTCCCAGCCGACCGACTTGTCGGAAGACCTCACCGGAGAGCGCAGGACCAGGCGTGGGGCAGGCTTTCCAGCCGGCCGAGCGGGGTGGAGGCGGGCGCGATGAATCGCGCCCCTACGAAGCGGCCACGTATTGACTTCAACGAAGACCCAGAGCTCAGCGCGGATTACCCCCCAAGCGGCTTGCCCCGCCAAGCGGGGAGAGGCTGGAGCGAGCAGACGCGAGCGACAGCCAGGGGTCCAAGCCGCCGACGCGATTGCTCAGTCATCCACGAAGAGCTCGGCGAGCTCCTTGATGCTCAAAGCGCGGCGCAGCCAGCGCTCGAGCTGAGGGCTGTCGGTCGCATCGAGGATACGGGCGCGGCTATGCTCGTCGATAGCCAAGCCCTTGGCCTCGAGCAGAGAAAGCAGCGCCCTTGCGATTCCCTTCGCTACGCCAATCTCAATGCCTTCTTCCTTTCCTTCGCGCTTGCCCTCGGCAAATCCTGTGTCCTTGGCATACTCAATCTTGCCCTGCTGCGTCTGTACGTGAATCCTTGCCTCGTCGTAGGCTTCCCACTCCTGCGGGCTGAGCTGCGCCCGCTCGGCGATGTGCAAGGCCGTGCGATAGGGCTCCTGTTGTAGCGCAGGGGGAACCTGTTCGAGGGTTGGTGCGTGGCGCAAGAAGAAGGTCCACTTGTCGAGCGCACTGTCAAGCTCTTCTGCCGTCTTCGAAAACTTGGGCAGCTCGAGGAAGTAAAAGCGCAACTCGTCGAGGTAGCTCTTGCCGGTGATGCTTTCCTTGGTGTGGTGCCGGCTGAGATGGTGTTCGAACTCAGGGAACATGATAAAGTCGCAGACTGAGATGGCGATGACCTGGGTCAACGACCAATACTGTCTGCCGCTCTCGAGCTGCCCCACATAGGCCTTGGCGGCGTTGTAGACCACCCGCTTGGCGAATTCCTTGACTGGCTCGACCTGCATCTCGATGAGGTACTTTCGGCCGAGGCCATCGACGGCCTTGACGTCGAGGTAGGATCTCTTGAGCACCGAGACGTGCCCTGGCTGATAGGGGTCGACGAGCTCGAGCGAGGCGAGACGCTCCGCTCCGTCCAAGCCCATGACGGCCTCGATGAAGCTCTTGAGTGGGGCGAGGCCCTCGCTGCTGCCAAAGAT
>JAVFAO010000596.1:0-3518 GCA_034002465.1 Myxococcota bacterium
CTTCGGTTGACGTCGGACTCGAGGTCTCACGCAGAGACGCAGAGGCGCAGAGTCGCAAAGAGGGCATTGATGGCCAGGGCGACGCCCAACCACCTGCGGGCGGGATGAATCGCGCCCGTACCCAGTAGGGGCGCCATTCATGGCGCCCGGGGCAGGCTTTCCAGCCTGCCGAGCGAGTGTTTGGAGTGGCGGCAGCCGGCGGTGGGGCGAGCGCAGGACCGAAGCTTCGGTTGACGTCGGACTCGAGGTCTCACGCAGAGTCGCAGAGTCGCAGAGTCGCAAGGTGGGCATTGATGGCCAGGCCATAGGGATTAGGAATGGGGTTCGACGGTGGCGCGCGACGAGTTCCAGAACATGTAGTAGCAGATCCACAGGAACGCGGCCAAGCCCATCCAGTTGCCGAAGCTCTCGGCATAGCTCCCGAAGTCGAGGTAGAGCGCGTCATCGGCCATGCCGAAGCCCGATTGGGTGACGTATTTCACCAAGGCGTCCATGACGCCCGCCAGCGCGCCGCCTGCCAACAAGCCTGATGCAACGAGCAGGCCTCGGTTGTGGCGGGCCTTGGAGAGCTCCTCGTTCTTGCTGCTGCGCTTGACGAACCAGGAGACCACGGCGCCGAGGAGAATGGGCGAGTTCAGCTCGATGGGCAGGTACATGCCCAAGGCAAAGGCGAGTGACGAAATCCCGAGCATCTCTACGATGATCGCGATCAGACCGCCAATCGCGTAGAGCAGCCAGGGCGTCTCCTGCCCGCCCATCAACGACGAGAGCACCGCCGCCATGGCGTTGGGCTGCGGCGCGGGCAGCGGGTTGGCGTGTTCGGGAGAGGCGGTGAAACCGTAGACGCTGTTGAGCAGCATCATGACGGCGGTCACCACGGCAGCGGCGACGATGCACGCCAGGATATTGGCCCACTGGATCTTCTTCGGGGTCGCACCCATCCAGAAGCCGAGCTTGAACTCGGTGATGAGCGTGCCGGCCATCGACAGCGCCGTGCACACCACACCGCCGATGAGCAGCACCGCCAGCATGCCCTCTTCGCCCTTCAATCCCACTGACACCAGGATGACCGAGGAGACGATGAGGGTCATCAGGGTCATGCCAGAGATGGGGGTGACGCTGATCATGGCCACGGCCCAGGCCGAGACCGAGGTGAAGAGGAAAGCGATGACGATGGTCACGACCACCGAGATGGTGGCGTAGAGGGTGGCGTCCTCCATGGTGTGCAGCACGGCGAAGCGAAAATAGAGCCAGAGCAGCAAGGTCGTGAGGGAGAACATGGCCAGCACCCAGCGCATCGAGATGTCTTGCTCAGTGCGCAGCACCGGGCCGCTCGACTCGGCGCCCTTGCTCTTGAGCAAGCCACGGGCACCTTCGGTGAAGGCCGAGAGGATCACCTTCGAGAGCTTCACGATGCCCAGCACACCCGCCACGAAGATACCGCCGATGCCGATGTAGCGGGCGTATTCCGAAAAAATATCGTCCGCGCTCATGGTGCTGATCAGCGGCAAGTGGGCTGCGGTGGGCACGCTCATGTAGTTGCCGAAGTAGGCCACCAGCGGCACGATGACCAGGGTCGAGAGCATGGAGCCCGCGAGGATGATGGCTGCGTAGCGCACACCAATGAGGTAGCCCAGGCCAGCGACCGCCGCCGAGGTGTTGAGCGCGAAGACCGCTTTGATTTCATTGGTGAAGTAGCTCATCCCTTTGATGGCGGCGGTGCTGAAGGTGTCAGACCAGACCCGGAAGCTCATCACCGCGAAGTCCACCAGGAAGCCGACGCCCAGTGAGCCCGCCAGCACCCGCGCTTCGCGCCCCCCGCGCTCACCTGCCATCAGCGACTCGGCGATGGCCGTGCCTTCGGGGAAGGGCAGTTTGCCGTGCATCTGGGCGACGAAGTAGCGCCGGAAGGGGATCAAGAAAAGCACGCCCAAGACCGCGCCGAAGAAGGGCACGATCATGATCTGGAAGAAGGATGAGCGCGCCTCCAGACCGAGGATGTAGATGGCGGGCATGGTGAAGACCGAGCCACCGGCGATGATGCCAGCGGTGCCGCCCACCGAGAGGATGTTGATGTTCTCGAGCAGCGTGCTGTTGCGCCGTTTGAGGATGCCCATGCCTGCCGAGAAGCCGACGGCCAGGATGGCGATCGGGATGGTGGTCTCGATGCCCTGGCCCAGCTTCAGGATGATGAAGGTGGACGCGGCAGAGAAGAAGATGCCCATGGCCAAGCCGAAGAGCACCGAGCGCACGGTGACCTCGAGCACGCTGGACTTGGGCGCGATCACTGGCTCGTAGGATTCGCCAGGCTTCAACTCACGAAAGGCATTTTCAGGAAGCCCATGACCCGATCCGTTCTGCTCCATGCAGTCCTCCGTTGCAGGCGCGGCTTCGACCGCGTCGTCCGTCAACGCTGCGAAGAGTGCGCGATTTCTGCGCATCTGTCACGTCTCAGCAGAGCGGCACGCAGGCTTGGCGTCTGTCGATGGGGGAGAGTCAATCGACGTCGCTGGAGCTACGTGCATCGACGGTGTTTCTTCGGAGCGAGCAGAACATGGCCTGCTTCAGCTCTGCTCCAAGACCCTTGCAGCAGCAGCCGGCGAGCAAGAGATGAGCTCCTGCACGGCGCTGATGCCCTCCAGGGCCGAGCGCAGCGCCGCCTCGTCTCGTTCCTGGCAGAAGAGCTTGACGTTGGGCCCTGCGTCGATGGTGAAGAAGACCCCCAGCCCCTGGCTTCGCCAACGCTGCACCTGCTCGATGAGCAGCCACGAGGCGGGCTGCAGGTAGCAGAGCGCGGGCTGCGCGGCGAGGTTCGCCGCGTGCATGCGCAGACAGGAGCGCTCTGCCACCGCGCCCAGCCCATCGAAATCGAGGCGCTGCAGCGCCTGCAGCGCCGCTTCTAGGTCTGCAGGGATGCTGTCTATCCAGGCTTGATAATAGGGGCTGGTCGCTGCGCAGTGGGCCATCCCCCGAGAGCTGGACACCGCCTTGGTGGCGGGATCCAGCACGGCGATGAACACCCTGAGCGGCCAATATTCAGGACCTTGTAGCTGCCGTGCGAAGCTGTCGGCACCATCTGCCCGCTCGCCGGCCTGCCACTGCGACCAGCCGCCGCTGACGCTGCGGCAGGCCGAGCCCGAGCCGAGACGCGCGAGCGCGCTCAGCGCGTCTTGGCCAAGCTCTAGGCCAGCAGCGGCGCTCGCCGCCACGGCGAGGGCCGCAAACGCCGAGGAGGAGGAGGCAAGCCCCGCGGCAGTGGGAAACGCGTTGTGACTCACGATTCGTGCGCCCAAGGCAAATCCAGCTCTGTGTCTGAGGGCGTCGAGCAGGCGCTTGGCGTTGCCAAGCGCTGCGCCATCCGCTTCGCGACCGTCGAGCCAGAGCGTGTCGGGGCCTTCGTACCACTCGAGCTCGGTGGTGCTGTGTAGGGGCTCGAGCGCCAACGACAGGCTGTCCGCGGCCGGCAGTTTGAGCTGCTGGTCTCGTTTCCCCCAATATTTCACCAAGGCGATGTTGGC
>JAVFAO010000597.1:0-3518 GCA_034002465.1 Myxococcota bacterium
CCGACAACGCCTAGCTGTCCCTTATAGTTTCCACCCCAACAGCGCCATGGACCTGTCGACGGCCGTGCGCAGCTCGCCCACCCTGCCACGGCAAGCTCCGTGATCTCGCTCAGTCCGTCGACTTGCACCGGAACCGCGCTGCCATCCCCGCCTTGCGTCCTGCCAGTCCCCCAGCACTCCACCCGCCCATCGAGAAGCCGGGCGCAGGTCTGCAGGAATCCTGCGGACAGCTCCACGACGTCGAAAAGCTCGGGAACGTCAACGGGAACAGCCGAAGAGTCGGGCTTCTCGACGCCAAACTCACCCTCTTGGTTGGTGCCAATGCAGGAGACGCGTCCAGTGTCATGCAACGCACAGGTATGCTGGTACCCCGCCGCAATTGCGCTAGCGCCAGCAAAGCCAGGGACGGGCGTCACGGGTTGCGGTTCTCGGCCAAGCCCGAGCGTAGGGCCTCCGCCCCAGCACGAGACCTGGCCGGACCTCAAACGGACACAACTATGGTGCTCGCCGAGGACCAAGTCGACGGCATCGAGCACGCCGCTCACCTCCACCGGCTGACTGCGTTGCTCGGTCGTGTTGTCGCCAAGCTGACCTTCAGAGTTGCTGCCCCAGCACCTCACCGCGCCCGTGTCGAGTCTGGCGCAGGTGTGGGCGCCGCCTGCGGCGAGTTGCACGACGCCCTGCAGTGTTTCGACAGCATAGACCACACCCGTGCTCGAATGACCCGTCGCGTTGCCCAACTGGCCCAGGGTGTTCTTCCCCCAGCATGCTACCGTGGCGTCCGCGCGAAGGGCGCAGGCGTGGTTGGACCCAACCGCCAAGCCGATGGCATCGTCGATGCCCTTGATGGCCGTCGCCACCAAGGTGAAGGGAGAGGAAGAGAAGGAGCCAAAGTCGTAGTCTCCCCAGCATGCCACCTTGCCGCTCGCTCGGCGCACGCAGCCCAAGCTGCCATCAGTGTCAAGCTCGACCGCATCGCTCAGTCCCTCAATGAGCGCGGGCCGCGCGATGCCGTCGGCGCTTCTGAGCCAGCACAACACTTGACCCGTACTGAGCCGAGCACAGGTCATCGTGATCCCCACGCTGAGCTGAACGACGTCACCGCATCGGCCTTCGACACAGGGCACGTGCTCGGCGCAGGCGTAGCCGCAGGCCCCGCAGTTCTTGGGGTCGCTTCTCAGGCTCGAGTCGTCGCAGGGCGCGCTCTCTTCGAGTGTTGGCTCGTCGGTCGCCTCATCGTTGAGCAAGTCGGAGACGCTCATCGCCTCGAGCTCGCTCGAGTCGGGGAGGGCGCCGAGCTCCAGTTCGCGAACGCCAGACGAGCAGCCGATGGGAAATGCGAGTGTAAAGGCTGCCAGGATGCTGACCATGCCTGGCGAGCGCTGGAGTGACCGCTGCGCTACCAGACCTCCGGCGGGCGTCGTTCTAAACTGGCTCATCGCCGACCTCTTGGACTCGCACAGCCTGCTCATCGTCTGCCAGCTTTTCGGCTTTCGCTCCATGGGGGTGGCATTCGCCCTGGTCCGGGCGGCGAAACGTTGGAAGCGACAACAACCCCGGCCTGGTCGCATTCGAGAACGCGTATCTCGGTGACACACCACAGCTCTGAGCTCTCGTCGGGATACTCGGCAAGTGTCATTCTCAGGGCGAGTCGCTCATCACCAATGCGCAGGGTGGACTCGACCTGAACTCGCAAGGCTCGGAGCGATGGAAGGATAGACCTGTCGGATGATGGCTGAGCATCGCCACGGCTCGTTTCGAGGTGCCAACGAGCATTCTCACGTAGCTGCTTCAGCTGCTCATCGTAGTACCGCTGTATGCGGCCGCGAGGTCGGCGAACTGGAAAGCCAGTTTGCTCGCGGATTGCTCTGCAGACAGCGAGCAACATCCGTCGATTTGCAGGCTCGGAAAGAAATGCAAAGACACTCTTCCAACTCTCGTCCACTTCAATGAAAACAGCACCTTGCTTGGCGTTCCGTTGAAAGCGGAGCGCCGGGCTCCCAGAATGCTGCACAGCACAGAACAGCAACAGAGCAAGCCTCTCAGCTACAGGAAACCGAGAAAGGTTCGCGGGATACTCCGTGTCGACGGTTGCACACCAGAACGAAGCAAGACGGTCTTCGAGTGGGCTCACTCCCTTCGGACCACAACCATTGAGCGACGACTCGCAACCGAGGGTGGTCCTTCGCTCGCTTTCGCCTTCCTCGAGCGCCGTGGTGAAGAGACGAGCACGCCATCGATTGATGAGCGCGTCGACGCGGTCGAACACCCTGTTGAGCTCAGTCTCTGCCGCGGTCCAATCCCGCAAAGAACCATAGCTGACCCGAGCCTCAGTTTCACCAACCGTGTCCGCCACCTCGTTTGCAGCCATGGTCAGCAGCGCGAGCTCCTGCTCGAGAAGACAGACGCAGTATTCGACACACGCGGGACAGATTCCGACAGCATGGTCCTGGTGACCGTCTGTCGTGCGATAAAAGAGCTTGTCCGCTTCAAACTCAGATCTACAAAACGCGCAGCGTTGCGTACAGACATTCGTCGCAATAGCAATGTCCCGATGAGGAGAAGCGTGCTTGAGTTCGAAGGCTTGCTTTCCTCGAAAAATGCACGATATGCAAATCAGCTTGGATGGTCCCAATATCCAGAGACAGTCGTTTGCGTCTCTGCCGCAGAAGTCACACGAAGTGCTTATTCGGGGCTCCTTGGGTGGTCTCACAGTGCACATCCACGGTCCATTTGTAGCCGCGTTCGTACTTGACAACTCGTTCCCCAGGCATGAGTCTCGAGACAGATCTTTCCATGACAGGAAAAAACACAGACTGTGATCGTCTCCGCTGGGTTCAAAGGATCATCCATCTCGATCGGCTCATCGATGGTATTCGAGCAGAAGTAGTCCCTCTCGCAGCTGTCCATCTCTCCTCTGACCCTGTTGCCGAAGCACGTCCTCGGAAGAGGCTGCTCGAGATTACTGGCAGGGCGCATGCACTCCAAGTCGTCTCCGCAAACGTAGGTACACACCCCACTGACAGCGGTTGCGTCGGGCCAAGACACGCACGCTTCTTCGGAGCCAGGAAAGGGCCCGGGCGTCCCCACGGCAGAATAACCTGCGGGATAGGGAGGATGGGGTTCGTACAGCCAATACTGGCAGCTGTCAGCCTGGTTATTGGTCTTCGGCCAGGTGCAGCCAACTCCCGGCGTGCAGCTGCTTCTGCATTTTTCCCGACATGGAAGGCAGGCCCCCGCGTACGAAGGCTCCTCCTCAAGCTTCGTTGCCTCACACGCTTCTTGTGCCTCGATACAATTGCGAGCCCGACTGGGCAGAACCGCCACTTTGGGAGTCATCCAGATTTTCCAGTCGTGCACCGTCCGTAGCAATGGCCTTACCGACAAGACGCCCGCCGGAATGGCGCTGATCCTCTCGTATACCCCAGGAAGACCAGTCGCCAGGAGCGCAGCCTGGAAATCCTCCACGCCAGGACCAGGCCCCTTTCCCTTCCCAACCCAGAATCGAGCGATCATCA
>JAVFAO010000598.1:0-3517 GCA_034002465.1 Myxococcota bacterium
CCAGCTCGTCTCCCCAGTGCGCCAGAGCAGCGCTCGCTGACCATCCGACGAAACCTTCCCAGACGCCGCCGCCTCGACTTGGGTTGCCTGGCCATAGACCGGGATGAGACCACCGTCAGCCCAGAGTGTGGAGGTCATCAAACACAAGGAAGCGGTCAATATCGTGCCCAACAGCGCTCGCATTCTGCTCTCCTTCCGGCTCTGCAGCTCCAGGCAGCGCCCGTATTCCCAGGACTCTAGTGAAACTGTCGACGCAAGTCAAACGGCCGAATCGACTGCGCTCAGTGTCATCCTGCGCTCTCCGGTGCGGTTTGCCACCAACCCGGTCGGCAGGCTGGAAAGCCTGCCCCACGGTCGGCCGGCTGGAAGCCGGCCCCACATTTCATCCTGCGCTCGCCGTACTCCTCGGATCGGCAAGCGGGTTCCCCGCAGTGCGGGGAGGAGCTGGAGCGAGCGAAAGCAAGCGACAGCTAGGGGTCGACCCGCGCCTGCCCCACGCCTGCTCCTGCGCTCTCCGGCTTGGACCCCTGTCTGTCGCTCGCGTCTGCTCGCTCCAGCCTCTCCCCGCTTGGCGGGGCAAGCCGCTTCGGACCAATCCGTGCTACTTCGCGTCTTTGGCGCACATGAAGGCTGTCGAGCGCTTGTCTGTGCATACCCCCCACGAGGCGCGCGCAGCGCCCACCGCTCGAATTCCCACTCAACGAACGATACTCTAGGGCAGCGCCTCGAGCGCATTGCTCGCAGCCTGCGCCCACTCGTTCCAGAGCTTGTTCTGTTTTGCAAACTCCACCACGGCCTCGTAGTACCCACGCGATTGCTCCCGCACCTCCACTCCAACCTCCACCATTTGTTCGTGAAACCCTGCGCACTCGTCCACGCTGAGCTCCGTCGGACAAGGTGCCTCCGCGAGCCACCGCCCCATCTCATCGAAGACGCTCCCAATCCGATATTGCGCGGCGCTGCTCCACTCCGTTACCCCGTATTCCGGCACAGCCGCATAGGAAGACACAATGCCCTTGGAGACCTTGAGTTTCTCCTGCACTCGCAGCTTGAACGCCTGGAGGTCTCCCTGTAGATACAAGCGATCCCAAGCGCGAAAAGCCAGCTCCCCCAACATGAACTGAGCCCGCGCCGTCAGACGCGTGCTCACGGGGTCGCCCTCCAAGCCACTACTTTCGTAGAGCTGTACTGCCATCTGGTAGAACTGCTCTGCGCTACCAGAGTCCCCGGCCTCGAGGCGCTCGTCTGCCTGGCTGACGTAGCTGACGAGCAGCTCAGCGGCTGACTCCACACCTCGTTCTGGTGACGCCTTGGCCGACCTGGCAGGCCGCAGGCCCAGGTCGGCGCTTCTGAATCCCGCCACTTCGCTGCCGCGATTGCCGAGGCGACAGTCCTGCTCGCCGCTGTTCCATCCGTCACCACGCATCACGCGTTCGTCACCTGCGACGAGGCCCGTCGGGTCAGACACCAGCTTGCTTGGGGAGCGGTCCCACACCCACTCCCGAACATTGCCCTGCAGGTCATACAGGCCCCATGCGTTCGCAGCCTTGCTTGCAACCGGCTGAGTCTGCTGAGCAGCGGCGCCGTCCTCACAGCCCAATGCGGCTGGGCTCTGCCCATCTTCAACAGACTGAAGAGCGCCCCCCGCGCGGGCTGCGTATTCCCACTCTGCCTCTGTGGGGAGACGGTAGCCTTCGCATTCCAAAGCGTTGGGCCATTGCACCTGCTCACAAACATAGCTCCCATCGCCCGGAATACCCTTGCAGCCGCTCAACGCATAGCACGCCTCCAAGCCCTCTGACGCCGAGAGCGCGTTCAGGTAGGCAAGTGCATCCCACCAACTGACTTGCTCCACAGGACAATCGTCACCGCAGCTCGCAAAGCGAGAAGGACTCGTCCCCATCAACGCCTTCCACTCGCCTTGGGTCAGCTCGGTCGCCTTCAACCAGAAGTCGCGCGTCAAGAGCACCTCGCGCGACCCCTGCCCCTCAGCGTCAGAGCCCATCCGAAAACGCCCAGCAGGGAGCAGCACAAAGCCCGAGCTCGACGCCGATAGGCACGAGGGACAAGCTGCGCTCTCCAGCCCCTGCCCTGGAGATGCAGTCCTGCAGGCGCACAGGCTCGCGACTCCCCCCGAGGACAGCAACACGACGAGGACAGCCCGAAAGGCCACCGTACCCGTTCGCAACTGGCGCGCATGGCCTCCACGCCTCGAACGGGCTCGCGTGGACGAGGTCTCGAAACGCGCTTGACCTGTCGTCGTTCGTTCTGCGGCATTCATGGACGACTCCTGTGGCAGACAGCACGACAAGCCGCGCTGATGCGAAGCGCACGCAAGGGACGCCATTCATCTGTAGCAAGCCCGAGCGTTCCAGGTCGACCGCCGATCCGTCGCTTACGGCGAGCCATCGCCATCACACGTCACGTTTTCGCTCACCCTTGTGAAGCGGACACCCTCAATGGCTCCCCAACTGGAACCAGCTCCCACCGCAGGGGTCATCATACCTCCTGCAACGGACTCCAACGCCACTGCAGCCATTAAGATAACCCTTGAATAGGGACCAGCCCCCACCGCAGGGGTTAACATAACCCCTGCAACGACCTCCAACCCCGCTGCAGCCATTAAGATGACCCCTGAAATAGGGACCAGCCCCCACTGCAGGGGTTATCATACCTGCTGCAACAGACTCCAACGCCACCACAACAGCGACGTTCCAGCTTGGCGGGCAACCCGCTCGAGGTCCCAACGAGACCTCGTCAGAGCTCGTCCATCTTGAGAGAGCGACGCAGCATCCAATCCTGCACATCCATCCGACTCAGACACCACAACATGTACGCCGACGGCGCCACGCGCAAGGCGAGCACCAGAATCGCCGGAAGGATCGCCTCGTCCCTGCCCGAGCTCAACAGCAATACCGCTCCCAGCACCCCCACGAGAACACTGAAGCCTGCACCGAACATCAGCCAGGTTCGAACCCCCTCGCTTCCTGCGACAAGCCCAAGAAGCAGCAAGCCACTGATCGCCACCGAAACCCAGGACGACGCGTCCTCTGCCTGCACCGCCAGCACCACCGACACCACGATCCCAAGGATCATCCACCCAAGCAGCACCATGAATTTCTTTGGCATCAGACACCTCCACACTTGGCAAGGAAAGAAGCTCAGAGCGCAACGCCAAACGCGTTCGGTTCCTCACGGCATCCCACCGACCTCTTGACAGCAGCAGTTCGCTCGAAATGCCAAGAGGATGCGTTGACACTCGAAGACTGCCTCAACGCCGCGCCGTCATCTACCGCCAAAGCGTCGCCGCACGCGACACATCGACAGCACGAGAAGCCACACTCTCGGTGCGAACGATGTCGTGCGCCATCCCCCACGAACACCTCGCCGTCAATCCGGTCGGGCGGCTGGAAGCCGGCCCCACGTATGGTCCTGCGCTCTCCGGCTTGGACCCCTGGCTGTCGCTCGCGTCTGCTCGCTCCAGCCTCTCCCCGCTTGGCGGGGCAAGCCGCTTGGG
>JAVFAO010000599.1:0-3494 GCA_034002465.1 Myxococcota bacterium
CAGCGCTGCGAGTCCTCTGGGGAGCAGCACCCTATCTGGGCTCAAGAGACGTGGGCTGGATGCGCGCAGTTCCTCGGCGAGCAGACTGCCCAGACCCAGTCGGCAACTGAGAATCAAGGGAACTGGGGGAAGACCGGCTCTCGGGGCGAGGTCGAAGACCCAAGCCTGCTTGGGGGAGCGACTCGACCTCGCCCGCAGCGCATGCAAGGCATCCTCGATGACTTGCGCCAAGTGGGGGTCCGATGGCATTCGTTCGCTCTCGGGCACCGATCTCTCGACAGCTGCAATTCCTGTGGAATGTCGAGAGGATGCGTGCCCTTCGCTCACTTTCGATTGCGTCGGCATTGCTGAGAGCCGAGCGAGGCTGCGCTCGCCACCGATACGCGCCAGGGCCTGTGCCATCGCTTTGAGCTCCGGTCCCTGGCTTTCGCTTTCCCACGCGGCCAAGAGGGCTGCTTCTAGCGTCTCGAGCTCGCTGCGCTCGGCTCGGCAGCGAGCCAGCGCCCGCGCTGCGTAACGTCTGACCCGATCGTGTGGGGAGCGCAGTGACTCTGAGATGGGCAGCCAGAGCCAGTGTTGAGCGCCTTCATGAGCCAGGCGGCCCAAGAGCTGAAGCGCTCGGCAGCGTGTCTCGACTTGGTCTGGCGAGAGCTGTGTTGCTTGGGCGCGAACAAGGGCCCAGAGCTGCTTGGCAGCTTCTTCTGGGCTGCGTAGCATCAAGATGGCGGTGCGCGAGACGTCGTCTTCGGTGGCCGCCGCGAGGTGGGCGACCAGCGTTCTCAAGGCCGCCTTTCCTGGTGTGAAGGAGAGCTCGTCGGCGCGTTGAAGGAGCTCGAGCGCCTCTTCATGAAGAATAGTGCTTTCCTCGTTTGACACGTTGTTCTCTCTCGAATCGGCTTGGAAGGTGAGGCACGAGGAATGTGGTCGAGCCGAGCCTGACCATGCTCTTGCGAAGCTCACGTGGCTGCACTAACACAGAGCGGCTCGAGGGGCTAGGCGGTGCAGCCGATGGTCAGCTCGCACGAGGTCTCACAGAACTTGGGTGAACAGCCCAAGCGCCCAATCAACAAGAAAGTGGAGCAGAGGATGAGTGAGCTGTGCATGAGCGATACCCACGCTCATCTTTGCGATCCGAGCTTTGATGGGGATCTCGAGTTGGTGCTTCTTCGGGCCCGCGAAGCGGGTGTGCAGCGAGTGCTGGCGGTCAGCGAGAACCCTGCTGAGGCAGAGAAGACCCTGTCGTTGGCGAAGCGCTTTGGAGAGATGGTTCGACCGTCGGTCGGTCTTTTTCCAACGAACCTGGACTTTGAGATGCTCGAGCAGGTTCGGGCGCTGGTGGAGCGCGGTGCTTGGTCGGCGATTGGGGAAGTGGGGCTCGATTTCTGGAAAGTGCAGGACGAGGAGGGTAGGGCAGTGCAACAGGCCATCTTCTCATCGCTCGTCGAGCTCGCCATCTCTCATGAGCTGGTGGTCAACGTTCACTCTCGCTCCTGTGGCCGCCAGACCTTGGAGCTCTTGCTCGAGAAAGGTGCGCAGCGGGTGCAGATGCACGCCTTCGACGCGAAGGCTTCGACAGCGATGCTGGGCGTGGAGGCGGGCTATTTCTTTTCGATTCCGCCGTCAGTGCTGCGCTCGCCGCAGAAGCAGAAGCTGGTGGCGCGTCTGCCCGTCGAAGCGCTGTTGCTGGAAAGCGACAGCCCTGTGCTGGGGGCACAGCCTGGAGAGCGCAACGAGCCGAGTCAGATTGTTTTGGCGCTGCGTGCGATAGCCGAGCTCAAGCAGCTCCGGCCCGAAGCACTTGCCGAACAGCTCGAAGCCAACGCAGAACGACTCTATCGCTGGGCCTGATTCGCGGCTGGCGTTTGTGGTGTATCTTATTGATACCAATGATGATTTTAAGATTCGCTCAAGGGCTGGTCAGGCGTCGGCGAGGGTGAGACGGCGCTGACTTGCCTGCGGTGAGCAGCCAGTTCTTGGCTCGTGTCCAGCATGGTTGGCGCGATTGCTGCAAAATCTACCTTGGACAGGAGTCAGACTGGCTTCTGGCCGCGGGGGGAGACAATGAGCAGCAACGTCGTCGACAACAATGCGCAGGAGTGGTCAGCGAGGGATTTCGAGCGTGTGACCACTGAGCTTCCCACGCTTGGCCGCGGCAACGATGATGCGGATGATCTTGGGCAGAGCTGTTTGCTCACCGAACCCGCGCTGCAGCCGCCGCCGCTCCTGACCCAGCTCGAGTCTTCCTTCGATTTGGATGAAACCGCAGGCATTTGCATTGGTCAGGAGCTCTGCGCGCGTTACGTGGTGAGACGGCTCTTGGGGGTTGGTGGGATGGGGGCGGTGTTTGCTGCCTTTGACGAGCTCCGGCAGAGTGAAGTGGCCATCAAGGTCATGCACCCGGACCTGCTGCAGACACCGACGGCGCTCGAGCGCTTTCAGCAGGAGGCGCTGCTCGCCAGCAACCTGGGGCATCCCAACATCGTGCGGGTCTACGGTCCTGAGCGTGATGGAGAGAGTCGCTTCCTGGTGATGGAGATCCTCGATGGACGTACCCTGCGGGAGGAGATGGACCGTCGCATCGAGGCCAATTCGCCTTTCTCCTGGACCGAGGCCCTCGCCATCGTCGAGCCTCTCTGTGAAGCCCTCGCCTACGCCCATCGCAGCACCGTGCACAGAGACATCAAGCCGGACAACGTCATGCTTTGCAATGACGGCACGGTGAAGCTGATGGACTTTGGGCTTGCGCGTCCCAGCGACAGCGAGCTCACCCGCACCGCGCAGCTCGTGGGCTCCTTCAACTACATGTCGCCAGAACAGCGTCAAGGACGCCGAGACCTCGGTGCGCGCAGCGACCAGTACTCCGTTGCAGTGCTGCTCTACGAGTTGCTCACCGCCTCCCTGCCCATGGCACCGTACTCCTCGGTTCGCGAGCTGCGCCGAGACGTGAGTCGCAAGGTGTCTGCTGCCATCGATCGCGCCCTCTCGAACGCCCCCGCTGCCAGATTCGAGGACATGCAGTCCTTTCTCGCTGCGCTTCGTCAGCAAGTTCGGCGTCAAGCAGCGAATCTGTCCTGGCTTCAGGCGCCCATTTTGCTTCTGATTTCCACCATCGTGCTGGCGTGGGGCGGCATCAGCTTGGCGAACTGGCATGTGCAAAAGGTGGAGCAAGCTGAGCCTTCGGCACTTTCACAATCGTTGACGGCGAGCTGGCTGAGCGCTGGTCAACGTCGACTGCCGAGCAGCGCGCCAAGCCTCCCTGAGGAAGCTTCAACGCCGCTCGCCAGCGCCACCGAACAGGAGCCAGCACGCCCAGCGCTCAGTGCTCCGCCTGCTTCCAGTTCTCTCGCCGACAGCGAAGGTCTCGATGCGGCATCACTTTCCACAGAGGCGCCGATGCCGGAGCTAGACCCGACGTGGTTGGTCGAGGAGCAGGCGATGGCAGCCGAGCCCATGTCCGTCGCGGTGCGAAACGTCTACACCGCTCGCCGCCTGAT
>JAVFAO010000600.1:0-3480 GCA_034002465.1 Myxococcota bacterium
GCCAAAGCCTTCGTAGTCGGTGATGCCGTCGTCATAGAGCTCGAGGGCGTTGTTGCGGTTGCCGTAGGGGTCGATGGCGCCGAGGTTCTCGAAGCCAGCGTTGGCCCACTTCTCGGCCATCCAGGCACAGCGCAGTCCACGCTCGCTAGTACCGGACTCGATCTCCGCCAAGGTGATGCCCTGACACTCGGAGCTGCCGATGGCGTCGAAGAGGGGACCGTAGTCGCGGCCTTCGCCGGTGTACTTGAAGAAGCCCTGGAAATCGATCTTGAAGAACTGCTGGAAGTCAGGGGTGATGCTCTCCCAAGGGATAATCTCGAGACCGACCGTAAACTCGCCCCAAGGCCCCGGAGCCACGCGGGCCTGCCCTGAGCCATAGTCCTTGAACAGGGTGTCCGAGGCGGGCAAGGGCAAGCCGACCTGGAGCTGCATGTAGGGGTCCACGTACTTGTAGCGACGGCTCGCTGCGATGCGGAGGGCGAGCTCGTGCAGGCCGCGACCGACGTCGGTGTTGCCAGGCTGGTTGGTGGCGATGGCGGCGGTGGGGGCGGTGTACTCGAAGCCGAGCAGCAGGCTGGCGCGGCCGTGGTTACGGCCCCAGGGCTTCTCGTCGATGACGTAGCGCTGGTCGTTGAAGGGCGCCCAGGTGATGCCGAAGCGCAGATCGGATAGGCCGCTGCGGCTGGGCCCATCGCTGTAGTCGTCTTCGATGTTGAAGTAATTGTACGGGGCGACGTCGGTGGGCACGTCGGGATCGAGGGTGGAGTTGCGGCCGTCGACGCACTTGGGATCGTCAGGGTTGGTCTCGAACTCACAGGCCGCGCCGCCGTTCTTGGCGAACTTCCAGCTCCGGCTCTCGTGGAAGACCACCGGCAGCACGATGTGGAAGGCCAGGTCCTTGTAGACCGGGATATCCGCGCGGATGTCCATCTGATTGCGCACGTACTTGTAGCGCATCTCCTTGTTGAAGATGATCTCGTCGCCTGCAGGACAGCGACCACTCTGCGTGCAGTTGGCCTCGCGGGTGATCTTGGCCTGCTCGTAGACCGTGTGGAAAGACGGCGTGAGGCGAAAATCGAAGGGATCTTCGATGAGCTTGCCGTCGATGATGTCGGCGTCGAAGGCGTCGATGACGTCGGTGATGTCCGCCGCCCAGGAGGCGGCCGGCAGCAACAGGACCATCGACATCGTGAGTGCCCAGGGCAATCTTCGCATGCTCGCGTCTCCTCGACTTCTTGTTGGCGGGATTGCTGGTTTCCCCGCGCTCTGGCACAGCTTCCAGGGGCATGCGCCGAACGCCTTCGCCATCGGCAGCAGACCCCCTACATTGCGGCTCGCACGCTAGCAATGCCGATCTCCAGTGTCAAGAATGATGGGCGAGCCGACGCCGACGGCAAGTGTCGGTCTGACACCCGCAAACAGGCGATGTGTTGCGTGCCATCCCTGGCACGCACCCTTCGGGCTGCCTTCGCAGAACTTGGGAGAACAGGCCAAGCGCCCAATCGACAAGAACTCTCCGCCTCCTGGCTCCGAGTTCTCCTGTCGTCAGAGAGCGCTGTGCTCTGCCACGGCTCCCTCGCCCTCGCCCCTCGTTCCTATTCCACCGCCCTGCGCCAGCGCTCCAACAGCTCCCAGGCCCGCAGCAGGCCGTCCTCCCGGTCAGACTCGAGCAGACGCCGCGCTGCCCAGGCCACCAGCCCCTCCTCTCTGAGCGGAGCGCCGCTGCGCTCCTCCTCATCGCATCGGCGTTGTCCTGCGCAGAGCATCAGTTGTCCCGCCAGCTCGGCTTCCCCCGCGCGCTGCGCCATCCGCGCCAGCAGCGCCAGACCATAGCCCGGAACGGGAGCCCGCTCCCCAAAACGCAAGAGCAGCGCGCGCCAGTCAGCGCGCACTGTCTCCTCCAGCCCAGACCAGCGCTCGAGCAGCGCTGGTAGAAACGGCGCCAGACAGCGCAGCTCCTCTCCCCAGGCCTCCGACTCCTGCCAAAGCTGCTGCCCAAGCCCCAGCAGCTTGGCGCCCCAGCGCGACCAGAGCTGCTCCGCAGACAGGCGCTGCTGCAGCGCTTGCATTCCCCAACACAGGAGCTGCTCGAGTGCCGGCGTATCGCCATCGAGCGCGCACTCCGCCCTGCCTGCCAGGAGCGCCAGCCCTGCACGCCCCATGGAGGCGCGCTCGTCGTCCAGGAGCCGACGCAGCGCCGCTTCGGCGGGCTCTGCGTCCAGACGGCCCTGCAGTGCGTCCAGAAAGCGGCTCACCCGCTGTGCTTCCTCGAGCTCCAGCAGGCGCTCGCAGGCCTCTCTGAGTCGTTGCAGCTCGCTGCGTTTCAGCTCCCGGCTCTCGTGCAGCGTCTGCAGCCGCGTGCGCAGCAGCGCTGCTGGCGCCGCGCCGCCATCGTCGCCCAGCTCGATGAGCAGATCGAGCGCACGGATCCTGGTCCAGGTCCGGGGGCTGTGGAGCTGGATGGCCGCAAAGCTCAGCCGATGCTGACGGGGAAGCAAGAAGGCGTTGCCATCCTCCAGTAGGGCGCTCGCCGCTGCGCCAATGTCGAGCTGTCCTGGGTGAAGCTGCAGCATGAGCTGCGCGCGTCTCAGGGCGACGAGCTGGCGCACGGCAGCGCTCAAACCGTCGGACTGCAAACAGAGCGCGAAGGCGTGCTCTGCGGCGGCGTGGGCGGCGTAGGAGCGTGCACGCTCGTTGTGATGCCGTTGCAGAACCTTGGCGCGCAGCGCGTGCAAGCGTGCGGCGACGAAAGCCCAGAGCGGGCGCGCTCGGTCCTGGCGCCCGGCAGCGAAGCGGGCCAGCCGTGTCGCTGCTGCCGTGAGTTGTGCCTCCATTGTGGGCTGCTTCGTCCAATCGGAAAGAAGCCCCCCCACTCTCTGGGCGACCGCTGGCGATGCATTGGCGAGGCGCTCGTCGAGGCGCGCCGCTTGGCTACGCAGCTCCAGGCAGAGCGCAGCAAAGATGGCCGATGCCTGCTCGTCGAGGTCGAGCCGTGGCGCGCCATCGAGCAGGCGCAGGGCCTCTTCGAACTGTGAGGCGGCGAGGGCGGCCTGGGCCCGCGAAGTCGTGGGCTCGTTTCGCTCCCTGAGGTCGCTCACGAATTGTCGCAGACGCGTGAACAAAGTAAGGAATCCGGAAAGGAGCAAAGGCCCCGAGGTCGCGTTGACGGCGGGCTCATGTTATCAACGAAGAAAGGGGGTGCGATGCGCTCTCGCGATGTGTTTCATCGAGGAGCCCTGCGCCGTCGTCGAATGGCTCTACTCAGACTGGCAGCTGAGGTCAAGAATGCGTCGAGAGAACCTAGCGCAGAATCCAATCCAGGGCGAGTGCAGGGCGAGCAACTGTGCGGCCCTGCGAAGGCTGAGCGCGATGCTCGTCATGTTGCTGCTGGCGAACGGCTGTTCTGATTCGAAGCCTGGTGCGCGGCGCGCTGCCTCCGAGGCGAACTTGGAGCAGGTGCTTCGGCAGGGCTTGGAGCAG
>JAVFAO010000601.1:0-3459 GCA_034002465.1 Myxococcota bacterium
GGCAGGTAGGAGGCGAGGTGCTCGTCGTTGAGGGTGAGCGCGGTGGGCAGGCCGCTGTCCTGCAGCGCTCGCAAGGCGCCGATGCCGAGGCGGAGCTGGCTCCAGACGAAGGCGAGGTCGAACTCGCGGCCGCGCAAAAAGGCGCGGACCTGTCGGGCGTTGTGCAGGTCGGTGCGCAGCCTGCGGCGGCGCTGCAGTCCTGCTTTTTCGGAGAAGGGTGTGTAGAGCTGCAGCAGGCGATGGACCTGAGCCTGCTCGGGTCCGGTGCGCTGTGGGTTGCGGGTGCTGAGCACCTCGACCTGGTGTCCGCGGGCGCGCAGCCTGTCCACGACTTGTTCGCAGAGGATTTCGTAGCCGCCGAGGATGTCGGGTGGATAGAGGTTGCTGAGCACCAGTATCTTCATCTCTGTCTCCGGCGTTTTTTGTCGATTGGGCGTTTGGCCTGTTTCCCCAGCCTCATGTCGATTGGGCACATGGCCTGTTTCCCCAGCCTCATGTCGATTGGGCACTTGGCCTGCTCCCAAAACGTGTGGGGCAGGCTTTCCAGCCTGCCTCTGTGGGATGGGGCCGAAGCCTCCTACTGCAGGAATCAAAGTAGCAGCCTGCTCGCGCCGTGACCAGGATAGGAACGAGGAACGAGGGGCGAGGGTGTAGGGGCGAGGGCGTAGGGGCGCGATTGATCGCGCCCTCACGGAGCCGTGGCCGGGAAGGGCCGTAATCACTCGCCTTTCTTGGTCTTGGAGACGGTGGAAGCAGCAAGCTGTCCACACGCGGCTTGGAGCTCGCCCCCTTTGGACGCTCGGATTTTGGCGTGGACACCCAATTGGCCGAGGCGTGCTTGGAAGTCCTCGACGGTCTGCGGGCTTGGGGCGCGAAGCGCGGGGTTGATGGCCGTCGTGGGGTTGTAGGCGATGAGGTTGACGCAGGCGCGCAGCCCTTCGAGCCATCCGGCGAGCGCTCTTGCATCCTCCTCGGTGTGGTTGAGGCCGTCGAAGACGACGTATTCGGCCAGGAAGACGCCGTGGCGCAAGGGCAGACGCTGTAGGGTCTCTCGCAAGGTGCTCAGGGGCCAGCGGCGGTTGACCGGCATGAGCTCGCTTCGCAAGCTGTCGCGGGCGGCGTTGAGGGAGAGGGCGACGCCCATCTTGCGGAAGTGGTGGTCGCAGAGTTTGAGCATGCCTGGGACGTAGCCGCAAGTGCTGACGGTCATTTGCTTGGCCGAGTAGGCGCGCGGGGCTTGGCTGCCTTGGCGAACCGAACGCAGCAGGGTTTCGACGGCTTGGTGCCAGCTCTCGAAGTTGTCGAAGGCCTCGCCCATGCCCATGAAGACGAGGTTGTCGGGGCGACCGAAGAGGGCTTCGATGACGCTGACCTGGGCGCAGATTTCCTGGGCGCTGAGGTTGCGCACGAGGCCCATGGTGGCGGTGGCGCAGAAGCGACAGCCCATGCGACAGCCGACCTGAGTGGAGAGGCAGAGCGTATGCCGAGGACCCGAGTCGGATCGACCAGGCATGGGCAGCCAGACGCACTCGATGATGGCGTCATCGTGCAGGGCAAGCGCCAGCTTGTGCACGCCGTCAGCGGCCTGAAGCTGGACCAAACGGGCGATACCATTGTCGAAATGGGGTTGGGTCATGCTTGGGAGGGCAGGGGCATTCGCGCAACGGCCGGTTCAAAGAGTCCCATCGGCGACGTCGCGGCGGCGAAGGTAGCGTTTGGAGGCGGCGTTGAAAACGCTGCCGAGCAGCGGCAGGCCTGTGGCCTCGAGGCGCTGGCGAGCGCGGGCGAGCTCGTCTTTGGCGCAGCGCTGAGCCCGCACGATCATGAGGGCGGCGTCCACAGAGGGTGCGAGCAGCTCCAAGGCGGCGGAGCAGAGGATGGCCGGGCCATCTACCACAGTGACGCTCTCCTTCTTGGTCTTTTTGCGCTTGCCTTGCAGCTCGGTGGGGAGCTCGGTGCCCTCACATTCGACGAGAGACGCTTCGACACCACTTCGTAGGAGCGCATCGACGAGCGCTTTGGCGGTGGTACTGCGGCCCTCGGCTGCATTCGCGCTCATGACGAGGATGCGCTGGGCCTCGTGCTCTTTGAGTCGCTTTCGGAGCTGGTTGGCGAGAAGCAGGTAAGTGTCTGCGGGCTTGTGGCCGACGTCACGCTTCTTTTGTTTGGGGATGCTGACCAGGGGGGCGCTGCCTTGGAACATGGCCAGCTCGGCAGGAGAGCGGAAGCGTCGATAGAGCAGCACTGGCGCTAGGAGCAGGGCGGCGCCGAAGAGGCTCAGCGCTGCGGCGACACCGATGGCCAGGGTCTTGCGCGTGGAGGAGATGGCGATATTGGGCGCTTGGGGGGCGGAGACCTCGGAGAAACCGGTCTCGGCGCTGCTGCTGGGGTTGATCTCTTCGGTTAGGGCCTCTTTGCGCGCGTTCCATTCAGCTTCGAGCTCGTTCAGCTCGAAGCGGCGCATCTCGAGCTCCATGGCCCGGTTCAGCACCAGCAGCAGGAGCTGCTCAGACGAGCTCATCCCGCTGCCCCCGGCGGTGACGGCCTCCTCCAAGCGTTTGAGCTCGGCTTTCCATTTTTTGACCTGCGGTGGGTCTTCCGAGAGGGCCTTGGCGCGTTCGTAGGCGGTGCGAGCGCGTTCGACCTCGGTAGCGGGGATGAGCTCCTGCTCCGCCATGGTCTTGGCGCGCTCATATTCGGTTTGTGCGCGGCTCAGCTCGATGGCGTTGACACGTCGACGTTCATCATCGGCGATACTCTCGAGGATGAGCTGGCGCTTGACACGCGCCTGCTCGGGGTCGTCGCCAGCGCTCTTGGCGCGTTCTGTCTCCGCTTCCTCCTGAAGCTCTGCGGCACGCTCGACCAGGCCTTGCAGCTTGCTCTCGATGGCGCTGCGCTCCTGATGCAGCTCGGCGAGCTTCTCGTCGAGGCCGACGGCTTTGGTGTCGCGCAGCCGTCGCGCCTGCTCGGTCAGGAAGGCGTCGCGCACCGCGCTACAGATGGTCTGCGCCTCCTCTGGGGTGGGTCCGCGCACTTTCAAGATGAGCAGGGTGCCGCTCTTGTGGGTGGTGACGTTGATGGCGGCCCCCAGGTCTTGGAGGCTCATCTCGAGGGCGAGCTCTTCGCGCACAGGGTGCAGCACAGACTGCACCTTGACCAGCTCGGCCAAAGAGGCCAGCGTTGGTGGAAGTCCGGGACACAGCGAGCTGGGGCAGCCAAGCTCCGGCTGATAGAGCAGTACGCTCTCCGATTCGTAGCTCTTTTCGCCGAAGCGTTGCGCCGCCATGTAGCCCGCGCCGCCAGCCAAGCCCAGCAGCAGGACGAGAAACGGCCAGCGTGCCAGGCTCGCCTTGACGAGGGTTGGCACATCGAATGGCAGTCCGCCTGCAGCTTCGTTGTCGGTTTGGGACATGATGGATGAGGGCTACGCTGGTCGTGAATGGCGTGGAGGGCGCGCCC
>JAVFAO010000602.1:0-3455 GCA_034002465.1 Myxococcota bacterium
ATCAGGCCTTTGAACTGGTTCAGCATCGGGACGACAAATTACGCCTCGCCGTCAGTCTGGCAGAGCTGTATCGGGACAAGCTGGCCGATCGTGCTCGAGCGAGTCGGTGCTTGGTTCGCGCGATCGAGCTCGACCCTTCGAGAGAAGACGTGATCGATGCGCTGATTGGTCTCGGCACGGACACGGTGCGGGTCAGTGAGGATCAGCTCGACCGTGCCATCGCTGTGCAAAGCGATTCCCTCAGGGATGATCCTTGGCGTATCGGAGCGTATTCTCAGCTCTATCGTCTGCTTGCGTTGCGCGATCCCCAGGACGTCCGGCTGGAACCGATTTTGCGCTTGTTGCACTTCTTTGGGCGTGCGCCGCAGAACGTCGATCCTTCGGCACATCCGCTGAACCGTCATCGGCCGAGCGAGGCGACTTGCCGTCGGTTTTTGTTACATCCTTGGGCTAGAGGCGTGCTCTTCGAGCTCTTCGTTCCGATGAGTGATGCTCTGGCCCAGCTTCTTCTGGCCTCTGGCGAGCTGCTCAGCGCGCAGACCCCTGTTTGGAGGCCCAGTCCAGATGAGGGTGTGAGTGTACTCTTTGCCGAGCTTTGCGGCAGGCTGGCGATTTCGGGGGTGGAGCTGTATGTGGCGTCCAAGCTCGATACCGCTTTGAGCTGGACGGTGCAGCCCTGGCGTGCCCTCTGGCTGAGCGAGAATTGGGCGAGCTTGGCGGGGGAACGCGGGGGACAGCAACGTCTGCGCTACTGGTTGGGTCATGGTCTGGAGGGGATGCGCGACGCCAAGGCAGCGGTAGGTCTGCTTTCTCCCGACGACTTCGAGCATTTACTGAGGGCGTGTGTGGCCCGGCTCTTCCCGGATCTGCCTGTTCGAGGCAGCGCCACCCAGGAAACGGCACAAACGCAGCAGCTCGCCGAGGCAATGGCACAGGCCATTCCCAGGCGCACGCGAAGAGAGCTCAGGGCGCTGGCGGAGGCTGCTGTCAAGTCGAGCTGGCATCTACCACGCTGGAGTTTGGGCCTGCGCTTCACGATGAATCGCGCGGGCTTGCTGGCTGCTGAGCGCATCGATGTGGCCCTGGAAGAGCTGATGGCGGTGCAGGGAATCTCTCAGTCTTTGCGCGCGGAGGCCAGACTCGAACAATGTCGGTCGGTTGCGGCGATTGGGGATCTGCTCGAATTCGTGGTCTCCGATGACTACGTGGCCTTGTGCGATCCGCGGCGTGGAGGCTGAGCGATGGATCCGATCTTCGAACCCAGCTTCATGTCGCGTTTGTTGAGCTGGCAGCTCGATGTCAGCCACGACCGCAGTGCTCGGGTCTTGATGCTCGTCGAGCAGGCACGGCAAGCCGAGCAGCTCGCTCGCGCGGAGGGAGACGAGAAGGGGAGCAGCGCGCGTCTCGCCTTTCAGAAGTGGCGGCAGGCGCTGGAAGCAGGGCCCGAGTTGGCGTTGGTGCGGGCGACCTTGATGCGCTACCTCGAGACGGATGTCGCCAGTGTAGAAGAGCGCGCCCAGGTGCTGGACGAGCTCGCGAAGGCCTGTACCCGAGAAGAGCGCGTGGCGATCGCGCTGCTGCGTGCAGACCGTGTGGAGCGCGCAGGTGATAGGCGAGCGGCGGGACAGCTCACCGAGGACGCCCTTCGCTTGGAAGCAGGCGACAGGCGTTGTTTGCAGCGACTGGAACGGCTCAGTAGAGGCGATGCAGATTGGGCGAGCTGGTTGCGCTGGGCGTCGTCGTTGCGAGAGCACAGCAGCGATGCGCGCCTGAAGCTCGCCGTTGCGGTCGAGGAGGCGTTGACGCTGGAGTTTCAGGTCGAGGATCCGCGCGCGTGCATCGAGCTTTGCGCCACTGCAGGTGCTGAGACGAGCATCGATTTGGCAGCCTCGGCCTCTCGTGAGGAGCTCGCGTTGGGGCGGTGGTCGCGTGCGGTGACGGCGCTCGAGAGGGAGGCAAGCCTACATGCTGAGCCGTCGCAGCGGGTCCAGCGTCTCTATGAGGCAGCCCGGGTCGCTCTGCGCCGTCTCGACGACGCCCCACGCGCAGCGCGTTTGCTGGCGCCAGTGTTGGAGCAGGCGCCACTCGAGGTGTTGCGTTTGCTGCGCGAAGCTTACCTCGAGCAGGCCAGCCCAGAGTTGGCCACGGTTTACCGCTTGCTGGCAGAGCGCGCTCTGGCACCAGAGCAGAAGGCTCGCTATCTGTGCCTGCTGGGCGATGAGTGGGGCGAGGGCCCAGAGGCGGTGCGGGTGATGATGGAAGCGGTCGAGCTTGCTCCGACCTACACGAGCGCGAGTTTTGGCTTGGAGCTGGCCGGAGTTGGGGCCGCGGTCGACCTGCTCGAGTTGATGGCGCGTCGGGCGCGGGTGCAGGCGAGCGCGCCAATGATGGTGCATGTGGGGCGTTTGGCCTGGGATGTGTATCGCGACCTGGAGCGGGCAGAGCGCTGTTTCCGCGAGGCCTTGGGGTTTCCAGGGGCGGAGCAGCTCATCTTCGGTGCCTTCGGTGCACTGGATGCGCTCGCTGAGCTTCTCGACGCCACCGAACGCTACGATGATCTCGTCGAGGTGTTGAGCTGGGCGATGTCGCGGCCCATGGAGCAACAAGATCGGCTGCGTCTGCAGTCACGCTTTGCCGACGCCGTCAGCTTTTCCGCGCGGGCGAGCTTGGAGCAGCGCGTCGAAGCCTGGCATACACTGCTGCACTTCGAACCCAACGATGCCTATGCTTTTCGGCAGCTCAGGGAGTTGCTGGAGCTGTCTGGACGTTGGCAGGACGCGACGGCGGTGACCGAGCGCTTCAACGAGAGCTTCGAGCTGAGCGACGCAGATTGGTGCTACGTGCTGAGCTGGGAGTGTGGAGTCCTGGCATCGCGCCTGCCTGAGGGCTTGGAGGGGGCGCTGGCGTTCTTTGACAGGGCGATCGAACGCGAGCCGCGTCATCCGGCGGCTTGGTGTGGGCGGGCCCGCCGCCTGATGGCATCGGGTCGGATGCGAGCGCTGGTGGCGGATTACCGTCGGCGCGTCGAGCTGGCGTTGAGTGAGAGAGAGCGTTTGCGTTTGCTGCTGGACCTCGCGGCACTGTACGAGCGTGCCTTGGACGATGTGCAGGCGGCGGCCATCTTGTACGAGGAGTTGTTGGCCGCAGGTTGGCACAGTCTGGACGTCGTTCATGGTGCGCTGCGCACACTCAGCAAGCTGGAGCAGAGCGCGAGCGCAGAGTCTTGGGCTGCGCTCCGGCAGCGTCGGGTGCGGGTGCTGAGGGTATTGGTGGGTGTTGAGGCAGATCCTGCGTTTGTTCATGTTTGGCACTATGTGCTTGGCGTGAGCTGCGAGGAGCTCGGCGATTTCGAGAGCGCCGCCGCCTCGTTTTCGGCAGCAGTCGCCGCAGCGCCACGCTCGGCGACGGCTCAGCTCGCCCATCATCGGGCGGAGCTGGGATGTGGTCGTGCAGGG
>JAVFAO010000603.1:0-3450 GCA_034002465.1 Myxococcota bacterium
ACACCGGTGACGATGACACCGAGCAGATCGACGAGCTCCTTCTCGTTGATGCCATTGGCGTTGACCACGTAGACCATATGACCATCAGGCGGGGTCTGGTCGTCCTCTTGATCGGGGTGATCGACTTCCTCAGGGACGTCGATTTCCTCAGGGACGTCGATTTCCTCAGGGACGTCGATTTCCTCGGGGACCTCGGCGACGTCCTCATCGCCGTCCTCGAGGGTGTCTGGGCTGAGCTCCTGGTCGGGGTCGAGGCCATCCTGCTCGGGCGGTGTATCGAACTGCTCGAGCTGATCGGTATCAGGCTGGGGCGTGGTGGTTTCGTCGTCACAGCCCACGAACAACAGGGCTGCGGCGAAAAGGCAGAGCCAAGCTGCGTGGTTGGAGCTGAGGCCGCCGCCTCTGCGGGAAACGTGGCGAGTAGGGTGAAACGACATGAGTCGAGCTCTCCGAAACGGGCTCAGTGGGAGCCTGGGGTTGACGGTGTCGAGGTCGCAGCACGCGCGACGCCAGTCCACGTTATCCAGAGAGCCACAGAAATTCCAGTACTTTTCACTGTTTCCGGGCAGCTTTGAGGCCGCTTTGTTCCTCATCCAACGCGGCTGGCTTGGCACGCTCACCAACGGAAACTGGGGGGGCTAGCCATCTCGCCGAGCTTTCCGCGCTGAGCAGCTCCGCTCGAGTCATCGACGCGCTCAGCCTTCCAGGCCAAAATGCTCGATGACGTAGTCCATGTCCTTGTCACCCCTGCCCGAGAGGTTGACCAAGATGCTGCGGGAGCGCTTGGGCTCTTGGCGGCATAGCCGAATGGCATGGGCGAGGGCGTGGGCGCTCTCGAGTGCGGGGATGATGCCTTCGATACGCGAGAGCATGAAGAAAGCCTCGACGGCCTCGGCATCACTGGCCGTGAAGTACTGGATGCGTCCGGTGTCTTTGAGGTAGGCGTGCTCAGGCCCGACCGAGGGGTAGTCCAAGCCCGACGCGATGGAGTACACAGGCCAGGGGCTGCCATCCTCGTTTTGCAGGAGGTAGGAGTTGAAGCCGTGCAGCACCCCCTCCTTGCCGTAGGTCATGGTGGCGGCGTGTTCGCCGATGCCGGTGCCCACACCGAGCGGCTCGACGCCATGAACCTCGCAGGGGTCCGCCAAGAACGCGCTGAAGAGGCCAATGGCGTTTGAGCCGCCGCCCACGCAAGCGGTGATGATGTCGGGAAGATCTCCAGTGATTTCGTGGAATTGCTCACGGGCCTCGATCCCGACCACCCGCTGAAAGTCGCGCACCATCATTGGAAACGGGTGAGGTCCCACGACGGAGCCAATGCAGTAGAGCTGGGTTTGGGGATCGGAGAGATAGGCATCGAAGCAAGAGTCCACAGCGTCCTTGAGGGTTCTGGTGCCGGACTCGACGGAGATGACCTTGGCCCCGAGCACCTTCATCCGGGCCACATTGGGAGCCTGTTTGGCGACATCGACGGCACCCATGTGGATTTCACATTCGAGACCAAAATAGGCAGCTGCAGTGGCCAGAGCCACGCCATGCTGACCGGCCCCAGTTTCAGCGATGAGTTTTTTCTTGCCGAGATAGGAGGCGAGCAGCCCTTCTCCCATGCAGTGGTTGAGTTTGTGGGCGCCAGTGTGGTTGAGGTCCTCACGTTTGAGATAGATGTGATTGGAGCCGAGCTTTTTGGAGAGCCGCTCGGCGTAGTAAACGGGGGTGGGGCGGCCTTGGAAGTGCTTGCGGATCGAGCGCAGCTCGGCAATGAAGCGGGCCGAGCGCGAGATGCTCATGTAGGCGTCGCGAATCTCGGCCATGATGGCCTCGAGGGCCGGCGGCAAGTAGGCGCCGCCATACTTGCCAAAGCGGCCGTCCCTGTCCGGTTGGAGATTGAAGTAATTGTCATAATCAGAGTGGTTCATTGCGTTCTCCTAGCCAATCCGAAGTTTTTGTTGATTTGGCGCTTGGCCTGTTGCACCCAGTTGGTTGCGCGACGTCTGTTTCGGGTGTTCCTGCGCTCCTTCCAACAGCGTCAGACCGAGCCTGTGTCAGTCTCGAGCGCGCTGGTGTCAAGCTCAGATGACTGAAGGGGCCGAAAACGGGGCACGGACCCGTTCGGACGGTCGCTCTAAGCAAGATTGGAGCCGCTCCACTTCGAGCATCTGCTAACACTTGCACTCCGCTGCCGCTTGCGCCCCGCTGCCGCTTGCGCTCCGCTGCTGCTTGCGCTCCGCTGCTGCTTGCGCTCCGCTGCCGCTTGCGCTCCGCTGCCGCTTGCGCTCCGCTGCCGCTTGCGCTCCGCTGCCGCTTGCGCTCCGCTGCCGCTTGCGCTCCGCTGCCGCTTGCGCTCCGCTGCCGCTTGCGCTCTTCGAGCGGCTCGCTTTGAGGGCTGCGGCGCCTTTGATGGGTCTTTGGATGGGTCGGAGTGGGGCTCTGCCCCACACCCCGCCAAAGGGCGAGCCCTTTGGAATCCCTTTTATTGGCTGGTAGATACGACCACCACCGCCTCGATACTAATGCTCCGTGTCGCTGCCGAAGCTCGTCCACCAGCCCTCAGGGTTGCACGCGCAGGCACGGAGCAAACGCTCATCCTCAGTGGCCTCGGCGCAGACAGGAAAAGCCGAACGCTGGCTCGTAGCCTGTGCGTCGAGCGCTGCGAGTTGCCTGGTGAGAGCCGAACGCCCCCTCATCTCGAGCAGCACTCTGAGACCCTCGAGCTCATCGCGGCGATGCAGAGCGGCGTGAAGTCGCGCGCTGGAAAGGCGAGCAGCGTTCTGTGAGCGCATGACCTCGGCCGGCTCACTGCCGCCCATCGTACGTGGGAGCTCCAGAATGCTGAACAGCTCCTGTGCCAGGGCTTCGGCTCGTTGGCAAGCCTCGCGTTCGAGCTCATCGATGGCGCTCGGAGCGCGACCGAAGATCCACCTGCGAGCCGGTTCCTCGGTGGGGTCGACTTCTCCTCTGAGGAGGGCATCGAGCTGCCTTTGGGCCTGGATGGGGGAGGCTTCGCCAAGTCGATGCACGGTCCCCATGGCGGCTGCGCGGCGGTAGAGCTTCGGACTCTGCAAATCGGCGGCAACGAGCTTGCGCAGCCAGGGATCACGCTGTTCCGGAGCATAGGCCTCGGCCTCGGCGAAGCCGAGCAGCTTGCCGTTCTCTTGAGCCGTCGAGTTGCCGGTCTTGGAATGGGAGGGGGCGACGCTCAAAGCGAGCGAGCGAAAAGCCTTGGCCATGATATGCCTCAGAGTTTCGAGTGGGTTTCGACTGGGAAATGCAGCGAGAAGAGCAGGTCGAGCCGTCTGCATGCTCAAGAGCTGAACAGGCTCGATGCAAACACGACCTCAGCCGTTGAAACGTGATGGCCGAGCCTGTCTTTGCAACAAAAAATCAAGAATGGGGGCAGAAGTGGTTGGCAGGTCGTCTTAGTCCAGGACCGCGAGCTCTATCAAAGAAAGG